>NZ_CP108442.1:6971177-7284762 GCF_041435355.1 Streptomyces sp. NBC_01276
GCACGGGGCGGAGGCTTCGCGTCCGCCGATCTGAGGAATGTGAGGAAACGCCACCGGATGATCCCTTCAACCCAAGGCCGAGCGCGCACATGTCCGCACGTATGAAAGGTATGCCCGCCTTGAAACCGGTCGGCACCCACACGTCGCCCCGGCTCCCCCCGGGCGGCGTTCCCCGCCGCCCCGGCCGTCGTACGGCGCGCTGCGTCCGATCGGGCGGGTGCTGCCGAGCCTCACCGTCCGTACGGTCCGGCAGGGCTACGGTGGGCCGGTTCCGTACGCCGCGCGGCAGAGGAGACGTGGGACCGGTGTCGACATCCAGCCATGAGCTCGCGGGCGTGCCCTGCTGGGTCAGCCTGATGACCCGGGACCTTCCGGCGGCCCAGGAGTTCTACGCCGCCGTGATGGGGTGGGAGTTCCGCGACACCGGGGACGGCCTCTCGGTCGCCTTCCGGAACGGGACGCCCGTCGCGGGCATCGGCGCGCCGGCCCCCTCGCCCGGTCTCCCCGTGGGCTGGACCCCCTACTTCGCCGTCGACGACGCCGACGTGACCGCCGCGCGCGTGCGCGAACGCGGCGCGACCGTGGCCGTCGGCCCGCTCCCCTTCGGTACAGGCCGCGCCGCGCTGGCGGCCGACCCCGACGGCGCCGTCTTCGGCTTCTGGCAGGGCGGGGTCATCCCCGACTGGAGCGTCGGACGGGGCTCCGCCCCCGCCTGGCTCGAACTGCGCACCCGCGACGCCTTCGCCGCCGCGATCTTCTACGGCCAGGTCCTCGACTGGGCCGACGACAGTCCCGGCTGCTGCACCGTCTCCTACGAGCACGACCGCGTGGTCCTGCGGCACGGCCGGGACACCGTCGCCCGGATCACCGGCGGCGCCGTCGAGGAGGACCCCGACCCGCACGTACGCCCCCGCTGGCACACCCACTTCCACGTCCCCGACCTCGAAGCCGCCGTCGAGCGCGCGACGGCCCTCGGCGGGACCGTCGCCTCCCCGGTCCACACCACGAGCACCAGCCGCTCCGTCACCCTGCGCGACCCCGACGGAGCCCTCTTCACGGCGGTGGCCCCCAATACCGCCTGACGCCCCCGCGCGGCCCGCCGGAGTGCGGCCCCCGTCGCAGCCTCGGTGGCCAGAGCCGCACCCCGTACGGCCGAACGTACCCGCCCTCGGGCCGTCCTGGTCCGCCGGCCGGATCCCGGTCGATTTCCGGCCGCTGCGGCTGTACCAATGGCCCAGTGGCACGGGGCCCGCTTGAGCCAGTGGGCCTCCGGATGGTTATCTGTGGCGTATCCATGTACTTACGGCGCCACGCAGCGCCGGACGGCAACGAGGCCGGTCCGGACCGTGGCGCCTTCGCCGTGCCCCCACACCGCCCACCACCCCCGGGCGGCGGGCGGCCCGGCGTGCTCCATCGCAAGGGGGGCGGCACACCGCCGTGAAGAGAATGTTCGTGGCTCCGGACCCGGGGCGCACCAGACTCAGGAACTCACTGCGCGCGGTCGTCGGCGTGGGACTCGCCGTCGTCGCGGCCGAACTGGCGGGCCTCTCCCTGACCGCCTCCATCACCGGCGGACTCGCCGCCCTGCTCGCGCTGTTCACCGTCCTCGACGCGGACGTGCGCGCCCAGCGGGTGACCACCGCCCTGCTGCCCGCCGCCGGTTTCCCGGTCCTGGCGCTGGCCACCACCCTGCACGGGATGCCGCAGGCCCGGGACGCGGGCTTCCTCGCCGTGGTCTTCGCCGGGGTGTACGCCCGCCGCTGGGGACCGCGCGGCCACGCCCTCGGCGTCTTCGCCTTCATGATGTTCTTCGTCACCCAGTTCCTGCACGCCGTGCCCGCCCAGCTCCCGGAACTGTTCGCGGCCGTCGGGCTGGCGCTCCTGTCCGCGGGGGCCGCGCGCTTCGTCCTGTGGCCCATCGAGCGCCGCACCCCGCCCCCGGCCGCCCCGCCGGGCCTGCCCGGCACCGGTCTGGCCCGGCCCACCACCCGGCAGGCCTTCCAGGCCACCGCCGCCTGCGGCTTCGCGCTCGCCGTCGGCCAGGCGCTGTCCGAGGACCGCTGGTACTGGGCCGTCGGCACCGCCTGGTGGATCTTCGTCAACACCGCCTCGCGCGGCGAGACCCTGGTCCGCGGTTTCCGCCGGGTGCTGGGCACCGTCATCGGCATCGCGGCCGGACTGCTGATCGCCGTACCGCTGCACGGAGCGCCCGCGCCCACCGCCGCCCTCGTCGCGGTGTGCGTCTTCGGCATCTTCTACACGGCCGCGCCCTCGTACTCCTGGATGATGTTCTTCGTCACCGTCATGGCGGGCCTCCTCTACGGGCTCCTCGGCGTGCTGCACCCCGGCCTGCTGCTGCTCCGCTTCCAGGAGACGGCCGTCGGCGCCCTGGGCGCGTCGCTCGCCGTGATCCTGGTCCTCCCGGTCACCACGCACGCCGCCAACGACGCCTGGATCCAGCGCGCGCTGCACTGCGTACGGGCGTCCACCGCCGCCTCCCTCGACCGGCTCGCGGGCGATCCGGACGCCGATCCGGCCCCCCACGCCGCCGAGCTGGAGCTGCTGCTGGGCCGGGTGCGGATGGCCCTCGCGCCGCTGGTCCACCCGCTGAGCCCGCTGCGCGCCCGCAAGGCCCGCGCCCGGCAGGTGCTGGCGCTGCTCGACGACTGCGCCCGCGAGGTGCGCGGGCTCGTGGCCGTCGCCGCCGACCCGCAGGCCTCGCACGACGCGCGGCTCGCCGCCGCCTGCTGGCGCGTGGAGGCGGCCGTCGAGGCGCTCACCGCCCCGCAGGGCACCGCCGGGCCCGCCGCCCCGCGGACCGCGCCCCGTCCGGCCGCAGCGGAGCCCGCGCTGGCGCACCTGCACGGCCTGGAGGAGGCCCTGACGGCCCTCGCCGCGCCCCTGCGCACCGACCCCCGCGCCCCGCTGGCTACCGTCGGGGCATGACGCTCCAGTACCGCACCGCCAGGCCCGGGGACCGGAAGGCGATGGAGGCCCTCGACGGGTCCTTCCACACGGACACCGTGTTCGAGGTGACCCGTTCCGAGGACGGCTTCGCCGTGCGGGAGGTTCCCGTCGATCCGCCGCTGCACAAGGTGTTCCCGCCCGAAGAGGGCGGCGTCGACCTCCCGGACGGCGGCGGCGGGGACGCGGAGGAGGACGCCCGGACCTTCGTCGCCCTGGACGGCGGGGTCCTGTGCGGTTTCGCGGCCGTCGGCTACGCCTCCTGGAACCGGCGGCTCACGGTCGAGGACATCGAGGTCGCCCCCGGCCACCGGGGCCGGGGGATCGGCCGGGCCCTCATGGACCTCGCCGCCGGCTTCGCCCGCGAACGGGGTGCCGCGCACCTCTGGCTGGAGGTCAGCAGCGTCAACACGCCCGCCGTGCACGCCTACCGGCGCATGGGCTTCACCCTCTGCGGCCTGGACACGGCCCTCTACGACGGCACGCCCGCGGCGGGGGAGCGCGCCCTGTTCATGAGCCGTCCCTGCGACTGACGGCCGGCCGCCGGCCGCCCCGGCCCACGGCCCGCCCGGCTCCCGGGCTGCGGCGGATAATACGACCGCTGGAGCCCTCACCGCACGACAACGGGCGAAGACCACTCGGACGAGTGTTCCGCGCTCGCCCCGCTCACGGCATTGACCTGCGACATGTACAACGGGTGATTGTTCATTGCACATTCATCCGGCACGTACAGGGTGGATCTGGTCGGACAGGGGGTAACCGGTCGGAATGGAAATTCTCCAGCAGTACGCGAGCGCCGCGCAGGTGTGGGAAGAAGCCGAGGAGTTCATCCGGCTCTTCCACCGGGAGAATCCGGAGGCGGGCGATCCGCGGGCCCGCCTCGCCGAGGTGCGGGGGGAGCTCGCGGACACCGGCACCTACCGGCACACCCCTCAGGAACTGGTCCACGGTGCCCGCGTGGCCTGGCGCAACAGCAACCGCTGCATAGGCCGGCTCTACTGGAACTCGCTGCGCGTGCGCGACCGCCGCGCGCTCACCGAGGCCGAGGACATAGCCGACGAGTGCTTCGAGCACCTGCGCGAGGCCACCAACGGCGGCCGGGTCCGCCCCACGATCACGGTCTTCGCCCCGGACGCCCCGGACCGCCCCGGCCCGCTGATCTGGAACGAGCAGCTGGTGCGCTACGCCGGCTACGGCGACCACCACTCCATAACCGTCGGGGACGCCCGCAACGCCCCGCTCACCGAGGCCCTCCTGCGGCACGGCTGGGCGGGCGGGGCCGGCACCCCCTTCGATCTCCTCCCGCTGGTGGTCCAGGGCGTCGACGACAAGCCCCGCTGGTTCGACACCCCCGCCGACGCCGTGCTGGAGGTGCCGATCCGGCATCCGGACGGGCAGGACGACTGGGGCGACTGGGACCTGCGCTGGCACGCCGTTCCCGCCATCTCCAACATGTGCCTGGAGATCGGCGGGGTGCACTATCCGGCCGCCCCCTTCAACGGCTGGTACATGGGCACCGAGATCGGTGCCCGCAACCTGGCCGACACCGACCGCTACAACCTCCTGCCGGCCGTGGCCCGCAGGCTCGGCCTGGCCACCACCAGCGACCGCTCGCTGTGGAAGGACCGCGCTCTGGTCGAACTCAACCGGGCCGTGCTGCACTCCTTCGACGAGGCCGGGGTCACCATCGCCGACCACCACACCGAGTCCCGGAGGTTCCTCTCCCACCTGGAGAGGGAGGAGCGCAAGGGGCGCGAGGTGGGCGCGGACTGGTCCTGGATCGTCCCGCCGATCTCCGGTGCGGCGACCCCGGTCTTCCACCGGACCTACGAGGACCGGCCGAGCGCCACCGCGTACGTGCACCACGCCGGTGCCCAGGAACGCGCCAGAGGCGAGGACTTGGTCTAGACCCTTCTGTTACGGTCGGCGCGTACGGATCGGGAACGGCGGAGAAGGGGCACCCGTGGACGACGCGGACAGTACGGACCACAGCGGCGGACACCGGGCCTACATCGGCTCGTTCACCTCGGGGGGCGGCCGCGGCATCACCACCGCGGCCGTGGATCCGGCCACCGGGGCGCTGACCCCGCTGGCGGCCGAGGGCTCCCTGCCGGACCCCTCCTACCTCGCGCTCGACCGCGGCACCGGCGTGCTCTACGCGGTCGGCGAGAGCGAACAGGGCGCGGCGGCCGCCTTCCGCCCCGTGGCCGGGGGGCTGGCACCCCTGGGCGCGCCCGTCCGCGTCGGCGGCTCGGGACCCACCCACCTCGCCCCGGCCGGGCGCCGGCTGCTCACCGCCAACTACGGCTCGGGCAGCGTCAGCAGCCTGGCCCTCACCCCGGACGGCGCCCTGCGCGGGCCCGCCTCCGTCCTCACCCACCGGGGCACCGGCCCCGACGCCGACCGGCAGGAGGCGCCCCACGCCCACCAGGTGCTCCCCGACCCCACCGGCCGGTGGGTGCTCAGCGTGGACCTGGGCACCGACTCGGTACGGATCTGCGCGCTCGACCCGGCCACCGGCGCGCTGCGCGTGCACGGGGAGACCGTGCTGCGCGCCGGCACCGGGCCGCGCCACCTCGCCTTCCACCCGTCGGGGGAGGTGGTCTACGTACTGCACGAGCTGGAGCCGCAGCTGACCGTCTGCCGCTGGAACGCGCTCTCCGGGCACCTGGAACCGGTCGGCGAGGTTCCGGTCGCCTCAGCGGGCGCCTCGGGGGCCGCACGGGCCTGCCCCTCCGCGATCGTGGCCTCGTCCGACGGGCGCTTCGTATGGGCCGCCGTCCGCGGCGCCGACACCCTCGTGACCTTCTCGCTCGCCGGAGACCCGGAAAAGCCGCAGCTCACCGGCACGGTCGCCTGTGGCGGCCACTGGCCGCGCGATCTCGCGGCCGATCCTTCGGGGCGCCGGCTCTACGCGGCCAACGAGCGCTCCGGCGACGTCACCTGGTTCGAGATCGACCCGTTGACCGGGCATCCGCGCCGCGCCGGTTCCGTCGCCGTACCGGCCGCCTCCTGCGTGGTCTTCGGCTGACCCGCGGAGCCGGAGCCGTGGGCCCCGGCGACGGTCCACGGACGCGGCGAGGGCCCGCCCCGGATCCGGGGCGGGCCCTCGCCGCGTCGTACGGGACCTCAGTGCGCGGCGGCGCCCAGCGTGATCCCGAGGGCGGCGCTGTACTGGGCGACGGCGAGCTTGCCGAGCGCCGGGTAGGCGCCGAGCACCTCGGCGGCGGCGCAGTCGGCCTCCTTGCCGGCGGTGTCCAGCAGCCCCTCGGCGGCCTCGGGGCCGATCAGGTAGGGCGCCAGGGCCAGCTGGCCGGATCCGGAGCCGCGGAGCTCGGCGGCGACGGCGGCCACCGAGCCCTCCTGGTCCAGGGCGGCGGCGATCACGGGCACCGCGAGGCGGGCGGCCAGCAGCATGCCGGTGATCCCGGCGGCCTGGACGGCCTCCTCGCCGCCGGTGGTGGCCAGGATGATGCCGTCGGCCGCGGTGGCCACGGTGAACAGGCGGGCCCGGTCGGCGCGGGCCAGGCCGGCCTCGGAGAGCCGTACGTGCAGGCCCTCGGCGAGCAACGGGTGCGGACCGAGTACGTCGGCCAGCTCGGCGGCGGCGGAGGAGTCCATCAGCGCCTGGCGGACCCGGCGCAGCAGGTCGCCGTCGGGGCCGGCCAGCAGGGGCACGACCACGGCGTCGGGGCCGGTCGGCGCGGGCACTTCGTGCCCGGCGGCGCGGGCGAACTCGGCGCGCGCGGTCCGCTCGTTCGCGACGGCGGTCAGCACGCCGGAGAGCGAGGGGAACTCGGCCCCCTCGGCGTCGTCGCCTTCGAGGTACCCGATCCGGGCGTCCAGGCCGGGCAGCTCGGAGCGGCCGATGCTGATGATCTCTTCCGCGAGACCGCGCGAGGCGGCGGAGGGGGCACCGGGCACGGCGAGCACCAGCGCGGGCGCGCCCTCGGGCGCCACCGCGGGCTCGGGCCGGCGGTGCCGCCCGGTCTGGCGGGGTCGCGGCATTCGTACGGGCAGGCCGTTGGCGGGCCCAGTGGGGGAGCTCATGGCGCCGCATGCTACTGGTTTATCGGAACGAGGTGTTCGGGCAGGGCCTCTTCGGGCGGCTTCTGTCCGTATTTATCCGTGGAATGTCGTAGCTCAATGTCATATAAGGTTCAACTGACCGCCGGAAGGTGCCAGTCGACGGGCTCCGCACCCTGGCGGACCAGCAGCTCATTGGTCTTGCTGAAGGGCCGGGAGCCGAAGAAGCCGTTGGCCGCGGACATCGGGGAGGGGTGGACCGACTCCACGGCGGGCAGCTCGCCCAGCAGCGGCCGGAGATTGCGGGCGTCACGCCCCCACAGCACGGACACCAGCGGCTTGCCGCGCGCCGCCAGAGCGCGGATCGCCTGCTCGGTGACCGCCTCCCAGCCCTTGCCGCGGTGACCGCCGGTCTTGCGGGGGGCGGTGGTGAGCGCGCGGTTCAGCAGCAGGACGCCCTGCCGGGTCCACGGGGTCAGGTCGCCGTTCAGCGGCCGGCCGGTGCCGAGGTCCGCGTGCAGCTCGCGGAAGATGTTGTCCAGGCTGGGCGGCCACGGGCTCACCTCGGGCGCCACGGAGAAGGACAGGCCCATCGCGTGCCCCGGGGTGGGGTACGGGTCCTGCCCGACGATGAGCACCTTCACCTCGTCGAAGGGCTGCTGGAAGGCGCGCAGGACGTTCGCGCCGGAGGGGACGTACGTCCTCCCGGCCGCGATCTCCCCGCGCAGGAAGTCGCCCATCGCGGCGATCTGACCCGCCACCGGCTCCAGGGCCCGGGCCCAGCCCGGCTCGACGATCTCGTTCAACGGTCTTGCTGCCATGGGTGATCACTCTACTGGCCCACACCGACAGCCGGTCCCGTTCAGTGCAGTACGGCGGCCCGGACGCACAGGACGTCGGGGAGGTGGGCGGCCAGCTGCCGCCAGCTGTCTCCGTCGTCGTGGCTGGCGTACAGCTCGCCGTTGCGGTTGCCGAAGTAGATGCCGGCCGGGTCGGCGTCGTCGGTGCACAGGGCGTCGCGCAGCACCGTGCCGTAGTGGTCCCCGGACGGCAGCCCTTTCGAGAGCGGCTCCCAGTGGGTTCCCGCGTCCTCGGTGCGGAAGACCCGGCACCGGTGCTGTGCCGGGACCCGGTCGGAGTCGGCGTTGAGCGGGAAGACGTAGGCGGTGTCGGGGCGGTGGGGGTGGGCGGCCACGGCGAAGCCGAAGTCGGAGGGCAGTCCGGCGCCGATGTCGGTCCACTCGGCGCCGGCGTCGTCGCTGCGGTACACGCCCCAGTGGTTCTGGAGGTAGAGCCGGCCGGAGGTCCCGGCGTCCCGGGCGATCTTGTGGACGCACTGGCCGAACTCGGGGTGCTGGTCGGGCAGGAACACCGCCGAGACCCCGTGGTTGGACGGCTGCCAGCGGGCCCCGCCGTCGCGGGTGCGGAAGACCCCGGCGGTGGAGACGGCCACCGTCACCGCCGCCGGATCGGCCGGGTCGGTGATCACCGTGTGCAGGCCCTCGCCCCCGCCGCCCGGAACCCAGGCGGAGCGGGTCGGGTGCTCCCACAGTGGCCGCACCAGCTCGAACGAGGCGCCGCGGTCGGTGGAGCGGAACAGGGCGGCCGGCTCGGTCCCGGCGTAGACCACGTCCGGGGCCTCGGGGCCCGCGGGGTGCAGCTGCCAGATCCGCTCCAGGGAGGCGCCCGTGTCCTTGGGGAACCTCACGGCGGGTGCGGCCGGCTCCTGCCAGGTGGCTCCCAGGTCGTCGGAGGTGAAGACGGACGGCCCCCAGTGCGAGCTGTCCCCGCCGGCCAGGAGCCGGGGCGCGGGCCCCCGTCCGTCGATGGCCACGGCGGACACGGCCTGGGCGTTGAAGAGGGGCCCTTCGAGCTCCCAGGGGCCGGCGTCCCGGCGGCGGCCGATGAACAGCCCCTTGCGCGTTCCCGCGAGCAACAGCACGTCGGTCATGGCCGGCACCTCCGGACGCCCTCGTCCACCGCTGTGGCTTTCCCGCCAGTCTGCACCCGTCCGCCGGCACCGGCCGGACGGCGCGCGGCGCCCCGGCGCACTGCTTGTACGTGAAGTCTCGTACTACGAGGGATTTCGTAGTACGGTGTTTCTCGTACTTAGCGCCGGCCCCCGGCGCGCGTCCGGTGACATCTGGAGAGCCCCCATGAGTGCTGCACCCGCCGCCTTCGCCGCCCTTTTCCAGCCCTACACCCTGCGGTCGGTGACCGTGCCGAACCGCGTCTGGATGGCGCCGATGTGCCAGTACAGCGCCGAGCCCTCCGGTCCCGACGCCGGTGTGGCCCACGACTGGCACTTCACGCACTACGCGGCCCGCGCCACCGGCGGCACCGGACTGATCGTCCAGGAGGCCACGGCCGTCTCTCCCGAGGGCCGGATCAGCCCCTACGACCTGGGCATCTGGAACGACACCCAGGTCGCGGCCCTGCGCCGGATCACCGACTTCGTGAAGTCCCAGGGCGCCGTTCCCGGTATCCAGATCGGTCATGCCGGCCGCAAGGCGTCCACCGAGCGGCCCTGGAAGGGCGGCCGCCCCGTCGGGCCCGAAGCGCACGGCTGGACGCCGGTCGCGCCGAGCGCCGTGCCGTTCGGCGACGGCGACCCGGAGCCGCGGGCCCTCACCGTGGAGGAGATCCGCGAGATCACCGAGCAGTTCGCCGCCGCCGCCGGGCGCGCGCTGGCCGCCGGGTACCAGGTGCTGGAGATCCACGGCGCCCACGGCTACCTGATCGGACAGTTCCTCTCCCCGCACAGCAACCGGCGCACCGACTCCTACGGCGGCTCCTTCGAGAACCGCACCCGCTTCGCCCTCGAAGTCGTCGACGCCGTACGGGAGGTGTGGCCCGGGGAGCTGCCGCTGCTCTTCCGCATCTCCGCCACCGACTGGCTGGACGGGGACGGCTGGACCGCCGACGACACCGTCCGGCTGTCCGCCCTGCTCCTGGAGCACGGGGTGGACCTGCTCGACGTCTCCACGGGCGGCCTCGCCCCGCACGCGAAGATCCCCGTCGGCCCCGACTACCAGGTGCCCTTCGCGGCCCGCGTCAAGAACGAGACGGCGCTCCCCGTGGCCGCCGTCGGCCTGATCACCGAGCCGGAACAGGCCGAGAAGATCCTGGCCAACGGAGAGGCGGACGCCGTCCTCCTCGGCCGCGAGCTGCTGCGCGACCCCTACTGGGCCCGCCGCGCGGCCGCCGAACTCGGCGGGGAACTGCGCATGCCCGCCCAGTACCACCGCTCCTGGTGAACCGGGTGCGGCGCGGGAGTTCCCCACGCCCGCGCCGCACCCCCACCCGTCCTACGACGGTTCTCGTACGATGGGGTCCGCCGCCGCCCGGCGGAGGCCGATCCGAACGAGAGGAGCCGGACATGACGGAACGGGACACCGCCCGCACCCTGGCCCACCCCGAGCCGGACGAGATCCGCCTCGAAGGCGTCCTGCACGCCCTGTCCGACCCGGTGAGGCTGTCCATCGTGCGCGATCTCGCGGCCACCGGAGCCGAACTCTCCTGCTCGCACTTCGACCTGCCGGTCACCAAGTCCACGACCACCCACCACTTCCGCGTCCTGCGCGAGAGCGGGGTCGTGCGCCAGACCTACCGCGGCACGGCCAAGATGAACGGTCTGCGCCGCACGGAACTCCACGCGCTCTTCCCCGGTCTCCTGGACGGCGTCCTGCTGGCCGCCGCCGCCGAAGAGGCCCGGCTCGGCCACCGGGCCTCCGCCCCGGGCGCGTCCTCGGCGTAGGGGCATCGGGTCGGGGAGATCCGTGTAGGAGGGCTCAGGCGATGCCCGCCGCGGCGCGCAGGCCCGGCCAGTCGGGGATCTTGACCGAGCGGCGGCCCAGCGAGCGGCCCAGGTCCTCCTCGGCCGCCTCGATGGCCAGCCAGCCCGGCCATTCCACGGGGTGCAGGCCGGCCGCGCGCAGGGCGGTGAGCGGATCGGCCGGCAGCTCGCGCCGGGCCAGCGGGCCCGCGTCCTGGAGCAGCGAGGACACCGTCTCCTTGGCGCACGGCCGGTTGGTGCCGATGACCCCGGTCGGCCCCCGCTTGATCCAGCCCGCCACGTACTCGCCGACCGAGGCCCGGCCCGCGCGCAGCACCCGGCCCGCCGCGTGCGGCACCGTCCCGGTGGCGGCGTCGAAGGGCAGCCCGGCCGGCGGCACGCCCAGGTAGCCCACCGAGCGCAGCACCAGTTCGGCGTCGAGGTCCTCGTACGCGCCCGTGCCCCGCACCCCGCCCCGGCCGTCCGGGGCGGTCCGCTCGAAGCGGACCGCGCGCACCCGGTCCCCGGGGCCGCCGAGCAGCTCGACCGGGCGCAGGTAGAAGCGCAGCGAGATCGACCGCCGTGCGCCGGGGTCCGGCGCCGCCCGGGCCCATCCGCGCAGCACCTCCACGTTCCGCCGGGCCACGGCGGGCAGGGCGGCCGCCGCGGCCGGTTCGGCCGGTTCGGCGCAGGCCGGGTCGAGGGCCAGCTCGGCCGGGTCCACCCGGGTGTCCACCTCCGCCAGCGTGCCCAGTTCGCGGAGTTCCTTGGTGGTGAACCTGCCCTGCGACGGGCCGCGCCGGGCCACCATCGTCACCGTCCGCAGCCCGCTGTCGGCCAGCACGCCCAGGGCCGGCTGCGGCATGTCGGTCGGCCGCAGCTCGGGCACGCCCCGGGCCAGGATCCGGGTCACGTCCACCGCGACGTTCCCGGCCCCGACCACCACCGCCGAGCGGACCCCGGCCAGGTCGAAGGGCCGGGCGTCGGGGTGTCCGCTGTACCAGGACACGAACTCCGTCGCGGAGTGCACCCCGGCCAGTTCCTCGCCGGGGATGCCCAGCGTCCGGTCGCGCGCCGCGCCCACGCAGTACACCACCGCGTGGTACAGCTCCAACAGCCGGGCGGTGGAGAGGAGTCCACCGCCGACCTCCACGTTCCCGAGGAAGCGGATCCGCTCGTCCTCCAGCACCGACCGCAGGCTTCCGGTCAGCGACTTGATCTTCTCGTGGTCGGGGGCCACCCCGTACCGTACGAGGCCGTACGGCGCCGGCAGCCGGTCCAGCACGTCGACGCGGACGCCCGGTACCTCCCGCTGCTGGACCAGTGCCTGAGCGGCGTAGACCCCACTGGGACCCGAACCGACGACGGCGACACGAAGCACGGCGGAGCTCCTCCCGCAGGTGCTCCCAGCATGACACCGGGGCCCCGGCCCGTCAGCCCATCGCGCGCATCCGGTGGATCTCGGCGGTCTGGGTGGCCACCACCTCGTTCGCCATCTCCTCGACGGCCCCGTTGTTGCCCCCGGCCAGCGCCTCGCCGGCCATCTTCACGGCGCCCTCGTGGTGGGCGGTCATCAGCTTCAGGAAGAGCCGGTCGAAGTCGGTGCCCCTGGCCCCGGTCAGCTCCTCGATCTGCTGCTCCGTGGCCATGCCGGGCATCGCGCCGTGGTCGTGGGCCGCGGCGCCGGAGCCGGGTGACGGGTAACGGGAGAGCCATTTCTCCATGGCCCCGATCTCGGGCCGCTGTGCGGCCGTGATGCGCTCGGCGAGGCGTTTGACGGCGTCCGAGGAGGCCCGGTCGGGGGCGAGGGCGCTCATCGTCAGGGCCTGGCGGTGGTGTTCGGTCATGTGGCGCACGTAGGTCTGGTCGGCGGCGTTGGGGGTGTCGTCGGGGCGTTCCCTCGCGGCCTGTTCGGGGGAGAGGGTGCGGGACTTCTCGCCCGGTTTGCCGGGGGCCACGACCACCGCGGCGTCTTCGCCGGCCCGTCCGCCGCCGCCGTCGTCGTCCTGGCAGCCGGTGAGTGTGAGGAGGAGTGCGGCGGCCAGAGCCGCCCCCAGGAATCGGCCGAGTAATGCGTTTGCCATGTCCATGGAAAGGAAGATACTGCCGGGGTCCAGGTTCCGTTCCCAGGAGGAGCGAAACGTTCGGGCCCCCACGGGAGGCACAGTGACCACGCTGCACACCGTCAGAGTGCGCCACCGGAGTCTGGGGGTGGCCCTGGCCGCCGCCGGACTCCTCACCACGCTCCTGGCCACCGCCGGACCGGCGGCCGCCACCCCCGACCCCGGCGACCTCACACCGGGAGCGGGTTCCCGGCAGAGCGCCGGCCCCGCGCAGGACCGCGAACTCGCACCCGGAGAGATCCCCGGCAAGGACGAGATCGTGCACAGCCGCAACGTCAAGCCCTTGGCCAACATCCCGAGCGCCAACCCCAACACCATCAACTCAGACCTGGCGTTCCAGGGGAACTACGCCTACGCCGGCAACTACGACGGCTTCACGATCTACGACATCGCCGATCCCAAGTCCCCGAAGGTGGTCACCCGGGTCCTGTGCCCCGGCGGCCAGAACGACGTCTCCGTCTCCGGCGACCTGCTCTTCCTCTCCACCGACTCCTCGCGCAGCGACGACTCGTGCAACAGCGTCTCGCAGCCCGCCACGGAGAAGTCGTCGTGGGAGGGCATCAAGATCTTCGACATCAAGGACAAGAAGAACCCCAAGTACATCAAGTCCGTCGAGACCGCCTGCGGTTCCCACACCCACACCCTGGTGCCGGGGGGCCGCGACATCTACCTCTACGTCGCCTCCTACTCGCCCAGCGAGGCCTTCCCGGACTGCCGGCCGCCGCACGACGGCATCTCGGTCGTCAAGGTCCCGAAGAAGGCGCCGACCCAGGCCGCCGTCGTCGCCTTCCCGGTGCTCTTCCCGGACGGCGGAAACCCCGGCGCGCCCACCAACCCCGGAGTCTCCAAGACCACCGGCTGCCACGACATCACCGTGCTGCCGTCCCAGGACCTGGCCGCCGGAGCCTGCATGGGCGACGGCATCCTCTTCGACATCAGCGAGCCCGAGCGGCCCCGCGTCATCGACAGGGTGCAGGACAACGTCAACTTCTCGTTCTGGCACTCCGCGACCTTCAACGAGCGCGCGGACAAGGTGGTGTTCACCGACGAGCTGGGCGGCGGGGGCGGCGCCACCTGCAACGCGGCCACCGGGCCCAACCGGGGCGCCGACGGCATCTACGACATCACCGGCCGCGGAGACCAGCGCAAACTGGTCTTCAAGGGCTACTTCAAGATCCCGCGCGCCCAGGCCGACACCGAGAACTGCGTGGCCCACAACGGCTCGCTGATCCCGGTCGGCGGAGGCCGCGACATCATGGTCCAGGCCTGGTACCAGGGCGGTGTGTCCGTCTGGGACTTCACCGACTCCACCAGCCCCAAGGAGATCGGCTACTTCGAGCGCGGCCCGCTGAGCACCGACCAGCTCGGCATCGGCGGTTCCTGGTCGGCGTACTACTACAACGGCCACATCTACTCGAACGACATAGCCAAGGGCCTGGACGTGCTGCGGCTCGACGACTGGCGCACCGAGAGCGCCAAGTGGGTCCGGATGGACCGGCTCAACGTGCAGAGCCAGCCCGAGTACCACTGACGGGCCCCGCCCGGAACTACCGGGAGAACGTTCCGCCGGGCGGTCCGCCGTCCGGCGGAACGCCCAGCTCCCAGTCCAGCCCGTACCGCTGGAACAGCTCCGCCCGCAGCCGGGACGCGGGCATCGGCGCCCCCGGCAGCAGCACCGCCACCACCGCCCCCATCAGCAGCGCCCGCAGCAGCGGATAGTCCGTGTCCACGTCCTGCGAGCCGTACCGGACCACGGTGTCGCGCAGCAGCGCCGCGAGCCGCTGCTGCTCGGGGCACTGGATGAACCCGTCCGCCTGGAGGATCCCCGCCATGTGCGTCCGCATCAGCCGCGGCTGGTCGCGGGCCAGCCCCAGGATCGCGTCGACGGCACGGGCGAGCCGCTCGCGGCCGTCGTCGCTGCGCGGCTCGCGCTCCAGCCCCGCCTCCAGCGTCAGGTGCATCAGCCGGTGCACGGCCGACTGCAGCAGCTGCCGCTTGCCGGGGAAGTAGTACGAGACCAGGCCGCGGGCCGCGCCCGCCCGGTCGGCGATGTCGCCGAGCTTGGTCGCCTCGTAGCCGCGCTCGGCGACCAGTTCGACCGTCGCCTGCAGCAGCCGCTCCCGGGAACGTCTGCGCAATTCTTCATTGACCGATGCGCTGCGCGGGGACATGCTTACTCCTGCGTTGACTGGCTCCGAGCCAATATACTCAGCGCGCGGGACCGTCTGCCCGGGGTGACGCGGGGGATCACCCCGGGCAGGCACCCCTTCCCCCCTTCCTTGCGTTCCCTCCTCTCCGCGCTCCGGCCGTCCTCCACCACGGCTCCAGCGGAACCCTTCCTTCCATGCCGCCGTGCCACCGCCGCCGGGCGGGCGACCGCGCACGGGCGCATTCTGGCCAGGTGGAGCGCTCTGCCGAGCCGGAGGAGGAAAGCGACGTGGACGCGGTACTCGAAGGAACGGTCGCCCTGGTCACGGGCGCCTCCAGCGGCATCGGCGCCGCCACGGCCGAGGTCCTGACGGCCCACGGCGCGGCCGTGGCGCTCGTCGCCCGGCGCGCCGACCGGCTGGACGAACTCTCCGCGCGCCTGCGCGCCGCCGGGGGGACCGCGCTCGTCATCGCCGCCGACATGGCGTTCGAGGCCCAGGTGCGCGAGGCCGTCGAGCGGACGGTCACGGAACTGGGCCGGCTCGACACCCTCGTCAACAACGCGGGCCTGATGATCCTCGGGCCGGCCGCCGCCGCCACGACCGACGAGTGGCGGCGCATGATCGACATCAACCTGACCGGACTGATGAACACCACCCACGCGGCCCTGCCCCACCTGGCCGCGGCCGCCGCCGAGGGCTCCCGGCGGGTCGCCGACGTCGTCAACGTCTCCTCGGTCGCCGGCCGCGTCGCCTTCGCCGGCAGCAGCGCCTACTGCGCCACCAAGTACGGGGTCGTCGCCTTCAGCGAGGCCCTGCGCCAGGAGACCGCCGGCCGGCACGTCCGGGTGTCCGTGGTGGAGCCGGGCAGCGTGGACACCGAGCTGCGCGACCACAACAGCCCCGAGGTCCAGGAGGCGCTCACGCGCCGGTTCGGCGCGATCGAACGGCTCCAGGCCCGGGACGTCGCCGACACGATCGGCTACGTCGTCACCCGCCCCCGGCACGTGGCGGTGGCCGAGCTGCTGGTGCGCCCCACCGAGCAGGTCTGACCCGGCCCGCCCCGGGCGCCGTCCTACGCCAGCGCGCTGAGCCCCGGTACGAAGGCCACCAGCAGCGGCACCGCGGGCGCCAGGGTGGCCAGGGCCGTCAGCCGCAGCCTGCGGCCCGCGGAGAGACGGGGTGCGGGGGTCAGCAGCCGGCGCACCCGCTGCGGTACGTGGGCCTGCGTCGGGCAGGGGCCGAAGACGCCCCGGTCCTCGTTCAGCCCGACCAGCGCCAGGGCCACCGTCAGCCGCCCGTAACGCCGCGAGGCCATGTCGTCGGCGGCCAGCTCCACCAGCCGGTGCATCTCCGCCTCGAACGCCGCGAACACCGGCACCTGGGGGAACCCCTGGGACAGCGCCCGCGAGCAGTGCAGCAGCCAGTCGTGCCGCGCCGTCACGTGGCCCTGCTCGTGCGCGAGCACCGCGTCCAGCTGGCTGCCCTTGAGCCGGCCCAGCGCCGCGGTGGTCACCACCAGCCGGGGAGCGGCTCCCGGCTGCCACCAGGCTTCCGGACGCGGGCCCTCCAAGACCACCAGCTTCGTCCCCGCGGGGTCCTCGCCGGGCAACAGCGGGGCGCGCAGCTCCAGTTCGGCCCCGCTCGTGCGCCGCCGGGCCCGTGCCCGCAGCACCTCCCGGGTCAGCATCGCCCCGGTCCACAGCCCTCCGCAGGCCAGTGCGAGGGCCGTCCCGGTGGCCCACCGTCCGCCTCCGGCCCCCAGCCCGTACGCGTCGACCACCCCGTGGGGCGCCGCCGCGAAGAGCCGGCCGCGCACCGCCTGCCAGGCGGCGGCCGCGCTGAGCAGCATGGACAGCGCCAGGCACAACAGGGTGGCACCCACCACGCACTGCCACGCCCACAGCGCGACGACGGGTTCACGCTCGGGCCATCGGGCCCGGGCCAGCAGGCGGGGCGCGAGGAACGCGGTCAGAGCGCCGAGCAGCAGAAGGGCGGCGGGGACCATCATGTCCGCCAGCCTATGAGTGGCGCACTTCCCGCGGGTACGCTCCCGGGACATTGGTGACGCAGGACACGTTCGGCTCCCGGTCCGGCGGGGCCTCACATGGTCAGCAGCATCGCCAACATCCCCGTCCCCATGGCGAGTCGGCAGGCCCGCGCGAGGTCGTCCACGCCGCTTTCCGCGTCCACCCCGCTTTCCGTGTCCGCCCCGCTTCCCCCGGCCGCGCGGATCCCGGCCCCCGCCCCCGCCGCGCTCCCCGCCCCCGCCGCGGCGGGCAGGGCGCCGGCGCCCGCCGTCACCAGCCGCGCCCCGCCGAGCAGCACGTACCCGGCGTAGTAGACGAGGAGCGCACCCGTCACCGATGGCAGCCCCGCCCGGACGTGCCCGTGCTCAGGCCCGCCGCCGAGCGTCAGCGCCATGTAGGCCATCGCGAGCGAGCCGACCAGGTGGTGCGCGTGGTGCACCCCGTCGCGCAGCAGCCACAGGGCGTGGACCGAGGCCGCGCAGAAGACCGCCAGCAGGACCGGCGGCCCCCAGGATCCCGTCCCCACCGGCACGGCCATCACCGCCATCCCCAGGCCCATCACCGCCTCGCCCCCCGCCGCCCCGCGCGCCCGTCGCTCCGCTCTGCGCGCCCGCAGCAGACAGTACGTACCGCTCACGGCGCACAGCAGGACCAGCAGCCAGGCGGAGACGGCGGAGGCGGAGAAGGGGGAGAGGGGCATCGCGGGACCGTGCACGGCGGAACCTCCCGGTTCGTCGGCGTCACCGGAAGGGATGCCCGCCCGGCGGCCCTCTCACGCAGCGCTCACGGGGCCCCGCGTTAGGCTCTCCCTGCCGCACCCGGCGCGCCCGTGCGCGCCGCCGCACCGAACGGAGCCCTCCCGATGCCGACCGCCCCCTCCGCAGCCCTGAGTTTCCGCGGCGCCGTGGACGCCGACGTACCGGAGCTGGTGGCTCTCGTCGAGTCCGCCTACCGGGGGGACGCGAGCCGGGCCGGCTGGACCACCGAGGCCGACTTCCTCGACGGGCAGCGCACCGACCCCGACGGAGTCCGCGCGGTCATCGCCAACGCGGACGCCGTCCTCCTCGTCGTCGAGCGGGCCGGCGAGCTGATCGCCTGCTGCCAGCTCGAACACCGTGGTGACCACGTCTACTTCGGCATGTTCGCCGTCCGCCCCGGGCTCCAGGGCGGCGGCCTAGGCAAGGAGATCATGGCGGAGGCCGAGCGCCGCGCCCGCGAGACGTGGGACGCCAAGGAGATGCGGATGACGGTGGTCAACGTACGGGAGGAGCTCATCGCCTACTACGTGCGCCGCGGCTACGAGCGCACCGGCGAACTGAGCCCCTTCCCCTACGGTGACGAGCGCTTCGGCGTGCCGCTCCGCGACGACCTGGCCTTCGAGCTGCTCGTCAAGGCCCTCTGAGGACCGCTGCCGGGACCGCTCCGGAGGTTCCGGCGTTCCGGCGATTCCGGCCGCTCACGCCGTGAAGCGGCCCGTGCTGCGGATCTCCGGGAAGTCGGTGGCGGCGCCGTCCAGTTGCAGGGCCCGCGCCAGCCGCAGCTGGTCCAGCGTGTTGACCGTCCAGCCCGTCACCCGCAGTCCGGCCGCGTGCGCCGCCTCCACCGTCTCCAGGGAGATCCGGCGGATGTCGAGCGCGAGGGTCCGTGCCCCCGCCGCCCGGCCCAGGTCCACGACGTCCTCCCGGTGCCCGGCGACCCGCAGGACGGTGCGGACGCCCGGGGCCCGGTCGGCGACGGAGGTGAGGAGGCCGCCGTCACCGGAGGCCACCTCCACCCGTGAGGTCAGGTCCCGGCGCACGACCAGCTCCGCGAGCGCCCGGGCGGCGCCCCGGTCGTGCACCGCCACCAGGAGCGGGGGCTGCACGGCGTCGAGCACCTCGTCCAGGAGCGGTACGCGTTCGCCGTCGCCGGCGTCCAGTCCGCGCAGTTCGGCCAGGGTCAGGTCGGCGACGGCGCCCGCGCCGTCGGTGGTGCGGTCGACCTCGGCGTCGTGCAGGACGACGAGGGCGCCGTCCTTGCTGAGACGGACGTCCAGCGCGATCACGTCCATCCCGCAGCGTTCCGCGCGGACGAACGACCGCACGGTGTTCTCCGGTTCGACGCCCATGACCCCGCGGTGACCGATGGTGAGGAAAGTCAAGGTTCTCTCGCTTCCGTCGACGGCGGCTCGGCGCGCGTTCGCGGTGTCCCTTCCGGCCGCGCGCGCGGTGAGGTCGCATGCTAGTGCGCCGCGGTCACGAGGGGACCGGCCGTGCAAGGCCTCGCGGAAGCCCCCCGGCCGCTTCCCGACAGGGCCGTGCGCGCCGGGCGGCGCCGGGGAGCCCCTGCCGCGTCACCCGGGCGTGGGCGAGTCCCCGTCGGCTTGACGGCCGGGGTCCGCGAGGGCCCCGGCGGCCGGGTCGGCGGGCCCGGCCTGCGCGAGGTCCGCCAGCAGGGCCTCGGCGAGTTCCAGTTCGGCCAGGTGCTGGCGCTCGCTCCAGCGCAGGGCCAGCGCGGGGAAGGCCCACTCCGGGACCTCCGTCGCGTGCGCCATGGCCTCCCGTACGGCGGCCAGCTCGGCCAGCGTCCGGTCCATGTGCTCCTCCACCATCGCGCGCAGCCGCTCCGGCTCCGACAGGTGCCCGAGCCAGACGCGCAGCAGCAGCCCGTGCTTGAGCACCGGCGGGCCCGCCTCGGCCGTGTCCGAGGCCCAGCCGGCCAGGGCGGCGCGCCCCGCGTCGGTGATGGCGTAGCGGCGCTTGGCGCGGACCTCCTCGGGTCCCGAGCGCACGGAGGCCGCGTAGCCGAGCTCCTCCAGCCGCCGCAGTTCCGCGTAGATCTGGCTGATGGCCGGAGACCAGTAGAAGAAGCGCAGGGAGGAGTCCGCCCACTTCTTCAGTTCGTACCCGGTGCGCTCCCCGGGGAACGACAGCAGGCCGAGGACGGCCCACGCGGTCGGCGGGAGCTCTTGCTTGTTCGAGGTCTGACTACTAGTCATATTTCGAATAGAAGTGAGTCCGGGCAGTGGACGCGATCCTGGAGGCACCGTGATTTTCTCCGTCATCTTCGAAGCTCAGCTCGCCGACCCGACCGTGGAACGGGAGCACCAGGTGATCCGCGACTGCGTCGAGCAGGCGGTGCTCGCCGAACGCATGGGATTCGACCGGATCTGGGCCGTGGAACACCACTCCTTGAAGTGGTACTCCCACCTGTCCGCCCCGGAGGTCTTCCTGAGCTACGTCGCGGCCCGGACGCACACCATACGCATCGGGCACGGCGTCGTGTGCATGCCCTTCAACTTCAACCACCCGGTCCGGGTCGCCGAGCGCGCCGCCATGCTCGACCTGCTCTCCGGCGGCCGCCTCGACCTGGGCGCCGGGCGCGGTGGCACCGCGCAGGAGACCTCGCTCTGCGGGGTCGACCCGCTGCGCACCACCGCCGAGGTGGAGGAGGCGCTGCGGATCATCGGCAAGGCCTGGCAGGAGGACGAGCTGGAGTACCACGGCCCGCTCGTGGACATCGACCCGCACCCGATCCTGCCGCGCCCGGCCCAGAGGCCGCACCCGCCGCTCTTCCTCGCGTGCAGCCGGGGCGAGACCCTGGTGCGGGCCGCCGAGCTGGGGGTCGGGGCGCTGGTGATGGGCTTCGCCGGGCCGGAGGCGGTCGCGGGGATGCGGGCCGTGTACGACGGGGCGCGCGAGGCCCGGGACGGCGGCGCGTTCGTCTCGACGGTCGTCAACGACCACTTCTCCGTGCTCTGCCCGACGATCGTGCTCGACGATCCCGAGGAGGCCCGGCGGATCGGGGTGCGGGGCCAGCGCTTCTTCGCGCAGTCCATCGGCCACTGGTACGGGGGAGCCGGCGTCCCGGACGAGGCGGTGGAGGAGGGGGGTGACGAGGAGGCCCGGATGCGCGGGGCCGCCGAGCAGGTCGTGGCCCGGCTGCACGAGCTGGACATCCCGGTCCGGCCCACCGCCACCGCCACCTTCAACGCCGATCACGCCTACGGGAGCGCGGAGGAGGCCATCGCGTACGTGGAGCGCCTGCGGCGGGCGGGCGCCGACGAGGTGATGTGCCTGATCCAGATGGGCACGGTGCCGCAGGAGGCCTGCCTGGAGACCATTCGGCAGTGGGGGGAGAAGGTGATCCCGCACTTCACGGGCAAAACGGGCGCTCGGGGTCCCTCTGTCAGCGGTGTGTGAGGTATTCCACCGACGGCGCTCCAGGCACCCCGGATACCCCTTCGAGTCTTGGAGCGTCTAGGCGGAGTGGTGGCCTCCACCCATACGGACAGGAAGAATTTCGGTGGAGAAGGGGGTCGGGCAGGATAATTTCCCGCATTCCCTCTTGAGTGGGAGAGCCACGCATGCATACGCTGTCTTGACGTGAGGTTCTCCTGTGGAGGAAGTGACATGACGGAAACTCTTGTGCCGGGTGCCGGCGGTGCCGTGATAACCGCTGGGACGCGGGTGGTCGACCACCCTGCGTGGCTCGCGCTCAAGGCCGCCGTGGAGGAGATCCGCCCCTGGCAGTCCAAGGACGGTTCGATCGACTTCGAGGCGGCCGGAGCCCCCGCCCCGGTCGACGTCGAGGCCGCCGTGGAGCGGGCCGTCGACGCCGTGGAGACGCTGTCCCCGCTGCTGCCGCACGCCGCCGTGTACCACCGTGCGCTCGTCGCCGACCTGCGCAAGTGGGTCGCGGACGGCTTCAGGGTGCCGGACTTCCTGGACTCCCTGCTGGCCTTCCACCCGGCCGCCGAGCGCGCCGACGGGCTCCAGCACCTCGTCGTCTTCCCCATGTACACGCAGAACGGCAACCTCGACCGCAACTTCGAGGCCGTCGTCCTGAAGATGGTGTGGCCCGAGTGGCTCTCCGAGCTGGAGCGCACCCGGTACGACAACCCGCTGTTCCTCGGCATCACCTTCGAGGACTTCACCCCGGGCTACGACACCCACTCCGCCGTGCTCTTCCCGGAGACCATCGCCGTCCGCGAGGCCCCCGAGCGCTTCACCTGGGGCGGCATCTTCTGCGACCGCGAGGCCGCCCGCTACCGCAAGGTGACCGAGGCCGCCGTCGACATCCTCGGCATCGAGCTGCCCGAGGACATCGCCCGCATGGTCGAGGACCAGGAGCGCTGCGAGAAGGCCTTCGTCCTGTGGGACATGGTCCACGACCGCACGCACAGCCACGGCGACCTGCCGTTCGACCCCTTCATGATCAAGCAGCGCCAGCCGTTCTGGATGTACGGCCTGGAAGAGCTGCGCTGCGACCTCACCGCCTTCAAGGAGGCCGTGAAGCTGGAGTCCGAGGGCAACGAGCACGGCCGTGACGTCCAGTACGCCGTCCTCTTCGACCGGATGTTCCGCTTCCCGGTCTCGGGCGACCGCAACCGCAACTACGACGGCCTCGGCGGCCAGCTGCTCTTCGCGTACCTCCACAAGCACGACGTCGTGCGCTGGACGGACAACAAGCTGAAGATCGACTGGATGCGGGCCCCACAGGTCACCAACCAGCTGTGCGCCGAGATCGAGGACCTCTACCGGGCCGGCATCGACCGCCCGAAGCTCGTCCACTGGTTCAAGGCGTACGAGCTCGTCTCCACCTACCTCGCCCCGCACCCGGGCTCCAAGTGGGCCAAGGGTCCCGACGCCCTCGACCTGACGCAGCCGCCGCGCAAGCTCGTCGACGACGTGCTCGCGGACGAGTTTCCGCTCAGCATGTTCTATGAGGCCCTCGCCAAGAAGCTCAAGGGTGTGATCGCCTCGACCAAGGGCATCACCGCCCTGAACGCCGCAACGGCCGAGCGGGCCGACGCGTGAGCACTCGCCCTCAGGAGGCTGCACAGATGAACGGCTCCGGGAACGGCAACGGCGCGCTCCGTGGAGCGGTGGTGGCGGTGGCCGGGGCCGCCGGCCCCGCCGGCCGCGCCACCCTGCTCCGCCTGGCCGAGGCGGGCGCCACCGTGGTCGCCGCCGACGCGGACGCGGCACGGCTCGCGGAGGCCGTCGACGCGGCCCGCTACGCCCACGGCGGCGCGACCGTCACCGGCGACACCGTCGACCTGCTCGACCTGGAGGCCACCAAGGCCTGGGCCGAGCGCACGGAGAAGGAGTTCGGCCGGATCGACGGCGTCGTCCACTTGGTCGGCGGCTGGCGCGGCAGCAAGACCTTCACCGACGTGGACCTCGCGGACTGGGGCTTCCTGGAGAAGCTCCTCATCCGCACCGTCCAGCACACCTCGCTCGCCTTCCACGACGGCCTGCTGCGCAGCGACCGTGGACGCTACGTGCTGATCAGCCAGTCCGGCGCGCACAAGCCGGTCGCCAACAACGCCGCGTACAACGCGGGCAAGGCGGCCGCCGAGGCCTGGACCCTGGCCATGGCGGATTCCTTCCGCAAGGCCGGGGGCGAGGACGGTCCGAGCGCCGCGGCTGCGATCCTGGTCATCAAGGCACTGGTGCACGACGCGATGCGCGCCGAGCGTCCCAATGCGAAGTTCGCGGGCTTCACCGACGTCAAGGAGCTGGCCGAGGCCATCGCCGGCGTGTGGGAGCGGCCCGCCTCCGAAGTGAACGGACAGCGTCTGTGGCTCACCCCGCAACCGTGAGGACCGAGACCGGCAAGACCGACGCCCGGCGTCACCACGACCCGGCCGTGCGCGGATTCGCCAGCGACAACTACGCGGGCGTGCACCCCGAGGTGCTCGCCGCCGTCGCGCTCGCCAACGGTGGCCACCAGGTCTCCTACGGCGAGGACGAGTACACCGAACACCTGCAGAAGATCTTCCGCAGTCACTTCGGGCCGTCCGCGCAGGCCTTCCCGGTCTTCAACGGCACCGGCGCCAACGTCACGGCCCTCCAGGCCATGACCGACCGCTGGGGCGCGGTGATCTGCGCCAAGACCGCCCACATCAACGTGGACGAGGGCGGCGCGCCCGAGCGGATGGCGGGCATCAAGCTGCTCGCCGTACCGACGCCGGACGGCAAGCTCACCCCGGAGCTGATCGACCAGGAGGCCTGGGGCTTCGAGGACGAGCACCGGGCGATGCCCCAGGTCGTCTCGATCACGCAGAACACCGAGCTCGGCACGGTCTACACCCCGGACGAGATCAGGGCGATCTGCGAGCACGCGCACGGCCTCGGCATGAAGGTGCACCTCGACGGTGCCCGGATAGCCAACGCCGCGGCCTCGCTCGACGTGCCGATGCGCACCTTCACCAACGCGGTCGGCGTGGACGTGCTGTCGTACGGCGGCACGAAGAACGGCATGATGTTCGGCGAGGCCGTGGTGGTGCTGAACCCGGACGCGGTCCGGCAGATGAAGCACATCCGCAAGATGTCGATGCAGCTCGCCTCCAAGATGCGGTTCGTCTCGGTGCAGCTGGAAGCGCTGCTCGCGAAGGACCTGTGGCTGCGCAACGCCCGCCACGGCAACGCGATGGCGCAGCGGCTCGCGGCCGGTGTGCGCGAGACCGACGGGGTGGAGATCCTCTACCCGGTGCAGGCCAACGCCGTCTTCGCGCGGCTCCCGCACGAGGTCACGCGCCGGCTCCAGCAGCGCTACCGCTTCTACTTCTGGGACGAGGCGGCCGGTGACGTCCGCTGGATGTGCGGCTTCGACACCCAGGAGGAGGACGTCGACGGCTTCCTCCAGGCGCTCAAGGAGGAGCTGGCCCGGTAGCCACCTCCCCGCACAAAACTGAATACATATGCCTCCGACCGCAAATCTATTGATCTGCGGTCGGAGGCATGCCTATGCTGCGGATCATGGAACTCATCCAGCAGGACCCGGATATCCACGCCTATTTGGCGTCCGACGAAGCCATCGACCACTGGCATCCCCTGGTGCAAGAAACCGCCGACGTCCTCTGGATCGCCACCGGCGACGCATATTCATACGCCGAAGCCGCCTTCGAATTCGTCCGCGACACGATCCCGCACTCCGCCGACTCCGGGGACACGCGGGTCTCCTGGCGCGCCTCCGACGTGCTGGGCACGCGCAACGGCATCTGCTACGCCAAATCCCACGCCCTCGTCGCCCTGCTGCGCGCCCAGGGGATCCCCGCGGGCCTCTGCTACCAGCTGCTCGCCGACGACGACGGCTCCCGTGCGGTGGTCCACGGCCTGGTGGCCCTGCGGCTGCCCGGCGGCGAACGCTGGGCCCGCGTCGACCCCCGGGGCAACAAGCCCGGTGTCGACGCCCGGTTCACCCTCGACCACGAGCGGCTCGCCTTCCCCGTGCGCCCGGAACTCGGCGAGGTCGACTACCCCGAGCTCCACGCGGCCCCGCACCCCGCCGCGCTCAAGGCCCTCCGGGAGTCCGCCGACCGGCAGGAGCTGTGGCGGAAGCTGCCGGCCGCCCTGTAGCCGGGACCCGTGCCACCCGCCCGCGCGCCGACACCAGCAGGTGCAGTGCGGCGGCCGCGAGCTGCAGCACGGCGATCCCGAGCAGCAGCGTCCACGGAGGCGCACCGGCGGCCAGCCCGACCAGGGCGGCACCCGACGAAGCCGCCGTCACCTTCAGCCCCGCCCCCAGGGTGAACACCTGGGCCCGCACCGCGCCCGGGGCGTGCTCCGAGCGGATCCGCAGCGTGGCCGTCAGAAGCGGCCCGTCGCACACCCCCGCCGCCGCGAACGCGGCCGCCGTCAGCGCGACCGACGGCGCGAACGCCGCCACCCCGAGAGCGGCCCCCGTCCCCGCCATGGCCCAGCGGGCCAGCCGGCCCGGCGCCACCGACGTCAGCCGGCCCAACGTCAGCGACCCGGCCAGCGCACCCACCGCGAAGGCCGTCATCAACACCCCGCCCGCGCCGGGCCGGCCGAGCCCGCGGGCCAGCAGCACCGAGGTGGTGGTCAGCGCCCCGACACCGACGAAGGCCAGTGTCGTCGCCGAGGTGATCGCCCGCAGCTCCCGGACCCGCCACAGCGTGGCCAGCCCCGCGCCCAGACCGGCCCTGGGCGCCTTGCCCGGCGGGCCCGCGCCCGGACCCTCGTACGCGTCCCCCCGGGGGCTCCCGTTCGGCCCCTCGTACGGCAGGGACGCGGCCAGGGCCGCCGCCAGTGCCGCGGAGACCGCCAGCACCCCCATCGCGGGCCCCGCCGAGACCATCGCCCCGGCCAGGCCGACCGCCGCCGGGGCCGTGACCGAGGCCGCGTTGTACGTGGAGGCGTCCCAGCCGTACGCCCGGTCGCGCCCCGGGCCCTGCGGGACCAGCCCCGCCACCAGGCTCGACAGCCCGCCCGTCACCACCGGCCCGCAGGAACCGCCCAGTACCGCCACCGCGATCACCACCGGCACCGGGGCCCGGCCCAGCAGCGCCGCCAGGGCCGCCACGGCGGCCGTGAAACCGGCCAGCGCGCCCGCGTAGAACAGCCGGGGCCGGCGCGCCCGCGCCGCGGCGGCGCCCGCCAGCGGCGCGGCCAGCACGTGCGGGGCCATCCAGGCCGTCAGTACGAACGCCCCGTGCGCGGCGCTCCCCGTCCGCTCCAGGGCCAGCAGCACCACGCCCATGCCCATGCCCTCGGAGGCGAAGCGAGCGGCGAGTGCCCCTGCCAGATACCGCCCGAACCCGCCCACCGGCGAACCCCCTCCGCGTCCCGGTCACGTGCTGCGTGATCAGGACGTTACGCCGGACGGGTGAAGGGCGGAAGGATCCTCGGGGGGCGCCCGGTGGGCTCGAACATCGGCACGGGGAGTGAGCCGGCCGACGGCGCGTGCGCGGCCGGAGCGCCCCGGTGGACCGCCCCCGCCGGGAGGTGGGTCAGCCGGCTTCCTTGACCTGCGCCGCCGTCGGGGCCGTGCCGCCGAGGTGCGCGGGCAGCCACCAGGAGTCCTCGGGACCCTTGGGCTTGGCCGGGTAGGCGGCCTGCGCGGCGTCCAGCAGCTCCTGCACGCGCTCGCGCAGACGGCGCGTGATGGCGCCCGCGTACTGGTCGGCCGGGGCCTCCAGGGGCTCGCCGACGCGCATCGTCACCGGGATGTGGCTGCGCTTGAGGTCCTTGGGCCGGCCCTTGGTCCACAGCCGCTGGGTACCCCACAGCGCGACCGGGATCAGCGGGACACCGGCCTCCTGCGCCATGCGCGCGGCACCGGACTTGAAGCTCTTGAGGGTGAAGGACTGGGAGATCGTCGCCTCCGGGAACACCCCGATGATCTCGCCGGAGCGCAGCGAGTCCAGCGCGCGCTGGTAGGCGTCCTCACCCTGCTTGCGGTCCACCGGGATGTGCTTCATCGCGCGCATCAGGGGGCCGGACACCTTGTGCCGGAACACCGACTCCTTGGCCATGAAGCGGACCAGGCGCTTCTGCGGCCGCGCGGTCAGGCCCGCGAAGATGAAGTCGAGGTACCCGATGTGGTTCGACACCAGGACCGCCCCACCCTTGCGCGGGATGTTCTCGGTGCCCTTCATGTCGATGCGGATGTCCAGCGCACGGAAGAGGGTGTGCGCGGCGCCGATCACTGGGGGGTAGACGAGCTCAGCCATGGTGGGGAGACCCCGCTTTCTGCCTGGGGAGGTGCTCCCGGCCGGAAGTTACGGAAGCGTAGGTACGCGACCATGGGGATGGTGCCCCAAACGCGGCGCGCTGGCCAGCCCAGACGCCCGCGCCCGGGGAGATTCTCGTCACGCGGGGAATGCGCGGCGACGGACGAGTGCTGCGATCAGCGTACGTACATACGGACGGGGCGGACGGGAGCGGGCGTGCAGGGGCGCGAACAGGGTGGTCGGGGCGCGGGCGGACAGGGCCCGCTGGGCGCCGCCGAGCTGGGGGAGGAGCCGGGGGAGCGGGCGAGTCTGGTCCAGTTCTCCAGCGCCTTCTGCCAGCCCTGCCGGGCCACCCGGCGGATCCTCTCCGAGGTCGCCGCCATGGTCGACGGGGTCGCGCACATCGAGATCGACGCCGAGCGCAACCTCCCCCTGGTGCGGGCCCTCGGCATCGAGAAGACCCCGACCGTGCTCGTCCTGGACTCCGCCGGGCGGATCGTCCGGCGTGCGGCGGGGATGCCGCGCAAGGCGGACGTGATCGCGGCCCTGGGGGCCGCGGTATGACGGGCGCGCCGGTCCGTGCGCCCGCACGCAGCGTGACGCGCCTGACATCTGACCGTCGCGGCTTGACTGTGTACACGTGAGATCGCCAGGCTGACGACATGCGGTATGAACTCCTGCTCCACGGGCGGGTCCACGTGGACCTCGTCCGCCACGCGAGCGCGCGCTGTCGGGACCACTGAACGCCCCCGGCCCCCGATCCCTCGACTGCGCCCGCGATCCCCGCGGCAGAAGGAAGTCTTCCCATGACGGCCCCGACGCTCCCGACGGCCTCGTACGCACCTTTCGCCCCTGACGCCTCCGACGCCACCGGCGGTGCGGACCGGGCGGCCCCCGCCGGGGCCCTCGACGGGTCCCCCGGCCCCCGGGGCGGCCCGGCCCGGCCCGGATCGCCGGAGCTGCTGCGCTCGGTCTTCCGCCGCCACGCCGCCGGTGTCGCCGTGATCACCGCGGAGTCCGGCGGCCGGCCCGCCGGATTCACCGCGACCTCGCTGAACTCCGTCTCGGCGGAACCCCCGCTGCTCTCGTTCACCATCGGCACCGGCTCCTCCAGCTGGCCCGCCGTACGGGACTGCGAGTACATCGGCGTCCACATACTCGGTGAGCACCAGCGGGAGCTGGCCGGCCTCTTCGCGCGCAGCGGGGCGGACCGCTTCGGCCCGGGCACCGGCTGGGCCGCGGGGCCGCACGGCGTGCCGCTGCTCGACGGGGTGCTGGCGTGGCTGGTGTGCCGGGTGGTGGCCAGGGTGCCAGCCGGTGAGCATCGTGTGATCATCGCGGAAGCGGTGGCCGGGGACCCGGCGGGCGAGGGCCGGCCGCTGCTGTACCACCAGGGACGCTTCAACGCGTTGCGCGACTGAATCGTCCCTGCTGGGGTGGGTTCGGGCGGCGTTGGCCAGATCACAGTTCAGTGGCCTTGCCTCCGGGGAGGACCCGTTGTGTACTGACGAGTAACATTCCCTTCGGAGCGCGGGCCGCCCCGACCGGGATCCGCCCCACAAGGCGCCTATGCTGCCTGCACAAGGCGGTACCAGTAAAAGACGATGCGGTAGGAGAGTCGGCGTGAGCCTGAGGATCGTTGTCTGTGTGAAGTACGTGCCCGACGCCACCGGTGACCGGCACTTCGCCGATGACCTGACCGTGGACCGCGACGACGTCGACGGCCTGCTGTCGGAGCTCGACGAGTACGCCGTCGAGCAGGCGCTGCAGATCGCCGACGAGGCGGACGACGCCGAGATCACCGTTCTGACGGTGGGCCCCGAGGACGCCAAGGACGCGCTGCGCAAGGCGCTGTCGATGGGCGCCGACAAGGCCATCCACGTCGAGGACGACGACCTGCACGGCAGCGACGTCATGGGCACCTCCCTGGTGCTCGCCAAGGCGATCGAGAAGGCCGGCTACGACCTGGTCATCACCGGCATGGCGTCGACGGACGGCACCATGGGTGTCCTCCCGGCGATCCTGGCCGAGCGCCTGGGCGTCCCGCAGGTCACGCTGCTCTCCGAGGTCAAGGTCGAGGACGGCACCGTGACCGGCCGTCGCGACGGTGACTCCGCGAGCGAGCAGCTCGAGGCCTCCCTCCCCGCCGTCGTCTCCGTGACCGACCAGTCCGGTGAGGCCCGCTACCCGTCCTTCAAGGGCATCATGGCCGCCAAGAAGAAGCCGGTGGAGTCCTGGGACCTGGACGAGCTGGACATCGAGGCCGAAGAGGTCGGTCTCGAAGGCTCCTGGACCGCGGTCGACTCCGCGGCGCAGCGTCCGGCCCGCACCGCCGGCACGATCGTCAAGGACGAGGGCGAGGGCGGCAAGCAGCTGGCCGAGTTCCTGGCCGGCCAGAAGTTCATCTAAGAACTTCAGCCCCCTTAGTAGCCCCCAGACACTTCGCAATCGCAGGAGAGCAGTCCCATGGCTGAAGTTCTCGTCTACGTCGACCACGTGGACGGCGCCGTCCGCAAGCCCACCCTCGAGCTGCTGACGCTGGCCCGCCGCATCGGCGAGCCCGTCGCCGTCGCCCTCGGCGCCGGTGCCGAGGCCACCGCCGCCGTGCTCGCCGAGCACGGTGCGGTCAAGGTCCTCACCGCCGACGCCCCCGAGTTCACCGAGTACCTCGTCGTACCGAAGGTGGACGCGCTCCAGGCCGCGTACGACGCCGTCTCCCCGGCCGCCGTGCTCGTCCCGTCCTCCGCCGAGGGCAAGGAGATCGCCGCCCGCCTCGCCGTGCGCATCGGCTCGGGCATCATCACGGACGCCATCGACCTGGAGGCCGGTGACGAGGGTCCGGTCGCGACGCAGGCCGCCTTCGCCGCGTCGTTCACCACCAAGTCCCGCGTCTCCAAGGGCACCCCGGTCATCACCGTGAAGCCGAACTCGGCCCCGGTCGAGGCCGCTCCGGCCGCCGGCGCCGTCGAGGCGCTCGCCGTCACCTTCGGCGCCCTGGCCACCGGCACCAAGGTCACCTCGCGCACCCCGCGCGAGTCGACCGGCCGTCCGGAGCTGACCGAGGCCGCGATCGTCGTCTCCGGCGGCCGTGGCGTCAACGGCGCGGAGAACTTCCACATCATCGAGGACCTCGCGGACTCCCTCGGTGCGGCGGTCGGCGCCTCCCGCGCCGCCGTGGACGCCGGCTGGTACCCGCACTCCAACCAGGTCGGCCAGACCGGCAAGTCGGTCTCCCCGCAGCTGTACATCGCCTCCGGCATCTCCGGCGCGATCCAGCACCGCGCCGGCATGCAGACCTCGAAGACCATCGTGGCCATCAACAAGGACGCCGAGGCCCCGATCTTCGACCTGGTCGACTACGGCGTGGTCGGCGACCTCTTCGAGGTCGTCCCGCAGCTGACCGGCGAGATCAAGGCGCGCAAGGGCTAACCCCCGGGTCACTCGCTGACCTGCGTACTCTCCGCCTCCGGGGCCGTGTGGTGATTGTCACCGCACGGCCCCGAGTCGTTTGTCCAGGACGGCGGAGGCACCATTGACGGAGCGGAACCCCGTGGATAAATTCTGCTATGCGGATCTAAGCTTCCGTGAAGCGGAAAAGAGGAGAGTGCACGATGGGTCAGCAGGAGAAGGTGGCGACGAGCCTCGCAGGCGCGGTCAGCGAGGGCATCAGCGCCTCCCTGGCGCCGGTGGACGCGGAACTCGCGCGTCACTACCCGGGCGACCCCGGCACCCGTCAGCCCATCCACACCGTCTACGTGCCCGGTGACGTCTTCGCCGCCGACACCATCCGCTCCTGGGGCGACCAGGCCCTGGCGGCCCTCGGCGAGCACGCCCCGGACGCCGCCACCTTCGCCAAGGTGCTCGGCATCTCCGACGAACTGGCCGTTCCCGTCTACGACCGCGTCCGCGCCAAGCTCGCCTCCGAGCCCATCGAGGACCTCCGCGTGGACTTCGAGGACGGCTTCGGCGTCCGCTCCGACGAGGAGGAGGACCAGGCCGCGGCGCGCGCCGCCCGCCTCGTCTCGGAGGCCTTCGCCAACGGCACCAACGCCCCGTACATGGGCATCCGCATGAAGTGCATGGAGTCCAACGTCCGCGACCGCGGCATCCGCACCACGGACGTCTTCCTCTCCGGCCTCCTGGAGCACGGCGGCCTCCCCGAGGGCCTCGTGCTGACCCTCCCCAAGGTCACCTACGCCGAGCAGGTCAGCGCCTTCGTCAAGCTGCTGGAGGCCTTCGAGACCAGCCGCGGCCTGCGCCCCGGCCGGATCGGCTTCGAGATCCAGATCGAGACCAGCCAGTCCATCCTGGCCTCGGACGGCACCGCCACCGTCGCCCGGATGATCGAGGCCGCCAAGGGCCGCGCAACCGGCCTGCACTACGGCACCTTCGACTACAGCGCCTGCGTCGGTGTCTCGGCCGCGTACCAGGCCAGCGACCACCCGGCGGCCGACCACGCCAAGGCGATCATGCAGGTCGCGGCCGCCGGCACCGGCGTACGCGTGTCCGACGGCTCGACGAACGTCCTGCCGATCGGCACCACCGACAAGGTCCACGAGGCCTGGAAGCTCCACTACGGCCTCACCCGCCGCGCCCTGGCCCGCGCCTACTACCAGGGCTGGGACATGCACCCCGGCCACCTCCCGACCCGCTACGCCGCGGTGTTCACGTTCTACCGCGAGGGCCTGGAAGCCGCGGCGGCGCGCCTCAAGGCGTACGTGGCCAAGATCGAGGGCGACGTGATGGACGAGCCCGCCACCGCGAAGGCCCTGGCCGGCTACCTGGTCCGCGGCCTGGACTGCGGCGCGGTCGGCGCCGACGAGGTCACCGCCCTGACGGGCCTGACCCGCGCCGAACTCGACGCCTTCGCCATCCCCCGCCGCTCGGCCACCCTGACGGCGACCGCCTGACCGCCCGCCGCCGGGGATGCCGAGCGTGCGGGACAAGCCCCGCAGGCTCGCGGACATCGCGCAGAAGTGCGACCGCTTCGTCAACGCGGCCGGCGTTCCGACCTCGACGGGGCCGGCGGGACGCCCCTCCGGCAGGCGGAGCGGGTCGCCTGCGCCCGTTCCCTGCGCGACCGGCCCGGTGAGGGGAACGGCCGCAGCCGCCGGACGCGCCCGGTGCCGCACTCGCCCGGCGTCTGACGACGTTGCCGGACCTGGAGCCTCCAGGAGGCGCCCGCACTGGCCGGCCAGGCGGTCCTCCTGGGGATCGACCACGCCCTGGCGCCGCTGCTCGGGGCTCAGTAGACCGGTGGGAGTTCGCCCGAGCCGCGGGGGATCAGGCGGGTGGGGAGTTCGAAGCGGGACGGGGGCAGGGTGGCGCCGGCCAGCCGCTGGAAGAGCCGGTCGGTGGCCACCCGGCCCAGGGCCGCCGCGTCCTGGGCCACCACCGTGACGCCCGGGCGCAGCAGGTCGGCCAGCTCGAAGTCGTCGAAGCCGACCAGCGCCACCGGGCGCGGGCGCTCGGCCAGGACGCGGACCACCGTCACGGTCACCCGGTTGTTGCCCGCGAAGACCGCCGTCACCGCATCGGGTCCCTCCAGCATCGACCGGGTCGCCGCCGTCACCCGGCCGGGGGCCGTCGCGCCGAGCGACACCCACGCCTCGGCCACCGGCAGGCCCGCCCGGCCCATGGCCTCGCGGTAGCCGCGCAGACGTTCCGTGGCGGTGTGGATGCGGGGGTTGTCGCCGATGAACCCGATCCGCCGGTGCCCGCCGGCGATCAGGTGGGCCACCCCGCCCAGGGCGCCGCCGAAGTTGTCGGAGAGGACGACGTCCGCCTCGATCCGGCCGGCCGGACGGTCCACGAACACCGTGGCCACGCCCGCGCGGATCTCGGGCTCCAGGTAGCGGTGGTCCTCCCCGGCCGGGATCACGATCAGCCCGTCCACGCGGCGGGCGCACAGCGCGAGCGCCAACTCCTTCTCGCGGTCCGGGTCCTCGGCGCTGGAGCCGTTGATGAGCAGGGCGCCGTGCGTCCGGGCCACCTCCTCCACGGCCCGGTTGAGGGGACCGTAGAAGGGGTCGGCGAGGTCCTCCAGGACCAGGCCCACGGTCGCGGTGCGGCCCTTGCGCAGCACGCGCGCGCTGTCGTTGCGGCGGAAGCCGAGGGCCTCGATGGCCTCCCGGACCCGCTGCTCCGTGTCGGGGGTGACCCCCGGCTCGCCGTTGACGACCCGTGAGACCGTCTTCAGGCCCACGCCCGCCCGGGCCGCCACGTCCTTCATGGTCGGCCGGTTGCCGTAGCGGGGCTCGGACGGCTGGCGGGTCTGCGGCACGGCGGGGAACCTCCGGAAGTGACGGCGGCGGGGCTTCGATCCCGCAGCTGACCCTGAGGATAAGCACTCGGCCGGTGAGCGGGTTTCCGTGGCAGGGTGGTGCGGGCAAGCCTCAGGGGGCTTCGGAGGCGAGCCATGGGGAGAGGGGTAGACGTGATTGTCTGGATCAACGGCACGTTCGGTGCCGGGAAGACCAGCACGGCGCGCGAACTGGCCGGGCTCCTGCCCGACGGCACCCTGTACGACCCGGAGGTCGTGGGCGACGCGCTGCGTCGGCTCCTGCCGCACAAACGCCTGGCCGAGGTCTGCGACTACCAGGACCTGCCGAGCTGGCGACGGCTCGTCGTGGACGCGGCCGCGGCGATGCTCGCGGAGCTGGGCGGGGTGCTGGTGGTGCCGATGACACTGCTGCGCCAGGAGTACCGCGACGAGATCTTCGGTGGCCTGGCCGCGCGCCGGATACCGGTGCGACACGTGCTCCTGGCCCCGGCGGAAACGATCCTGCGGGAGCGCATCGCGCGGCGTCAGGAGGCGGAGCCCGAACCGGCGGACCCCCGGGACAAGACCTGGGCGTACGACCACATCCCGGTGTACCGGCAGGCGCTGGGCTGGCTCACCGCCGACGCGCACGTCATCGACAACGGCCCGCTGACGGTACGGGAGACCGCCGAGCGGATCGCCGAGGCCGTCCGCAGCGACGCGGCGGGGATCTGCGACATCGTGCAGACCCCGGAGCCGACGCGGGAGACGGTGGCCGCGGGGGTGCTGCTCTTCGACGACCAGGACCGGGTGCTCCTGGTGGATCCGACGTACAAGCCGGGCTGGGAGTTCCCCGGCGGCGTGGTCGAGGCGGGAGAGGCGCCGGCGTGCGGGGGCGTACGGGAGGTCGAGGAGGAGCTGGGCCTGACGCTGGACCGGGTCCCGGGGCTGCTCGTGGTCGACTGGGAGCCGCCCCGCTCACCCGCCTACGGTGGCCTGCGGCTGCTGTTCGACGGCGGCCGGCTGACGGAGGCGGACACGGCGCGCCTGCGGCTGCCGGGACCGGAGCTGCGCGCTTGGCGGTTCGTCACCGAGACCGAGGCCGCCGGGCTGTTGCCTCCGCAGCGCTACGAGCGGCTGCGCTGGGCCCTGCGCGCCCGCGAGCGGGGCCACCCGCTGTACCTGGAAGCGGGCCGCCCGACACCGTGACACCGGGCCGCCCGGCCCGGTCGGCGGGGCGTGAACCGCGGCCCCGGCGACCGGCGCCGGCGCGGATGGAGGTCCGTGCGCGGCCGCGGTTCGGTCCCGTTCACCCGGTCAGGCCCGCTCCGTCCGGCACGCCCGCGGCCCGTCGGCCGGCGAGGGAGCGGCCGTACGCGGCGAGGGCGAGGGCGGTCGTGATCAGGGCGGTGGCGACCGCGAAGGTGGTCCGCGTTCCGGTGGCGACGGCTTCCGGGCCCGCCGTCGAGACGTCCGCCGCCGACGAGGCGAGGGCGAACACGGCGCCCATGACCGAGGCTCCGGTGACGAGCCCGAGGTTGCGCGACAGGTTGAGCAGGCCGGAGACGACGCCCCGCCGGTCCGGGTGGACCTCCGCCATGACGGCGGTGTTGTTGGCCGTCTGGAACACCGCGTAGCCGAGGGTGACGACCGCGAGCGGGCCCACGTAGCCGGGTATGCCCAACCGGGCGGGCAGCAACGACAGGAGGCCGGCGCCGGCCGCCATGGTGATGAGCCCGGCGAACGTCGTCCGCCGCGCGCCGAACCGGTCCACGAGGCGGCCGGCCGGCACACCGGCCGTCGCGGCGACCAACGGCCCCGCCGACAGGACGAGTCCGACGAGCGCCGTGCCGAGCCCGAGCGTGCGCGAGAGGTAGAACGGGCCGACCACCAGCGTCGACATCATCACCGTGGAGACGAGCGCGCTCATGGCGAGGCTCGTGCTCAGCACCGGATCGCGGAACGCCGCCGGCCGGATCAGCGGCGAGGCCGCCCGCGCCTCGACGCGTACGAAGACCACGGCCCCGCAGCCGGCGCCCGCCAGCAGGAGGAGCGTGAGCGGGCCGAAGGAGCCGCCGCCCCGGGTCAGGGCGAGCGCGTACGCGCCCAGGGTCGCCGCCAGCAGCAGGGTGCCCAGCCGGTCGAAGCGGGCCCGCCCCGCCCGGGACTCGCGACGGTCGGCGGGCAGGTGCCGCCGCGCCAGGAGGAACGTGAGGACGCCGAGCGGCACGTTGACGAGGAAGACCGCCCGCCAGCCGGGTCCGGCGAGCAGCACTCCGCCCAGCGACGGGCCCAGGGCGGTGCCGATCGCCGAGGTGGTGCCGAGCAGCCCCATGGCCCGGCCGGTGGCCTCCTCGGGGACCGTCTCGCCGACGAAGGCCATGGTCAGGGCCATCATGACGGCCGCTCCCAGGCCCTGCGCCGCCCGGGCGGCGATCAGCAGCCACAGGCCGGGCGCGACCCCGCACAGGACCGAGGCCCCGGTGAACAGCAGGATGCCCGCCAGCAACAGCCGCCGCCGCCCGATGAGGTCACCGAGCCGTCCGACGCTGACGATCAGGGTGGTGACGGCGAGCAGGTATGCGAGGACGATCCACTGCACCGCCTGGAAGGAGGCGTCGAACGCCTGCGCGAGGGCCGGTAGGGCGACGTTGGCGATGCCGGCGCCGAGCGAGGACAGCAGCATGGACAGGCCGAGGCCCGCGAGTGCCCACCGCGCCGCGTGCCGTGGCGGCTCCGGCTTCATCGGGCCGGACGCGTTCCGGCGAAGACCGTGGCGGCCGACAACAGGAAGACGTCGGGGCGCCGCCGGAGGCCCTCCGGCGCGGCCGGGTCGAGCAGGCGGTCGAGGGTCTCCATGTCCGGAGCGTCCAGGGAACCGTCCGACGCGTCCCGCAGCCGCGTCAGCTGGGAGTGCAGGAAGTACCGGCCCGGCTCGCCCAGGGGGGCGGGCAGGTCGAGCAGGGTGGTGAAGGCCCTCGTGCCGGTCAGCCCGGCGCGGCGGAGCATCGCCGGCCAGTCCTCGACCACGGGGACGCTGCCGGGCAGACCGGCCCGCATGGCCTGGTACCGGTCCTCCTGCAGGGCGTCGAGCCGGGTCTGCAGCCCCGGCCTGCCGAAGCCGAGGTCGCGGGGGAGGAAGCGCATCGGCAGGCCGCCCTCGGCCACGGCGAGCATCCCGCCGGGGCGCAGCACGCGGACCAGGGCGTCCAGGGCGCCCTGTTGGTCGCCGAGGTGGTGCACGGCCTTGCTGCTCCAGACCAGGTCCGCCGTGCCGAGGGCGTCGTCGGCCAGGCCCTCGGGCAGCCGGGCGTGGCGGACGCTCACCCGGCCGGCGAGGCCGAGGCGCTCGGCGCGCGCCAGGGCGCGGTCGAGCAGCGCGGGCGTGCCGTCGACGGCCACGACCTCGGCGTCCGGGAAGGCCTCGGCGAACACGCAGGTCATGACGCCGGGCCCGCTGCCGATGTCGAGGACGCGCCGGACCTGACGGTCGGGACCGACGAGTTCGCGCAGGCGGGCCGCGGTGCTGCGGTGGGCCGGGAGGTGCAGCTCGCCACCGGTCTCCAGGTGGGTGGCCAGGAGCTCCCAGTCGAGGTCGTCGGCGACGGTGTTGTGGGTGTGGCCGTGGGTGTGGCCCTGGGTGTGGGAGCCGCCGTGCCGGTGGGCGTGGCCCGGGGCGTGGCCGGGGTGGTCGTGGTGCTGTCCGGGATCCTTCGGTGCGTTCATGCCGAGGAGGGTGCGTCCGGCGGAACGGATCCGGCAACTCCTGTTGCCGATTCCGGGAAACCGGGGTGGAATGCCCGCATGGACACACCGGCCCCGTACCAGACGGTCCTCGACGAGGTGGCTCCCCGGCTCAAGCGGCTGCGCGCCCAGCGCGGCCTCACCCTGGCGGCGCTCTCCGAGGCGACCGGCATCTCCAAGAGCACCCTGTCCCGCCTGGAGGCCGGGCAGCGCCGTCCGAGCCTGGAGCTGCTGCTCCCGCTCGCCGGCGCGTACCGGGTCCCCCTCGACGACCTCGTCGGGGCGCCCGAGGTGGGGGACCCCCGGGTCCGGCTGAAGCCCCACCCGCTGCCCAACGGCGGTACGTTCGTCCCCTTGACCCGGAGTCCGGGCCCCCTCCAGGCCTATAAAATGATCATCACGGACCGGGGCCCCGAACCCGACCACCGCACGCACGAGGGCTACGAGTGGCTCTACGTGCTCAACGGCCGGCTGCGGCTCGTCCTCGCCGACCACGACCTCGTCCTCGGGCCCGGCGAGGCCGCCGAGTTCGACACCCGCCTGCCCCACTGGTTCAGCAGCGCGGACGGGCGGCCCGTCGAGATCCTGAGCCTCTTCGGGAGGCAGGGCGAGCGCATGCACGTACGGGCCAAACCCCAGGCCCAGGCCCAGGCCCAGGCCCAAGACCAGGCCCAGGACTGACGCCGCGCCGGCAGTGTCCGGCCTGTCCGGCCCGCTCGGTCCGCCCCCCGGGGCGCCCGCTCAGTCCGCGTGCGCAGGGGCCTGCGCCGCCGCCCGGAGGGTGGGCGCCGTGTCCGTCACCCAGGGGTCGCCGTGGCCGAAGCAGGCCACCGCCGGGTCCAGGGCGGCGAGGCGCCGGAAGGAGGCGAGCGCCTCATCGGGGTCCACGTTGATCACGCCCAGCATCACCTGTCCCACCCCCGCGATGCTGTCGCCGGTGAACAGCACTCCGTGGCGCGGCAGATGGACGCCGATGCTGCCCGGGGTGTGGCCGGGGGCGTGGACCACGACCGCCCCGTCGCCGAACGGCAGCACCTCCCCGTCCCGGAGTTCCCGGTCGACCGGGGTCGGCGGGGCCTCGGGGACCGTGAGGCCGTTCACGTGGATCGGGACCTCCCAGTCCAGCACGACCGGCTCGGGAACCGGCCGGTCACCGCGGATGACCGGGGCGTCCAACCGGTGCGCCGCCACCTCGGCGCCCCAGCGGGCGGCGAGTTCACCGGCCGCGCCGACGTGGTCGCGGTGGCAGTGCGTGAGGACGATCAGCCCCAGGCGTTCGGGCGCGAGACCGAGGGACCGTATCGCCCCCTCGATGGCGTCGGCGTGCCCGGCGTGCCCGGCGTCGATCAGCGTCAGGGCACCCTCGTCCTGCCAGAGGTAGGCCTGGCCGATGGGGAAGCGCAGCATGTGGAGCCGGTTCGGGATGACTTCGACGAGTTCCATGCCGCGAACGTACACACCCGGCCCCGGCCCCCGCACGGGACTTCGCCGGGAGCGGAGTACGCGCAGAGCGCAGGGTCCACGGGAACCCGGGGCTGCAGGCGTCCGGGCATCGAGGCGTCCGGGCATCGAGGCGTCCGGGCGTCCGGGAGGGCCGCCCGGCCCGTGTGTCCACGGGCCGGGCCGGTGCCCGCGGGAATCAGACGCGCTTGGACTCCGCGTAGTTGACGAGGAAGAGGGCCTCGGCCACCGACAGGCGCTCCAGCTCCTCCGGGGAGACGCTCTCGTTCACGGCGTGGATCTGGGCCTCCGGCTCGCTCAGGCCGATCAGCAGCATCTCCGCCTCCGGGTACAGCGACGTCAGCGTGTTGCAGAGCGGGATCGACCCGCCCATGCCGCTGACCTGCATCTCCTGGCCGGGGTACGCGACCTGCATGGCCGCGGCCATCGATGCGTACGCCGGGCTGGAGGTGTCCGCCCGGAACGGCTGCCCCTGACCCACGACTTCGAGCTCCAGCTTCGCCTGCCACGGGGTGTGCGCGATCAGGTGCGCCTCCAGCAGCTTGATGGCCTCGGCGGTGTCCACGCCCGGCGGCACGCGCAGGCTGATCAGCGCACCGGCGCTCGCGTGCACCGAGGGGGTGGCACCGACCACCGACGGGCAGTCGATGCCGAGCACGGTGACGGCCGGACGGGCCCACAGCCGGTCCGCGATCGTGCCCTCGCCGATCAGGCCGACCCCGTCCAGCACCTTCGCGTCGGCCCGGAAGTCCGCCTCCGGGTACTGGAGGCCCTCCCACACCGCGTCCGAGGCCAGTCCGTCGACGGTCGTCGAACCGTCCGCCGAGCGCAGCGAGTCCAGCAGGCGGATCAGCGCGGCCAGTGCGTCGGGGGCGACGCCGCCGAACATGCCCGAGTGCAGGTTGCCGCCCAGCGTGTCGATCTTCACCTTGACCAGCGTCATGCCGCGCAGGGTGGCCGTCACCGTGGGCAGGCCCAGGCGGAAGTTGCCCGCGTCGCCGATGACGATGGTGTCGGCGGCCAGCAGCTCCGGGTGCGCCTCGGCGTACTGCTGGAGGCCGCCGGTGCCCTGCTCCTCCGAGCCCTCGACGATCACCTTCACGCCGACCGGCACGCCGCCGTTCGCCTTCAGCGCACGCAGCGCCAGCAGGTGCATGATGAAGCCGCCCTTGCAGTCCGCCGCGCCGCGTCCGTACCAGCGGCCGTCGCGCTCGGTCAGTTCGAACGCGGGGGAGACCCAGGCGTCGTCGTCCAGCGGGGGCTGCACGTCGTAGTGGGCGTACAGCAGGACGGTCGGGGCGCCCTCGGGGCCGGGCAGGTAGCCGTACACCGACTGGGTGCCGTCGGGGGTGTCGAGCAGGGCCACGTCCTGGAAGCCCTCGGCGCGCAGGGCGTCGGCCACCCAGTTCGCGGCGCCCTCGCTCTCGCTCTTGGGGAACTGGGCCCAGTCCGCGACCGACTGGAAGGCCACCAGCTCGGCGAGCTCCGCCTTGGCGCGGGGCATCAGCGAGGCGATGGTCTCGGCGATCGGATTCTGGGACATGGGCACGCTCCTCGTGGGTGCGACGTTGGTGTAGGTGCCGGGGTGCGGCGAAAGTAAGGCGAAAGACAGTGCCGATCCTCGCACAGAGGGGCGGGAGGCACTCTCGCCGTAGGATTTCCACGGCATCGGAGCAACCGCGTGATCAGGAGCAGCAGCACATCGTGAGCAGCGACGACGACGTACACGGCGCAGGCGCAGGGCAGGTCGCTCGGGGGGCGGACGCAGGGACGGACGCCGGGGCGGCGACAGGGGCGGACACAGGGGCGGACACGGGGGCCCGGAAGGGTCAGGGGGACGGGACGGCCGCGGGTGCGGCCGAGGTGACGGTGGGGGTGACGTCGGAGACGGTCGCGGCAGCGGCGGCGGACGAGGACGCGGTTGCCGGCGGGGCCGCCGGGGAGGTCCCCGTACCGGTCCACGTGCCGGCTCCCGTGCCGGCCCCCGACGGGCTTCCCGAGACAGCCGCTTCCGGGGCGGCACCCGAGGGCACCGGCGAGGTGTGGGACGTCGTCGTGGTCGGCGCGGGACCGGCCGGCGCCTCGGCGGCCTACGCGGCGGCCACCGCGGGGCGCCGCGTCCTGCTGCTGGAGAAGGCCGAACTGCCCCGGTACAAGACCTGCGGCGGCGGCATCATCGGCCCCTCGCGCGACGCCCTCCCGCCGGGCTTCGTCCTGCCCTTCAAGGACCGCATCCACGCGGTCACCTTCTCCTACGACGGGAAGCTGGCCCGCACCCGGCGCTCGAAGGGCATGCTCTTCGGGCTCATCAACCGGCCGGAGTTCGACGCGGCGCTGGTCGCGGAGGCCGAGAAGGCCGGCGCGACGCTCCGTACGGGTACGGCCGTGTCCCGCGTCGAGCAGCACGGCGCGGCGGTGCCCGACCGGCGCACGGTCGCTGTGGTCCTGGCCGACGGCGAGACGGTGCTCGCCCGTGCCGTGGTCGGCGCGGACGGCAGCGCCAGCCGGATCGGCGCCCACGTGGGGGTCGAGATGGACCAGGTCGACCTCGGCCTGGAGGCGGAGATCCCCGTCCCGCAGACTGTGGCCGACGACTGGAAGGGCCGCGTCCTCATCGACTGGGGTCCGCTGCCCGGCAGTTACGGATGGGTCTTCCCCAAGGGCGACACCCTCACCGTCGGGGTCATCTCGGCGAAGGGCGAGGGCGCCGCGACCAAGCGGTACCTGGACGACTTCATCGCCCGGCTGGGGCTGGCCGGCTTCGAACCGGCCGTCTCCTCCGGGCACCTGACCCGCTGCCGCAAGCCCGGTTCGCCGCTCTCGCGCGGCCGGGTGCTGGTGGCGGGGGACGCGGCCGGACTCCTGGAACCGTGGACCCGTGAGGGCATCTCCTTCGCGCTGCGCTCGGGGCGGCTCGCGGGGGAGTGGGCCGTCAAGATCTCGGAGGCACAGGACGCGGTGGACGCGCGCCGCCAGGCGCTCAACTACGCCTTCGCGGTCAAGGCCGGGCTGGGCGTGGAGATGGGCGTCGGCAAGCGGATGCTGAGCCTGTTCGAGTCCCGCCCCGGGATGTTCCACGCGGCGCTCACGGGTCTGCGGCCCGCGTGGCTGGCCTTCGCCCGCATCACGCGGGGGTCGACGACGCTGGGCGACCTGGTGCGTACGTACCCGCTCGCGCGAAAGGCGCTGCACCTGCTGGACGCCCGCCAGGCCCGCACCGGCCGCGGCTGACAGACACGGCTCCCTCCGTCCCTGCGGGCCGACCGGCCGTCTCCCGGGGATCACCTCGCGGCCCGGACGTGCGGGGCCGCGAGGCGGAGGGCCGCCTGGCCGATGGTCGCCCGGTGGATGGCCGTAGTCGTAGTTGTGGTCGCTGTGGTCGCCGTGGTCGCCGCCGTCCTCGTCCGCGGGGAAGGGGGGCGTCCCCGACCCGTCCCGACAACACGCCTAGTGGGCCGCGCGGCAGGCTCCGTTCGAGTCGTTCGTGGAGATGCCGGCCTGCTGGAGGCTCGCGACGCAGCTGGTCTGGTTGCCGATGGATCCCTGGTAGCAGGCCTGGGAGGTGTCGGCCGTCGCCGACTTGCCGTGCGATACGAGGTACTGCTGACAGTCCTGGACGCTGGCGGAGGCGGCCGGGGCCGCGAAGAAGGCGCCGCCGGCGGCGAGGACCAGGCCGGCGAGGATGCTGGGGATACGAGCCGAACGACGCATGCGGATGCACCTGCTCTCTCGGTCGGTCACGCGATCCGAGGGTGCGCCGGACCGCGGGCGGGGGCGGCGCGGAGCGGGCGCTCGGGGGGCGACCGGCTCGACGCATCGGTCACCCCCGCCCTTTCGACGCTAGAGCACCGCACCGGCGCCCGCACCACGGCCGAACGGGGGCCCGGGCCGCCCCTGCCCCCGCCGTTTTCGGCGCGGCGCGCGGCCGGTCGGCCCCGCGGGGTGGGGCGCTGGGGCGGTGGTGCCGGGCGGGAGGTCTCCGGCCTGGTCGTCGAGCGTCCGTCCGGGGGCGGGCGGCCGGCCGTGTGGGCCTCGGGGCGGCCCCGCCGCGCTCGGGGTGGCGTACGGGTGGCGTGCCGGGCGGCCCCGGGTGCGTGAGCGCGTGGTGGGGCGGGATCCGGGGAGCGCGGGGCGGTCTGCTCGGCGGTGGCGTGCGCTGCTGCGTGAGTCCGTTTGGTGGGTGGGCGTCAGGTTCCGGTGGTCGGCCGGGTGTCGGCGCCGCGAGGCGGACGGCCGGTGGGCCGGCCGGGTGCCGCCGGTGTGGGCCGCGTGTCCGGCGGGCGGGATGCCGGGGGCGTCGGCCGGGCAGGGGGACCGGGGGCCGTCGTGTGCCCGCCGTTCGGGTGGGGGAGCGGCGGGTCGGCCGTTCCCGGGGGTCAGTTCGACACCGTGATGCGGAAGACCGGGTGGTCCCCGGCAGCCGCCTGGAGCTCGGCGTCGGAGGACTTCGCGGTGACGCCCTGGAAGAACCGGTTGACTTCCCAGCCCCACTTCTCCAGGTAGGCGCGCAGTACGACGGCCTTCTGCCCCGGGTCCGTGAGCTCCGTGACGGTGAAGGTCCGGATCTTGCGGCCCACGCGCAGCTCGCCGCCGCCCGCCACCCGCATGTTGCGGACCCACTGGGAGTGGCCCCGGGCCGAGACCAGGTACTGGGCGCCGTCGTGGGTGTGCGGGTTGACCGGGATCCGCTGCATCTCGCCGGACTTGCGGCCGCGCACCGAGAGCTCGGCCGTTCCGGCCAGGCTGATGCCGAGCCGGGCGAGCCGGCCGAAGAGGGCGTTGAAGCGGATGCCGAGCGGGCTGGCCTGGACGTAGTAGGGGGCGGACGCGTTCACGGGAACCTCCGGAGCGGATTGGGAGAGCGGTGCTCTCGCTTGAGACCAGTGTGCACGGATCGCCGCACCTAAACAAGAGCAGTGCTCTCGCAAGTGAGCGCCGCTCCCGTTTTTGTGCACTGCTCCATATGCATGGCACACTGACCTGCATGAGCACTGTGCGAGGAGCCAGGGAACGGGCCCGCCTTGAGGTCACCGCCGCCATCAAGGACGAGGCGCGCCGCAGACTCGCCGCCGAGGGCGCCGCCAAGCTCTCGCTGCGCGCCGTCGCCCGCGAGCTGGGCATGGTCTCCTCCGCCCTCTACCGCTACTTCCCGAGCCGCGACGAACTGCTGACCGCCCTGATCATCGACGCCTACGACAGCGTCGGCGTCGCGGCCGAAACGGCCGGCGCGGCCTCCCTCGCCGCGGGTGCCCCGCCCCGCGTCCGCTGGATCGCCGTCTGTGAAGCGGTGCGCGCCTGGGCGCTCGCGCACCCGCACGAATACGCGTTGATCTACGGTTCCCCGGTCCCCGGCTACAGCGCCCCCGCGGACACCATCGGCCCCGCCTCCCGGGTCGCCAACGTCCTCATCGGCATCCTCCGCTCCGCCTGCGAGGGCCGCGGCCTGTCCCTGCCGCCGCTGCCCCCCGCCCTGCGCTCCGAAGCGGACCGGATGACCGCCGATTTCGCCGAGGGGCTGCCCCCCGAGGTGACCGCCGCCCTGGTCGCGGCCTGGGCGCAGCTCGTCGGTCTGATCTCCTTCGAGCTGTTCGGCCAGTTCAACCGGGTCGTCGAGGAACGGGACGTGTTCTTCGCGCACGCCGTCGACCGGCTGGCGCACGAGGTGGGACTGCCCGTCGCCTGACGGGGCGCGCGCCGGCGGGGCGCGCGTCGACGGGGCGCCTCCCGCCCGCCGGCGCGGGTTCGGATGATGAGGTGACAGATCGCTTTTCTGTTCCTCCCGTCAATGTGGGTGGTTCGCCCTTCACCGACTTGCCGCGCGTCTACTGTTCCTCGGGTCGCCCCCCTGCCCGCCGGAGGAACAGCCCATGGCCCGCGCCCGCGCCGTGAAGGCCCTGTACGCCGTTCTGGTGACCTGGCTGCTCACCGCCCCGGCGCCCGCCCCGTCCGCTGCGCCCGTCCCGGCCGAGGCGGCCCGTGCCGACCGTGCCGACCGGGCGGCCCGCGCCGACCGGGGCCCGTCACCGCACCCCGCGCCCTCCAGACCCGGCGGGGCGGAACCGGACATGGCTTCCGCCCCCTCGCCCGCCTCCGTACCCGCCCCCGCGGTCACGCCGGTACCCCGCCGTCCCGGCGTCCGCGGTCTGGAGATCGCCGTGCCCGCCTACGTCTGGGCGGACGACCCGGTACTGGCCGACCTCGCCGCCACCGGCCCGGCCCCCTCCGTGGTCGTCCTCAACCCGGGCAACGGGGACGCCCCCTTCGACGCCCCGTGGCAGGCCCGCGCGGACGCCCTGCGCGCCGGGACCACGGCCACGGGCGAGAAGACCAAGGTCCTCGGCTACGTCCACACCGACCACGGCAGCCGGGACCCCGCCGCCGTCAAGGCGTCCGTCGACAACTACCTCAAGCCCTCCGGCAACGGGGACGGGCGCCTCCACGTGGACGGCATCTTCTTCGACGTCGTCAGCCGCGACTGCGGCCCCGGCAACGCCACTCGCGACCGCTACGCCGCCCTGCGCCGCTACGTCCAGGACACGATGCACGCCGCCGACCCGGACGCCGCCGAACTGGTCGTCGACAACCCCGGCACGGCCATCGCCGACTGCTACCTCGAACCCGGCCACCGCACCGCCGACGTCTTCGTCACCTTCGAGGACACGTACGCGGCGTACACCTCGGGCGGCTGGCGGGGCGGCAACGTGTTCGACCCGCTCGGCGGATACCGCGCGGGCACCGAACTCGACCCGAGCGGGACCGCGTTCTGGCACCTCGTCCACGACGTCCCCGACGCCGCGGCCATGCGCACCACCCTGCGCACCGCCTTCGAACGCGGCGCCGGCTACGCCTATGCCACCAGCGCGGTCATGCCCAACCCCTGGAACGCCGCTCCCGAGTGGACGTACGGCCTCCAGACCGGTTACGCGGCCACCCTCGGCTGAACCGGCCCGACGGCCCCGCCCTGGTTCGCCCCCGCCCCACCCCGCCCGACGTCCGGACGTCCCGACGTCCTACGGCGCGTCGGCCCCGCCGGCCCGCGCCGAGGCGTCCCCGAAGTACCCCACCGCGAAGTCCGCGAAGCTCCGGGCGCCCGGGGACGCGTAGGCGCCCCCGGCCCGGACGAGGCGCAGTTCCCGGCGGGCCTCGGGCGAGGCCAGCCGGGCCCAGGCCACGATGTCCCGGGTGCCGGACTCCCGGGCGAGGGCCGGCACCAGCGCCACTCCGAGCCCGGCGGCGACCAGGTCCAGAACCGCTCCCGGCTCGTCCCCCTCGCACACGACCGTCGGCCGCACCCCGGCGCGCTCGAACAGCCCGTCGGCCAGTACCCGTTGCCAGTGCCCCCGCCCCGGGGTGACGAACGGCTCCCCGGCCAGCTCCGTCACCGCTACCCGCTCCCGCCCGGCCAGCCGGTGCCCGCGGGGCACCGCGAGCAGCACCTCCTCGGTGAGCAGCACCACCGACTCCAGAGCGGACGCGGCGAGCGGCTGCGAGGCGAAGCAGAAGTCCGCCTCCCGGGTCCGCAGCAGGCGCGCCATCGTCTCCGCGGACGCCTGCCGCAGCCGGACGTCGACCCCGGGACGGGCCGCCCGGAAACGGGCCAGCAGCCCGGTGAGGGTCAGCAGGGTCTCGCTCGCCACCGTCACGCTGCCGCCCCCGCCCCCTCGCGCGGCGTCCGCCAACTCGCGCCGCCCGTCCTCCAGTTCGGCGAGCGCCCGGTCCACCCGCAGCAGGAAGGCCGCTCCGTGCCGGTTGAGTTGGATCCGGCGGCCCCGCCGGTCGAAGAGCGGCACCCCCAGTTCGGCCTCCAGCCGCGCGATCGTCCGGCTCACCGACGGCTGGGCGGTGCGCAGTTCGTCCGCCGCCCGGCTGATGTGCTCGTACCGCGCGACGACCTGGAAGCACCGCAACGACAGCAGGTCCACCGACCGCCCCTTTCATAACCCTGCGAGCACGTTCTCATGGCGGAACCGGTCTTGGACGACATGAGCGAGCGCCTCCTAACCTCCGAGGACGACCCCGCCCCTCCCGCAGGACCCCAGAAGAAAGGGGCAGCACCGTCATGTCCGGATCCCCGCGACCGCACAGCGAGAGCTACGTGGACGCCCTCCTCGCCGTCCTCGCCCGCCCGGAGCTCCCGCCCGCGCGGACCGTGCTCACCACCGCCGACCGGACCGTCGACGCCCGCTCCCTCCGCACCGGCATCCACCGGGCCGCACGGCTGCTGGCGGCCCACGGCGTCACCCGCGCGAGCACGGTCGCCCTGCTCACCGGGAACCACCCCGAGACCCTCATCGCCCGCTACGGGGCCAACCTGCTCGGCGCCAGGGTGGTGCACCTGAGCCCCACCGCGCCGGCCGCGGCGCGGGCCCGGATCCTGGAGGCCACCGCCGCGGTCCTGCTCCTGGTGGACCCCGCCACGCGGGAATTGCCGACCGGGACCCCCGAGCCCCTCCGGCTGACCCTGGAACCCGGCCTGTTCACCGACGACCGGCCCGGCCGGCTCCCGGACCGGCACACCGTACGGACCCCGGCCGCGGTCCGCCCCGAGGACGACTGGTGCCTGCGCTTCACCGGCGGAACCACCGGTCCGCCCAAGCTGGTCCGGCTGGCACACGGCCCCTACCGGAGGATCCTGGCCGCGCACGCCGCCCACATCCCCTCCGGCGCCCCGGCCCGGTTCCTCGCCTGCACCACCCTCGCGCACCTGGCCGGCATCGTCTCCGACGCCACCCTGCTCGCCGGTGGCTCCGTCGTCCTGCAGGAGGGCTTCGAGCCGGCCGCGGTCCTGGCGGCCGTCGAGCGGCACCGGGTGACCGACCTCTGGCTCCTGCCGCCGCTCCTCCACGAGCTGCTGGACCACCCGGACCTCGCCACCACCGACGTCCGCGCCCTGCGCCGCCTCTTCTACGGGGGCACGCCCGCGTCCGCCGCGCGGCTGCGCCGGGCCGCGGAGGTCTTCGGCCCCGTCCTGCACGGCTCGTACGGGCAGACCGAGACGGGCCCGATCGCGGAGGTACTCCCGCACGAGCACGTCGTCACCGGCCCCGGCGGCCGCGTCACCGCCGGCCGGCCGCTGCCCGGCGTCGACATCGAGATCCGGGACCCGTCCGGCGCCGTGCTCCCTCCCGGGGGTACGGGGGAGGTCCACGTCCGCACGCCCACGGCGATGTCCGGCTACTGGGGGCGCCCCGAACCGGCCGCGGAGGTGGTCCGCGACGGCTGGGCGGCCACCGGGGACCTGGGACTCCTCGACGGCCAGGGCTACCTCCACCTCGTCGACCGGCTGAAGGAGACGGTCATCGTCGTGGGCGCCCATCTCCATCCGGCGGAGGTGGAGGAGGTCCTGCACGCGCACCCGGCCGTCGCCCGCTGCGCGGCCTTCGGGATCCGCGCGGCGGACGGGAACGAGGAACTCCACGTCGCGGTCGTCCCCACCCCGGGCCGGGCCCCGGACGCCGCCCGGCTGCTCGCGGACTTCGTGACCGCCCGCCTGGGCACGGCGTACGAACCGGCCGCGATCCACGTCATGGACCGGCTGCCGCTCACCGAGGCGGGCAAACCGGACAAGGTCCGCCTGCGGAGCCGGTTCGGGGGAGGGGCGGAGGAACAGGCCCGGCACGCCCCCGGCCCGGTCGGCTGACCCCGCGGCACGCCGGACGGATGATCATCCGGTGGGTACGCGGAGCCGGGGGAGCGGTGGGCCGGGGCGGGTCCGCCGCGTCCTGCGGCCGGCCGGCCGGTCCGCCGTCCCCCGACCCACCGCGGGCCGCCGCGCAACCGACGTCAGGCAGGTCTGGGAGTGCACCCGGGACAGGGGCCGGTGAAGGGCGGGCGCTTGCGCGGGGAGTACTCCGCGGCCGGCATCAGCCGGCACGCGCCGTCGGCCCGGTCGATGAACACCGGTGCCCCGACCGACACCCCGCCGACCGGGGCGATCTCGAACACGTACCCGTCCTCACGGGACGCCCACTCGTTCCATTTCAGCGTCCAGCCGTCGTCCGTCCATCCCCGGATCCGACCGCGCAGAAAGACGCGCGCGAGTCGCTCGGCCTCCTCGACCGTCACGTCCCCCACGTCCCCCACCCCTGCCGTCAGCTCCTTCGTCGGTCCAGCCGTCCCCGCCCCCGGCGGCCTCACGCTCCATGGCCGGAATCGGCCGGGCCCTCCCCGAACGGCCCGTCCTTCGCGAAGGTCAGCTCGGCGAAGCGCTCCCCGATCCGGCGGTGGCCGGCCGGGTCCGGGTGCAGGCCGTCCGGCAGTGGGAACTCGGCGAAGTCGGCCTCCCCGTAGAGGGAGCGGCCGTCGATGTAGTGCAGGTGCGGGTCGTCCGCGGCGCGCTCGGCGGTGATGCGGGCGAGCTCGCGGCGGACGACGGTGAGCGTGAGCCGTCCGGCGGCGACCTCCGCCGGATCTCCCAGGGCCCGCAGGTTCAGCTTCCCGTCGCGCAGGTCCGGGGCGAGCGGCCCCGGGGTGTCCTCCTGGAGCGGGCACAGGACGGGCGAGACGACCAGCAGCGGAGTGTCGGGGTGTCCCTCGCGGATGGTGTCGAGGAAGCCGTGCACCGCCGGTCCGAAGGCACGCAGCCGCATCAGATCGGTGTTGACGATGTTGATGCCGATCTTCACGCTGATCAGGTCGGCGGGGGTGTCCCGCAGGGCGCGCGCGGTGAACGGGTCGAGGAGGGCGTTGCCGCCCAGCCCCAGGTTGACCAGCTCCACACCGCCCAGCGAGGCGGCCAGCGCCGGCCAGATGGTCGTAGGGCCCGCCGCGTTGGAGCCGTGGCTGATGGAACTGCCGTGGTGCAGCCACACCCGGCGGCCGTGATCCTGCGGCGGCTCGACGGGAGCATCGCCGCGCAGCGCGATCAGCTCGATGACCTCGTTGTACGGCAGCCAGATCTCGACGTCCTTGAGCCGCGCGGGCAGCCCGTCGAAGCGGACGGTTCCGACCGGACCGGGCACGAGTTCCGCGGAGCCGGTGGCCATGTCGACCATCAGGACGTTGCCGCCGTTCGAGGTGGCCCGGCCGGCCGGGTGGCCGTCCACGAGCAGTTCGTACACGCCGTCGGGGCGGGGCGGAACGTTCCGGTAGCCGTTCTTGGTGCGGAGCGCGTCGAGTTCGACGGCGGTGGCCCGCGTGCGGAAGGCCAGCCGGACCCCGGAGGGCTGCGTCTCGACGGTGGCGAGGTAGGCGTCGGGGAACTGCCGGCGGGCCCGTGCCGGCAGCCGGTGCGGCAGCACGCCGCGCGCGGTGCGTTCCACCTCCAGGGCGCCGCGCAGCAGGTCCGCCCCGATCGGCGTGGTGGTCCATCCGGCCGCGCCCGGGGTGTGCGGATCATCGGTCGCGTCGTTGAGCTGGGAGTTCATGCCCACCACCCTGTCAACCGGGTTCCCGATCCGCACATACATTTTCGCGGCGCGGTGTAGCGCCCTTCCGAGGCCGGCCGCGGCCTCCCCTCCCGGGGGAGGCCGCTCCAGCCGTCAGACGCGGCCGGCCTCCTGCCAGAGCGCCGTCAGCGAGGCGTCGCCGCTCACCTCCGGGCCGGCCAGCGGGAGCCGGTTCCACAGGGCCGCGTACAGCCAGGACGCCGCACCGGTCAGCTCGCAGTCCACCGGGTCGCCGGTGTCGCCGCGCACCGTGCGCGCGGGCTCCTTCGACAGGTGCACCGTCCACACCGCACCGGTGTCCGCCGCCCGGATGCGCAGCACCTTCGGCTCCTCGGTACGCACCCGGCTGCGCGGCCGGGCGTGGAAGCCGGTCAGCAGCTCGTCCACCCCGTCCTCCGCGAACTCCGGGGTGACCGACGAGAAGCCCGGCCCCAGCGCGGACTCGGCGTCGAAGCGGTGCACGGTCGTCTCGTGCGCCTGCCGCCGGGCCCAGAACGCCAGCGCCGACGGCGGTGCGGTCGGCAGGAAGGTCCAGCACACCAGCTCCGCCGGGGCTGCGGCCAGCGCCCGCACCAGCTCCGCGTGCCCCTCCCGGAACCAGGCCAGCAGCTCGGTCCCCGACAGCTCCGGCGCGTCCGGGAACGGCACCGGCTCCACCAGGCCGTCCGCGACGAAGCCCGTCGCCCAGCGGTGCACCGCCCCGGTGTGCCGCAGCAGGTCGCCGACCCGCCACCCCGGACAGGTCGGCACCAGGGCCTCCGTGCCGGTCCGTCCGGCGGTGTCGGCCAGCAGCTCGCCCTCCCGGGCGAGGGTCTCCACGTATTCGGTGATCTTCATGCCGCGAGTGTGCCAGCGCACCCCGACAATGGAGGGGTGGTCGGTGAACTGTTCCCGCGCGAGCGGGCCGAGATCGCCCCCGGTGCCGTCCATCTGCCCGACTGGATCGGCCCCGGGCGCCAGGGCGAGCTGCTCGCCGCCTGCCGGGAGTGGGCGCGCCCGCCCGCCGGACTGCGCACCGTGCGCACCCCCGGCGGCGGGACGATGACCGCCCGGCAGGTGTGCCTGGGGCTGCACTGGTACCCGTACGGATACGCGCGGACGGCGGTCGACGGCGACGGGGCCCCCGTCAAACCGATGCCCGCATGGCTGGCCGCACTGGGCCGGGAGGCCGTCCTCGCCGCGTACGGCACACCGCTGCCGCCCGGGGAGGAGTACGACATCGCGCTGGTCAACTTCTACGCCGGCGACTCCCGGATGGGCATGCACCGGGACGCCGAGGAGCGGTCCGGGGCCCCGGTGGTCTCGCTCAGTCTCGGCGACTCCTGCCTCTTCCGCTTCGGCAACACCGTCTCGCGCACACGTCCGTTCCGGGACGTCGAGCTGCGCAGCGGGGACCTGTTCGTCTTCGGCGGACCGAGCCGGCGGGCCTTCCACGGCGTGCCGAAGGTCCTGCCCGGCACCGCGCCGCCCGGCCTGGGGCTGACCGGGAGGCTCAACATCACCCTGCGCGTCGGCGGCCTCGGGCCGTAGCCGGGCACCCGGTGCCTCCCGATCATGCGAGGATCCATGTCATGAACGGCAACGGGGCCCCGCCGCGGGTGGGGGATGTGACCACGGTGTCCACGACGTCCACGGCGGCCGGGGCCGCGGATACGGCGTCCACCGCTTCGGGGACCTCCGGGACTTCGGGGACCTCCGGGACATCGGCGGCCTCCGAGGCCTCGGCGGCCTCGGCGGCGTCCGCGAGGACCAGGCTGGAGCGGGGCCGGGGCGCGCTCGGCCCCGCGCTGGAGCTCGTCCACACCGGCCGGGCCCCGACCCGTGCGGTCCTGACGGCCGAGCTCGGCGTCACCCGCGCCACCGCGGGCGCGGTCGCCGCCGAGCTGGAGGCGCTCGGCCTGATCCGCGTCGACTCCCGCCCCGGCGGGGCGGGCGGGGCCCAGGGCCGTCCCTCGCACCGGCTGTCGGTCGACGAGAACGGGCCGGTGGCACTGGCCGCCCAGGTGCACCCGGACGGGTTCCGGGCGGCGCTGGTGGGCCTCGGCGGGCGGATCGTGGCCACCGCGCCCGGCAAGGTCACGGTCTCCGCCGACCCGGCGCAGGTCCTCGGCGCGGTCGTCGACGCCGGCGCCGCGCTGCTGGCCGAGTCCGGGCGGCGCTGCGTCGGCGCCGGCCTGGCCGTGCCCTCCGCGGTCGCGGAGCCCGAGGGCACCGCCCTGAACCCGCTGCACCTGGCCTGGCCGGCCGGTGCTCCCGTACGGGCCATCTTCGCGGAGCGCGTCAAGGCGGCCGGGATCGACGGACCGGCCCTGACCGGCAACGACGTCAACCTCGCCGCGCTCGCCGAGCACCGGCACGGCGCGGGCCGCAGCGCCCAGCACCTGCTCTGCGTGGCGACCGGGCACCGTGGCGTCGGCGGGGCGCTGGTCCTGGACGGCCGGCTGCACAGCGGGAGCGCGGGGCTGGCCCTGGAGGTCGGCCACCTCACCGTCAACCCGGAGGGGCGGGCCTGCCACTGCGGCAGCCGGGGCTGCCTGGACGTGGAGGCCGACCCGCTGGCCTTCCTCACCGCCGCGGGCCGCATCCCCGGCCCCGAGGTGTCCCTGCTCCAGCAGGCCCGTGACCTGTTGCGCGCCGAGTACGCGGACCCGGGCGTGCGGGCCGCCGCCGAGGAGCTCATCGACCGGCTCGGGCTCGGGCTCGCGGGGCTGGTCAACATCCTGAACCCGGACCGGATCATCCTCGGCGGACTGCACCGGGAGCTGCTGCACGCCGACCCGGAGCGGCTGCGCGCGGTCGTCGCCGACCGCAGCCTGTGGGGGCGCAGCGGCGGCGTGCCGATCCTGCCGTGCACCCTCGACCACAACAGCCTGGTCGGGGCGGCGGAGCTGGCGTGGCAGCCGGTGCTGGACGACCCGCTGGGGGCCTTGGGCGCGGCTGCCTGAGGCGGTGGCCCGGAGGGCTTACCAGGCGGGATTCCCGAGACGGGCTTCCGAGCGGGCGGCCCGAGGCGGTGGCCCCGGGGGTGGCCCGCGGCAGGGTGCCGTGAGGCGGCCCCAGGCGGTGGCGCCGGGCGGCGGTCCGGTGGTGGGCCGGGGACGGGCCCGGGTGCCCTCGGGGTGCGGCGGGGCGGGCGTCCGGGCCGGGTCCGCGGGTGTGCGGCCGGGGGCGTCACCCGGGCCCGGTGCCGACCGGGACCGGTACCGGCACGGCGACCGGGACGGCCTGCGCGTCCACGGCGGTGAGCACCGCCCGCGCGGGTTCCCGTACCGGCTTGTTCACGCCGATACGGACCGTGCCCGTGGGCGCCGCCGGCGCGGGGGCGGCCCGTAGAGAGAACCACACCACCTTGCCGGGGCCGTCCGGCAGGAGCCGGGCCCCCCAGGCCTCGCTCACGGCCTCCACGAGCGCGAGCCCGCGCCCGCAGGTCTCCAGCTCATCGGCGGCCCGGACCACGGGCAGCCTCGGATCGCTGTCGGAGACGGAGACGGTCAGCCGCCCGAGGCGCAGTTCGATCTCGACCGTGCAGACCTTGTCGGGCTGCGCATGGCGGTGGACGTTGCTGAGCAGCTCCGTCACGCCGAGCGCAGCCCGGTCTATGAGCGGATCGAGCTGCCAGTGGCGCAGTTGCGCGGAGACGATTCTGCGGACCTGACCGATCCGCGCTGGCAAGGCCTGCAGTTCGACGACGCAGTGCCTGCGGGAATGACTGATCACGGCTGCGACTCCCCGACATCAGTGTTACGGGTGCTGCACCCTCGGTAGCGCACCACCAGGGTCACCCACGGTGGCCTCCGGTGCAACCGAACGCGACCGAAAGCGATCCGCATGGAAACCCAAAGTAACCATTTGTGCAGGTGGGAGGGGTACATTGCGAAAGCAGGGGGCCACGGAACCGACAAAGGAGCAAGGCGCATGAGCACCACCGGTACCACCGGTACGACGGACGCGAGCGTGGCCGCGAACAAGGCCGCGGGCGCGGTCATGACGACGGTCGACGTAGACCGGAGCGACGCGGAGTACCGCGTCTGGCTCAAGGAAGCCGTCCGCAAGGTCCAGGCGGACGCGAACCGCTCCGCCGACACCCACCTGCTGCGCTTCCCCCTCCCCGAGGCGTGGGGCATCGACCTGTACCTCAAGGACGAGTCCACGCACCCGACGGGCTCCCTCAAGCACAGACTCGCCCGCTCCCTGTTCCTGTACGCGCTCTGCAACGGCTGGATCCGCCCCGGCCGCCCGGTCATCGAGGCCTCCAGCGGCTCGACCGCCGTCTCCGAGGCCTACTTCGCCAAGCTGATCGGTGTCCCCTTCGTCGCGGTGATGCCGAAGACCACCAGCCCGGAGAAGTGCCGCCTCATCGAATTCCACGGCGGCACCTGCCACTTCGTCGACGACTCGATGAAGATGTACGAGGAGTCCGCCGACCTGGCCGCACGCACCGGCGGCCACTACATGGACCAGTTCACCTACGCGGAGCGGGCCACCGACTGGCGCGGCAACAACAACATCGCGGAGTCGATGTACCAGCAGCTCCGCCTGGAGCGGTACCCCGAACCGGCCTGGATCGTCGCGACGGCCGGCACCGGCGGCACCTCCGCCACCATCGCGCGCTACGTGCACTACATGCAGCACGACACCCGCATCTGCGTCCCCGACCCGGAGAACTCCTGTTTCTTCGACGGCTGGACCCTGGGCGACCCCCACGCGAGCAGCGACTGCGGCTCGCGCATCGAGGGCATCGGGCGGCCGCGGATGGAGCCGAGCTTCGTGCCGGGCGCCATCGACCGCATGATGAAGGTGCCGGACGCGGCGAGCGTCGCCGCGTGCCGCGCCCTGGAGCAGGCCATAGGGCGCAAGGCGGGCGGCTCCACCGGCACCGGACTGTGGAGCGCCCTGAAGATCATCTCCGAGATGGTCGCGGAGGGCCGCACGGGCAGCGTCGTCACCCTGCTCTGCGACCCGGGCGACCGCTACCTCGACAAGTACTACTCGGACGAATGGCTGGCCGCGCAGGGCCTCGACATCGCCCCGTACGCCGAGACGATCGAGACGCTCCTGCGGACGGGGGACTGGCGCGAGCCCACCGCCTGAGCCGGCGCGCGGTGAGGGCCCTCCCGGTGGCGGTCCGTCAGCCGCGGGTGCGGCCCGCCAGGCGGGCGTCGAGCGTGCGCACCGCGGTGCGGAAGGAGTGGCCGAGGGCCGGGCGGGAGGCGGCCAGCGCCAGCCGGAAGGCGGGCGGGCCGTCGGCGGCGAAGGTCCAGCGGACCAGGGTGCCCGGGGCGGCGTCGCCGACGGTGACGGGCGCGGCGGGGGTGGCGTGGGCGGCAGGCGCGGCGGGGGTGGCAGGCTTGCCGGACGCGGACGCGGACGCGGTGCCGGGGGCGCGGTCCGCCGGGGTCAGGAGCCACTCCTCCAGCAGGGCGCGCACGGCGGGCACGTTGGTCTCGTCGACCCGGTAGGCGTAGCGCCGCCCGGGATCCGCTGCCATGACCGTCTCCCGGAAGCGGACCCCGCCCATCAGCCGGACCTCGCGGCCCCCGCCGCCGCGCGTGGGCCGGGCCAGTGTCACGGCCCGGAACCAGGACGGCCAGCCCGTCACCTCCTCCGCGAGCGCCCGGTACACGGCGTCGGGTGCGGCCGAGGCGCGGGCGGTGAACACCAGGCGCGTCGGAGCGTGTTCGGTGAAACCCAGCCCCACGGGGCGGAGTCGGCGGGTCATGTCGTTACCCCCTGCGCGGTGCGGGGCGCGGGGTGCGCCGCCGCCGCGCCACCATAACCGGCGGCCCGTCAGAAGTCTCCGGACGGCCGGGACATCGCCCGTCCCGGGCCGTGCAGGGCTCCGCACGTCCTTCACACGCACGGGGCCTGGGCAGGGACGCCCCGGGGCGGGATGCTGAAGGGGCCGCCCCGCGCGCACCAGCCCCTCACCTGCGGAGGCCCCATGCCGGACCCCGTCGCCGCCTCCCAACCGCCGCCCCCGGGCCCGCCGCCCGCGCTCGAACTGCTCGTCCACGGCGTGGGCGGAGCCTCCCCCGCGGAGCTGCTCCGGGACCCGTACCCCGTCCGGATCACCGGCGACTCGACCGCCGCCGTGTTCCGCCGCCCCGAGGACGCCGACGCCGAGGACCGTCCCGGACGCCACGGCGGCCGCCCCGTGCCCGAGGCCTACTGCTGGTCCCGCCTCACCTCCGGCAACGGAGCCCGGGCCCTGTGGCTGCTGCTCCTGCCGTTCATGGTCGCCAACCTCGCCCACTGGGCCCGGCCCGCCGCCGCCCCCGGCAAGGCGGCCGCGCGGGCCGTGCGCACGTACGGACTCCTCGTACGGGTCCTCGCCCTCAGCCTCACCGTCCTCCTCGTCGCGGCGGCCTGCGAGGTCGCGCTGGACCTCCTCGCCTGGCAGTGCGCGGGCAACACCGTCTGCTCCGGCTCCCGTTCCCCGCTCGGCGTCCTGCGGCCCGGCACCTGGTGGGGTCAGCCCGGACGCCGCCTCGCGGTCGGCGCCCTGGTCCCGGCCGCCCTGACCGGCCTGCTCTGGTACCTCTCGACCCGCACCTGGAGCGCCTACGAGTCCCAGCCGCCGCCCGCCGGCTCCGCCACCCCGGGCGCCCCCGCACCGGGGGAGGAGGAGGCGCCGCTGGGGCAGCCCGGGTTCTGGTACGGGCGGCGGATCGTGGCACGGCTGCGCGCCGCGCACACCGCCGCCGGACTCCTCACCGTGGCGGTGGCGGTCGCCGCCCCCGCCGTCCGCCACGACCGGGCCGCCACCGCCACGGCCCCCGCGCTCCAGGCCGCCGGGTGGGCCGTCCAGGCGCTGCTCGCCACCGGCGGCGCCATCGTCCTGTGGGTCGTCTGCCGGCGCGGCCGCACCGAGGCCCGGCCCGACCACCGGCTCGACCGGGCCGCGATCACCCTGCTGCCCGGCGGCGCCCTCGCCCTGCTCGCCGCGGTCCTCCTCTACGCGGGCTGGTCCCGCCCCGGCTGGGTCTCGGCCGGGCGTCTCCCGGGGGACTTCGCGTTCGGGGTGCTCATGCTCGGCCAGGGCTGCTGCGCGCTGGCCCTCGCCTTCGTCGCCCACCGCCTGCACCGCGGCACCCCCCAGCCCGGCGCCGCCCTGCGGGGCCTCGGCGGCCCCGCCGTCGCCGTACTCGGCTGCGCCCTCGGCGGGGTCATGTCCGGCGGGGTCGCCCAGCGCGTCGCCGACTGGCTCGACGGGGGCGCCACACCGGGCGCGCCCGGGGCCGCGCTGCCCGGACCGCCCGTCCTGCTGTCCTGGCAGGCCGCCGTGCTGCCGCCGCTGCTGATCGCCCTGCTGCTGCCGGCCGCCTGGGCCGTCGCCCGCGCCGCCCTGCACCGGCGCCGGACGGCTGCGGGCCTCGCCGCCGAGTACCCGGGAGAGCCCGCCGACCCCGACCGCAGCCGCCGGATCGCCGGGGCGCGGGCGGCCGCCGCGCTCACCGACTCCGCGCCGTGGTTCGTGGGGGCCGTCGCCTGGATCACCCTGCTGCTGGGCACCGGCGCCCTCGCCGGAGCATGGATCAGCGGACGGGTCCCGGCCGAGGCCGCCCGGGGAGCCCACCCGCTGCTGGCCGGTGCCGCCCGCGCCGCCCAGGACACCGGGTCCTGGCTGATAGGGCTCGGCGTCGCCGCCTTCGTCGCGTGGGGCCGGCGCGCCTACCGCGACCCCGCCGCCCGCCGGACCGTCGGGATCCTCTGGGACGTCGGCACCTTCTGGCCGCGCGCCGCCCACCCCTTCGCCCCGCCCTGCTACGCCGAGCGGGCCGTCCCCGACCTGACCTGGCGGATGACCGGCTGGACCGCCCGTACCGGGGGCCGCCTCGTCATCTCCGGACACTCCCAGGGCAGCGTGCTCGCGGCGGCCGCCGTCTGGCAACTGCCGCCCGAAGTGCGCGGCCGCGTCGGGCTGCTGACCTACGGCTCACCGCTGGCCCGGCTCTACGGCCGCTGGTTCCCCGACTTCTTCGGCCCCGGCCGGCTGGCCGCCCTCCACCGCGACCTCGACTGCTGGCGCAACCTGTGGCGGGCCACCGACCCCATAGGAGGGCCCGTCGAGACCGGCGCCGCCGTCGGCGAACCCGTCGACCGGGGCCCCCTGCGCGACCCGCTCGCCTACGGGCGCAGCCCCCGGTACCCGCTGCCCGCGCCGATCCTCGGCCACGGCGACTACCAGGCCGATCCGGCCTTCACCGCCGAACGCGACGCACTCCTCGCGCGACTGGACGCCGCCGCGCGTGCCGACGTACACGACACCCGGGAGGTTCCCGGCCCGCGGATCAGCACGGTGCGGACAGAGCCGGCAGATCCGCCGGGAAGAGCAGGGTGAGCTCGTCCGTACTCGGCTCGGCCAGCTGCGCCACCCGCCCCGCGTGCCGTTCCACCATGGACTCGAAGGTCTGGCGCGCGGTGCGGCCGTTGCCGAACGCCGGACCCTTGGGCAGCTCCGTGAAGTACGTCAGCAGCGCCTCGCCCGTGCCCTCGCCCAGCCGGTACTCGTGCTCCTCCGCCTGCTGCTCCACGATCCGCAGCAGCTCCCGGGGCCCGTAGTCGCCGAAGGTGATGGTGCGGGAGAAACGCGACGCCACCCCCGGGTTGACGGTCAGGAAGCGCTCCATCTCCTCCGTGTACCCGGCGACGATCACGACCACGGCGTCCCGGTGGTCCTCCATCAGCTTCACCAGCGTGTCGATCGCCTCGCGCCCGAAGTCCCGCCCGGAGTCCTCCGGCGCGAGCGCGTACGCCTCGTCGATGAACAGCACCCCGCCGCGCGCCCGCTCGAAGGCCTCCTGCGTACGGATCGCGGTCGAGCCGATGTGCTCACCGACCAGGTCCACCCGGGACACCTCCACCAGGTGGCCGCGCTCCAGCACCCCGAGGGAGGCCAGGACCTCCCCGTACAGCCGGGCCACCGTCGTCTTGCCGGTGCCGGGGGAGCCCGTGAAGACCAGGTGCCTGCGCACCGAGGCCGCCTTCAGGCCCGCCCGCTGCCGTCGCCGCCCGACCTCGATCATGTCGGTGAGGGCCCGGACCTCGCGTTTCACGCTCTCCAGCCCGACCAGCGCGTCCAGCTGACCCAGCACCTCGCCCGAACCGCGGCCCGCTCCCGCGGCGGCCGCCGCGGGAGGCGCCGGGTCCGGGGGCCGCTGCCCGGGCACCTCGGCGGGCACTGCCGCCCGGTCCTGCACGGCCGACGCCGTTCGGATCCCCGGCTGCGCCCCGGCGAGCGTGTCGCCCGAGGCCGCCCGCGCGCCGAGCCGTGCCCCCAACTCGTCGCCGGTGCACCCCTCGGCGAGCGGGCCGTCCTCCGCGAACTCGTACCCGCCGCGTGCGCAGCGCTCGGTGTGGCAGCGGGTCAGAGTGGTCCGGCAGCCGTCGATGACGTGGAAGCCGAAACCGGAACTGCCGCTCACCCGGCAGGCCGTGAACGTGCCGCGGCCGCCCGCCGACACGTAGAAACCGGCCTCGGCGGCCGAACCGACGGTGCACCGCTCCACCACCGGGTCGGCGCCCTTGGTCACGATCACGCCGGACTGCACGTTCTCGATGGTGCAGTTGGCGAGGGTGCCGCCGCTGCCGTGGTCACGGAACCACGCCCCGGTGCCGGCCTCCCGGATGCGGCAGTCGTCGAGCTGCGCGTCGGCGCCGTCGCTGACGGAGACGGCCGTGTTGCGGACCTGCCAGAGGTCGCTGTCGACGACGTCCACGCGCGAACCCCGGTCCAGTACGAACAGGGCGTCCGGCACGTCGTGCACCCGGCAGGAGTCCAGGGAGACCGTGGCCCCGTCGCTGATCCACACCGCCGGGTAGTCACCCGTGCTGTCGTGGATCTCGCAGGACTCGGCATCGACCCGGGTACCGGGATCCCACACCGACAGGCCGTTGCGCCCGAACCGGCGGACCGTGCTGCGGCTGAGGGTCAGCACCGAACGGGACCGCAGGTCGACCGCGTTCTCCGGGATGTCGTGGATGTCGCAGCCGGCGAGGGTGAGCACGGCGTCGGTGTCGAGGGTGACCCCGTCGGCGGAGGTGCGGTGCACCGCGCAGTCCGTGAGGCGGGCCGCGGCGCGCGCCGCGATCTGCACCCCGGTGCCCTTGATCTCGTACACCTCGCAGCCCAGCGCCTCCAGGCCCGAGCCCTCCCCGGTCACGGCGATGCCCGCGCCCGTGGCGTGGTGGACGCGGCAGCGCTCCAGCCGCGGGTGCCCGCCGCGCACCGAGACGCCGGCCTGCCCGGCGGCCACCACCTCGCACTCCTCGAACACCCCGCCGCCGCCGTCCAGGACGGAGATGCCGACCCCGGCCGGATTCTCCACCGTGCACCGGCGCACCAGCGGCCGGGCCCCGCCGCGCACCTCGATGCCGGCCGAGGAGCGGGTGTGCACGCGCAGGTCGATCAGCTCCGGACAGCCGTCCTCGACCAGCAGCGCGGGCGCCGCCCGGTCCGCACCCTCCAGGTGGAGGTCCTGGACCACCGCCGATGCGCGCACCGTCAGCGCGACCCCGTCGAGCGGGGCGATCCGCACCGAGCCGGCCACGGCGCCCTCTGGCCCGCGCAGGGTGACGGCATGACGCAGGACCAGGTTCTCCCGGTAGGTGCCGGGGGCGATGGACAGGACGTCGCCGTCGCCCGCGGCGGCGAGCGCGGCGCTCAGCGTCGGATACTCACCGGAGCGCCGCCGCCACCGCGAGGCCCCGCCGTGCGTCACCTGGACCGTGCCCTGAGCCATCGCGCTGCCGTGCCCCCACCCTCGTACTCGTGTTGCAGAAGTTCCCGGAGCGGCCGGAGCCGTCCCCTGCGGCCGAAGCGGCCGGACCGGACTCCGGCTCCACGGTAGCGCGCGCGGGGCCGGTGAGTTGCCAGGTCAGCTGCCCGCGCCCGCCCGGCCCCAGTCGGGTCCGGCCGCGGCCCACGCTCGGTCCAGACGGGTGTACCGCCGATGCATGAGCCGGCGTACGACCAGCCGCCGGAGCGTCTCCGCCAGCGCGGCCGCCGTCAGCGCCGCGGCCAGCCCGGCCACGCCCGCGTGGAAGGAGGCGGCGGACGGGTCGAGGGGCTGCCCCACCAGCCGCCCCCGGATGTCGGTCCATATCCGGAACCGGTCGCCGGGAAGGGGCGGTTCCTCCGCCGCCGGGACCGTGCCCTCGTGGCTGCTGCCGTCGGGCGCGGTCCAGGAAGCCACGATCCGCGTCCGCTCCGGGGCCTGACGCCCCGCGCCCGGATCGGTGGCCGAGCCGGCGACCGGATCCGGCGTCGGCCGGACCACCACCGCCGGGACCAGGTACCGCTCGTGCCGCTGTTCGCGCGCGGCCCGCTGCAGCGTGCCGTCCACCTTCAGGCCCGCCGCGCAGCCGAGGGCCGGAGCCACCAGCAGTACGCACACGAGCGCGGCGAAGGCCACCCACGCCTCGAAGAGATCGGTCGGCCTGCGCAGCGGATTGCGCCGCCAACGCCACACACCCATTGCTGTCCGCACGGTCCCGGCTCCCCCTACTTGCGCCAGCCATCCGTCTGTCTGCGCGTCCCAGCCTTCCGCATGCCCGGCGGACGCGCATTCCGGGACGCGCGGGACCCGTGCCACCCGATCCGGTACGGACGGTCGCGGTGGGTGTTCACACGTCCTGTCTGTTCCAACGGCCCCGCCCCGCCCGTTGGTTCCATCGGGCACCCGGAGCCCCTCGAAGGTGTCATTCCACCCGCCGTGGTCAGCGGCGAGCGGGGCTCTGCCGGGTCCTGTGGGGCCGTGCGGGGCCACCGTGGGATCACTCCAGCACGCGCACCTCGTCGCCCACCCGCACCGTACCCAGGACCACCGGCACCAGCTGCCTCCCGAAGGCGAGGGACTTCCCGATCCGCCGGTGCACGGCCAGCGTCTTCAGCGGCTCCCGGCCGCGCTCCGCCGTCTCCTGGTCGGTGGTGGTGATGATGCAGCGCCCGCACTCGCGCACGCCCCGGAAGACGGCGTCACCGATCGCGATCCGCCGCCAGCCGTCCTCGGCCCACGGCTCAGCCGGGCCGCCGACCACCAGGTTCGGGCGGAACCGGTTCATGGGCAGGGGTCCCTCGTGGGCGTCGTCGCCCCCTGCGATCAGCTCGTTGAGGGCGTCGAGCGAGGCGGCCGTGGTCAGCAGCAGCGGATAGGCGTCGGCCAGGCTGACGGTCTCGCCGGGGAGCGCGTAGTCGGGGTCCACGGGACGGCGCACGGCCGGATCGTCGAGGTGGACCAGCCGCACGGGCTGCCCGAGGTAGGCGCTGAACCAGTCGGCGGCGGTGCTCGCCGCGACGACGGTGTCGATCTTCTTGCCGAACAGGACGACGGGCTCCAGCGGGCCCGGCTCCGGCACGTCCACCACCAGCTCCGCCATCCCGGGCCCGGACAGCGCGACCCGCCCGTCCGGCAGCGGACGGGCGGAGGCCAAGGCCAGTCGCGCCTGCTGGCGTTGGGTGATGACCGCGCCCGCCGTGTCGACCACCGCCCAGCGGCGGTCCCCGGACAAGCCCCAGGGCTCCACGGTCACCTCGTCGGGAGCAGTCCCCGCTACCGACTTGACGGGATGGACATGGAGCGACTGGACGTACAGATTCGACATGAGTGCATTTTGCCAGCCTTCCGTGCCGGAGCCCCAGCCCGTTTTCCGCGGGGCCCGGCGGCGGGGTGCCGGGTCAGTAGCCGCGCCCCTGGAACTGGCGGCCGTACGGATCCTCGTAGGAGGGGACCTGCGCGGGGGCCGCCACCGGACGGGGCGCCGCCGGGCGCATGGCCTCGTAGCCGGTGCCCATGGCGGCCGGGCGCGGCTGCTGCTGCGGCTGGGGCTGCTGGACGTACCCCGCGCGGGCCGCCATCGGCTGCTGCTGCGGGATGTACGGCGCGGGCGCGTTCTGGAGCGGCACCGGCATCGCCATCGGCATCTGCTGCTGGGGTGCGGCCTGCTGCTGGTACTGGTACCCGTACCCCGGGGACCCCTGCTGCTGCGGCGCGGACGGCGCGGACGGCAGGGCGGGAAGGGCGGACGGGAGGGCCGGCAGGTACCCACCGCTCGAATAGCCGGCACTGGGCGACTCGTAGGCGGCCGGAACGCGGATGGGGGCGATCTGCGGAGTGCCGCGTTCGGCTACGAGGGAGTCGTAGATGGGGGTGTCTTTGAAGGAGGGCGCGGAGTAGTAACCGCCGCCATAAGTGGAGCGGGGGGAGGTCATGGGACCTAAGTTAAGCCCACGACTTCACCGGGTCCATAGCGAGGTGTCGTCAACACCGCCCTGACCTGCATATTCCCAGGTCAGCGCCTCGGCTTTCACTTGAAGTTCACCTGCACGATTCGTCACTTGCACCCCGGCTTGTTCCTACTCGTACTCACCGGTTGGGTGTTGCACCTATCTGGTGCTGACGCACGGTCACAATGCGATGACCTCGGATGACGTTCCCTCAGCCGGCGCGCGGACCGGGTCCGCGTGCCGGAAGCCGGACGATTCAGGCATCACCGGGCCGGGCGTAGGTGCGCCCCTTCCACGCGGCCCCGCGCCCCCGGTAGTGCAGGACCGCCGAGTCGACGGTCATCAGCAGGTACAGCAGCGCGGTAAGCGGAAGCAGCGGGGCGAGCAGCGGCGACTGGCGGTAGTGGCGCAGCATCGGCAGGTAGGTGCCGGCCATCAGCAGCCAGGCCAGGCCCCCGGCCCAGGCCACGGCGGGCCGCCCGGCGGCGAGCCCCGCGCCGAGGGCGGCCGGGGGCACCAGGTAGACGAGGACCAGCCCGGCCACCGTCCCGGCCAGCAGCAGGGGCCGGTGACGCAGTTGGGCGTACGCGCTGCGCGACACCATCCGCCACAGGTCGCCGAGGCCGGAGTACGGGCGCACGCTGTCCACCCGCTCCGCCAGCCCGAGCCAGATCCGGCCGCCGGCGCGGCGGACCGCGCCGGCGAGGGCGACGTCGTCGATGACGGCCTGATGGATCGAGTCGGGGATCCGGGCCCGGACGGCCGCCTCCGTGCGCAGCAGCACGCAGCCGCCGGCGGCCGCGGAGGTCCGGGCGCCGGGCCGGTTGATCCGGCGGAAGGGGTACAGCTGGGCGAAGAAGTACACGAACGCCGGCACGACGAGCCGCTCCCACACGTTCACCACGCGCAGGCGGGCCATCTGCGAGACGAGGTCGAGGTCGGCGGAGGTCGCGGCGGCGACCAGTTCGCGGAGGCTGTCGGGCTCGTGGGCGATGTCGGCGTCGGTGAGGAGCAGGAACTCCGGCCCGGGGCGGTGCGGGCCGTCTTCGCCGCCGCCTCCCGGGCCGCCCTGCGCGTGCCCGGTTCCGTGCCCGTGCCCGTTGACGTGTGCGCGGGTGTGCTCGGTGCGGACGTGGGCGATGCCGTGGCGCACGGCCCACAGCTTGCCCGTCCACCCGGGCGGGGGATCCCCCGGCGAGACCACGGTGAGGGGCAGGCCCGGCTGCCCGTCGGCCAGACGGGCGGCGAGGGCGGCGGTGCCGTCGCCGCTGCCGTCGTCGACGAGGACGATCCGGGCCTCGCCGGGATAGTCCTGGGCGAGGAGGGACGGAAGGCTGAGGGGGAGCACCTCGGCCTCGTCACGCGCGGGGACGATGATCGCGACGGAGGGCCAGCGGGCGGGGGCGGAGCGCGGGGGGAGACGGACGTCGGTGCGCCAGAACATGCCCTGGGCGAAGGTGAGCCAGAGCCAGGCGGCGAGGGAGGCGTACGCGGCGATGAGGAGGCCCATGTCCGCAGTGTGCCGAACCCCGCGGACCCTGTCGCGCACCCCGCCGGTACGGCGCTCCCCCGCGCGGCGGGGGGCGGCGGGAGCAGGGTCCGCCCGGGGCGCCGTCCAGGCCCCGTCCGCTTCGGGTGCCCTGGGTGGGGGGTGCGCTCGTCCACCTCGCCGGGGGCGTCCGGAGGGGGCCCGCCGCGGGCCGCGGCGGCGGGCCTTCGGCCGTGCGCGCCGTCCGGCTCCCGGCCGTCCCGGTGACCCCCGGGGCGTCGGGGCATCCCGTCCGCCTGAGGGTGTGCGGCCCGGACGGGGGCGCGGCGTCGATTAAGGTGACCAGGTGAAGATCGCCCTCATGGACTCCGGAATCGGCCTCCTCGCTGCGGCCGCCGTCACGCGTCGGCTGCGGCCCGACGCCGATCTGCTGCTGTCCTCGGATCCCGACGGGATGCCCTGGGGGCCGCGCACGCCCGCCGACCTGACCGAGCGCGCCCGCGGCGTCGCCCGGGCCGCCGCGGCCCTGGGTCCGGACGCGCTGATCGTCGCCTGCAACACCGCCTCCGTGCACTCCCTGGACACCCTGCGGGCCGACCTGGAGCCCGGCATCCCCGTCATCGGAACCGTGCCGGCGATCAAGCCCGCCGCCGTGGCCGGCGGGCGCGTGGCGATCTGGGCCACTCCCGCCACCACCGGCAGCCCGTACCAGCGCGGCCTGATCCGTGATTTCGCCGCCGGGGCCCGGGTCACCGAGGTGCCCTGCCCCGGACTCGCCGACGCCGTCGAGGCCGCGGACGAGGCCGCCATCGTCCGGACGGTCGCGGCCGCCGCGGCACTCACCCCGGTCGACGTCACCGACGTGGTCCTCGGCTGCACCCACTACGAGCTGGTCGAGGAAACCATCCGGGCCGCCCTCGCCGCGCGCACCGGCGGCGCCGAGCTGATCTACCACGGTTCCGCCGGGGCGGTCGCCGTCCAGGCCCTGCGCCGCATCGGCGCCGAGCCCGCACCCGGTCTGCCTCCCACCGGTCGGCTGACCGTCCTGCACAGCGGGAGGACGTCCGTGCTGTCGGCGGCGGCACTGAGCTACGCCGAGGGCCGGCTGCTCGCCGGGCGGGAACACGGCGCACCCGTCGCGGGCTGACCCCGCGACGGCCGGGCGGGAATCCCCGTTCCGCGGTGGCCCTGGCGCTCCCATACTGGGCCGGTGACCGCCTACGCCAAGCACCTGCCCACCGGGGCGACGCCGGCAAGTGACATCGGTACCTGGGGAGTCGAGGCGGCCGAGCGCTGGCGCGCGGCACGCGCCCCGGCCGTCTTCGCCCCCGGCGCCGGAAGCCGGATCCTCGGCCTCCTCGTCGTCGTCGCGCTCACCCTGATCCTCTGGAACGACGCACCCGGCCCACCGGCCGGGACGGCATGGCGGGCCTATCCCGACGCGGTGCTGCTCGCGGCGCTGCCGCTCTGGTACCGGTACCTGCCGGGGGCGACCGTCGTGTCCGCGACGCTGCTCGCGGTGGAGTCGGCCGTCACCCTTCCCGCACGCCCCGCCGCCGACACCGCGGGCCGGACCGGGCTGTTCCTCGTCTGCCTGCTGTCGCTGTGGGCGCTGACCGGGGCGGCGCTGCGGCTGCGGGCCCGCCGCAGGCAGACCCTGCTCGCCCGCGCCGCGGCCGGCCCGGACCGTTTCCCGGTCCCCGTCCGGCTGCCGACCGGGCACGACCGGCGCGGCAACGGGCGCCTCCTGGGCGGTGCCTTCCTCTGCCTCGTCGGCGCGGGCATCCTCCTCGACGGGATCCTCGGCGACTTCGGCGCGCACGGCGGCCCCCACCCGTACGACGCCGTCGGCCAGCAGTGCTTCGCCCTGCCCCTGCTGGTCCTCGGGAGCACCTTGCTGGGCGCGGGCTGGAGCGCCGACCTGGCCGCGCGGCGCCTGCACCACGCACCGCAGCCCGTGCTGCTGGTCGGCGTACGGGCCGCCCCGTCGGGGCACTTCTGGCTCTACCCGGACGCCGACACGATCGCCGGGCGGCCGCTGATCCCGTACCGGCCGCGCCGCGAGGACACTCTCGGCTCCGTACGGCTGCTCGCGCGCGGGGCGCAGATATCCCTCCCGCGCGGACTGCACGACATAGACGCCCGCGCCGAGCCCTTCGAGGCCGTCCTGTACGGGGCCCCGTACGACGGCGCCGAGGTGGTCCTGGAGTACGCGGTCCACGGCGGAGCCGGCATCTCAGCATCCGTCACGGCGGCCGCCCTGCTGCCGCGCCGACGGCACGGGCTCGACCGGTGGATCCCGGCCGGCGTCTCCTACGAGAAGACCCTGGAACGGCGTCGGGAACGGGAGCGGGAGCGGTTCCGTACGGTCGACCCGCCCACGTGGCGCAAGCGGACCACCCGGGGCACGGCGGCCACCGGCGGCGCGGGCGCCGCGGCCACCGGCGGCTGCGGAGGCGACGGCGGGGGCTGCGGGGGGAGCGGGTGCGGGGGCGGCTGCGGCGGGGGCTGCGGAGGGTGCGGCTGCGGCTGACCCCGACACGCGGCGAGCGGGGACGGACGGCCGGATCCGGCACCCCGTCAGGCCACCCCGGTCCGGTCCCGGGTCCCGGGTCCGGCCACCGCCCTGGCGGTCCTGGGCCGGTCACCGCCCCGGTCCGGTCACGGCCGCGGTCCGGTCACGGCCCAGTCACCACGTCGGCCCAGTCACCATCTCGGCCCAGTCACCGCCCCGGTCCGGTCACGGGCCTCCGGTCCCCGGGCCCCGCGTCCGCGAGTCGCCGGGCCAGGGCACGCAGGGCTTCGGCGTCCAGGACACGGTCCGGCACCCGGCCGCTGCCGTGCTGCCCCCGGTCCGGCCCCGCCCGGGGCAGCGGCACGTGGAGGGGGTCCGTCCACTCCCGGGGGACCGCGCGGGCCCCGTAGACCGCCCCGGCCAGCGCCCCGGTCACCGCGGCGACCGTGTCGGTGTCCCCGCCCAGGTCCACGGCGGCCCGTACGGCCGGCGCGAACCCGCTGGTCGTGCGCAGTGCCCACACCGCCGACCCCAGGCAGGGCCACACCGCCCCGTTGAACTCGGTGGCCAGGTCCGGATACCAGCCGGGGCCGAGCACGCGGGCGTACCGCTCGCGGTGCTCCGGGTGCACGGCGTCCAGCACCGCGGGCAGGGCGGCGAGCGGATCGGCCCCGTCCAGGGCCACCCGTACGAGCTCGTGCAGAACGGCGGTGCCCTCCCAGGCGGCCCGGTCGCCGTGGGTGAGGGCCGCGATCCGCCGGGCGGCGTCCATGGTGGCCTCGCGCCCGGCCGCGGCGAACCAGACGGCCGAGGTCGAGGCCCGCATCAGGGAACCGTTGCCCGCCGCCCGCGCGTTGACCCGGAAGTGCCGGGCGGCGGCCAGGTCCCAGGGGTCGCCGCTGCTCAGCACGTCCTCGGTCTGGAGGCCGATGTCCTTGGGTTCCCAGGCCGCCCAGTGCCGGAACCGCGCGAAGACGTCGGCGGGTTCCAGACCGTCGTGTTCGAGGAGCGATTCGCCGACCAGCACCGCCATCTGGGTGTCGTCCGTCGCCTCGCCCGGATCCCAGCCGCCGCCGCCACGCATCTCCTCGCCCCGCGCGCTCAGCGCGCCCGCCGGGCCGAATTCGTACGGAGCGCCGAGCGCGTCGCCCGCCGCCGAACCGAGCACGGCCCCCACGGCCCGGTCCAGCCAGTCCGGCCGCTCCAGCCAGTCCGGCCGCTCCGGCCGGTCCGTCCGTTCCGCCCGCGCGCCCCGTAGCCCCCGCCCTCGGTCCTGATCCATCCCACCACCCCACCACAGGCGCGGTACCGGGCACAGAGGGACCCCGCCCGCTGCGCCGAGTGGCGCAGGGCCGGTGGTGCTCCGGCGGAACGTGGGTACGCTGCTGGACATGACGGTTCACCCCCCGGGTCCGCTGTGGACGGGACGGGCCTCCAACCGCGTCCAGTGGCTGCTCGCCGCGGCCGGCGCGGCGTGTCTCGCGCTCGGCATCGAGCTCGCCGTCGACAACGCCTGGACCTCCGGCATGGTGCCGCTGCTCATGTCGGTGATCGGCTGCCTCGCGGCCGGGCTGCTGATCCTCTACGGCACCCTCGCGTTCGTGCACGTGGCCGTCACCGTCGACTCCGAACGCCTCGACGTGCGCTGCGGCCACATGGGACTGCCGCGCCGCACGATCCGGCTCTGCGACGTCGTCGCCGCCGAGTTCCTGCCCAGCATCACCCCGCAGCAGTGGGGAGGCTGGGGCTACCGCTGGCGACCGGACAAGGGCACCGCGATCATCGTCCGGCGCGGCGAGGGCGTCGAGCTCGTGCTCGGCGACGGCAAGCTCTTCACGGTCACCGTCGATGACGCCGAGAACGCCGTCCGCGTCATCCGCACGCACCTGCGCGCGCTCGCCCGCTAGGCCGACGGCCACCGCGCCCGTTCCGCCACCCGTCCGCCCTGCCGCACCGCGCCCGGTGTCCGGTGTGCGGTGTCTCCTTACCGGCCCTTGGGACACGGGGACGTACACTCCGCCAGATGAGCAGCAGTGTCACCAGCGCCGCCGGGAGCGGGCCCTCGCAGCCCGCCGGACGAGCCGAAGCGGGTACCGAGACCACGGCCGGAGCCACGGCCGCAGCCGAGGCCGCGGCCGCCGCCGGCCCGGGGAAGCGGAAGGCGGGCTGGCTGCTGCGGGCCGCCCTCGCCGCCGTCGCCGGAGTGCTGCTCTACCTCAGCTTCCCGCCCCGCCCCCTGTGGTGGCTGGCCCCCTTCGCCCTCGCCCTGCTGGCCGGCTGCCTGCGCGGCCGCCGCGCCCGGGCGGGCTTCGGGCTCGGCTTCCTCTTCGGGCTCGGCTACCTGCTGCCGCTGCTCGTGTGGACCGGCGAGGGGGTCGGCCCCGTGCCCTGGCTGGCCCTCGTCACCCTCGAAGCCCTGCTGATCGGCCTGGCCGGCCTCGGCATCGCCCTCGTCGGCAAGCTCCCCGGCTGGCCCCTGTGGGCGGCGGCCGTCTGGGTCGCGGACGAGGCCCTGCGCGCCCGTGCCCCCTTCGGTGGCTTCTCCTGGGGCCGGCTCGCCTTCGGCCAGGCCGAGGGGGTCTTCACCCCGCTCGCCGCCGTCGGCGGCACCCCGCTGCTCTCCTTCGGCGTGGCGCTGTGCGGATTCGGGCTCTACGAGGTGGCCCGCATCGCCCGCCGCCATCCGGGCCGGACCACCGCCGCGCTCGCCGCGGTCGCCGTCGTCGCCCCGATCGGCGCGGCCCTCGCCGCCCGCCCGCTGGTCTCCGACGCCGCCGAGGACGGCACCGCCGTGGCCGCCGTCATCCAGGGCAACGTGCCCCGAGCCGGGTTCGACTTCAACGCCCAGCGCCGCCAGGTCCTGGACAACCACGCGAACCGCACCCTCCAGCTCGCCGAGGACGTCAAGGCGGGCCGGGTCGCCAAGCCCGACTTCGTGGTGTGGCCGGAGAACTCCTCCGACATCGACCCCTTCACACAGCCCGACGCCTACTCCGTGATCGACCGGGCGGTGAAGGCCATCGGCGTGCCCGTCGCGATCGGCTCCGTACTGGCCCCCGAAACCGGCCCGCTGCGCAACACGATGATCCTGTGGGACCCGGTCAAGGGCCCCACCGCCACCTACGACAAGCGCAAGATCCAGCCCTTCGGCGAGCGGATCCCGATGCGCTCCTTCGTCCGGCTCTTCAGCTCCGACGTGGACCGCGTCCGCCGCGACTTCGGCCCCGGCAAGGAACCCGGGGTCTTCGGCATGGGGGGCAGCGGGATCGGCATGGTCACCTGCTACGAGGCCGCCTTCGACGACGCCGTCCGCTCCACCGTCACGGCCGGCGCCCAGGTCATCGCCGTCCCCAGCAACAACGCCACCTTCGGCCGGACCGAGATGACCTACCAGCAGCTCGCCATGGACCGGATCCGCGCGGTCGAGCACAGCCGCAGCGTCCTCGTCCCCGTCACCAGCGGGGTCAGCGCCGTCATCCGCCCCGACGGCTCGATCGTGTCGCAGACGAAGATGTTCACCGCCGACGCGCTCGTGGCCGAGATCCCGCTGCGTTCCACGCAGACCCCGGCCACCCGGATGGGCCCGCTGCCGGAGTACGCGCTGGTCCTGGTCGCCGCGGCCGGCCTGGGGACGGTCCTCTTCCGCCGCGTTCGCGCCCGCCGGGCCGCATAACGACGGTGACCGGCGAGCGGCCTCGTAAGGTCGGGGCATGACCACTCCCGAATTCATCCGCGCGATCCGGGCGGGCGCCGGGCAGCTGCTGCTCCTGCTGCCCGGGGTGACCGCCGTCGTCTTCGACGACCGGGGCCGGGTGCTGCTCGGCCGCCGCGCCGACACCGGCCGCTGGTCCGTCATCGGCGGGATCGCCGAGCCGGGGGAGCAGCCCGCCGACACGGCGGTGCGCGAGGTGTTCGAGGAGACGGCCGTGCGGTGCGTGCCGGAACGGGTCGTGCTCGTCCAGATGCTCGAACCGGTCACCTACCCGAACGGCGACGTCTGCCAGTTCCAGGACATCACCTTCCGCTGCCGCGCGACCGGCGGCGAGGCCCGCGCCGCCGACGGGGAGCTGCTGGAGGTCGCCTGGTGCGACCCGGAGGAGCTGCCGCCGCTGGAGCCCTTCGCGCTGGACCGCGTACGGCGCGCACGGCGCGAGGAGCCCACCTGGTTCGAGGCGCCCGCGGGCCCCGCGGAGCGGTAGCGGCTCAGCCCGCCGAGACGGCCGCCTCGCGGTAGAGCTCCAGGGCCTGGTCGCCCATCACCGCGCTGTAGGAGACCTCCGGGACCGTACCGCCCCCCTCGTAGCCGCCCAGGACCCCGGCCAGCGCGCCGTCCACCAGCCAGGGGCTGCCGCTGGTGCCGCCGCTCAGATCGGGGCAGTCGATGCGCCGCTGGGTCTCGGAGAACAGGCTCGTGGCGTTGGAGCAGCGCAGCGGGGCGTCCAGCGTGCTGGGATATCCGAGGATCGTCACCGTGACGTCGTCGGGCTGCTCCGTGACGACCGGGAACCCGCCGACGACGTCCTCGATCCGCGCCCCGTCCAACGGCGCGACGGTCGCGAAGGCGATGTCGTCGTCGGGGTCCTTGCCGTCGGTCCAGTCCCCGGCCACGTTCACACCGGTCAGCCGCCACACCCCGTACGGGGCCTTCCCGTCCCGGTAGCCCGGGGCGAACACGGTGGTGTCCGGGTGGTCGAGGCAGTGCGCGGCGGTGGCGATCACGTCGCGGTCGGCGCTGTGCACCACGGCGGCGGTGCAGAAGTGCCCGCCGTCGAGGGCGCCCGCGAACAGTGCGCCCACCCGGGCCACCGTCGCGTCGGGCAGGGCCGTGGCAGTCACGCCGAGCGGGGGAACGGCCGCAGCGTTCGGCATGTCCACGCTCAGCAGGGCGGCCATCGCGGTCACCGCGAGCAGGATCCGGGACGCCCGCCGGGCGCGGGGACGGCCGGCCTGTCGGAGGAGGATGCGTTGGATCATGCACCGAGCCTCCCCGGGGAAACTGTGTCCGGAGCCCGGTGCTCCGTATGAATCCGCTGTGAATCCCGGCGGGGGAGCGCCGCGGGATCCGGCCGCCGCGGAGTCTATGGACGCCGCGGTGGGTTTCCGGACCGGCTGTTGTGCACCTCGGAGCGTGATCGCCGGGGCCGCCCGCCCCTAGCCTCGCCGCAGGAGCACGAACGAGGGGCGGTACCCGGTGAACTGGCTCATCCACGACTACCGCGAGAGCGATCTCGCAGCGGTGGTCCACCTGATCGACACCACGGCGGAGCTCGGCCAGGAGTCCGTCTTCTCCCTCGCCGAGTGCATCGGCGCGCTCACCGACCGGCAGCCCTGCGTGGTCGCCGTCCACCAGGGCGTCCCGATCGGCGCGGCCCTCGCCTGCGTGACCGGGGAGCGCGCCTGGGTGATGCGCATCGCGATCGCCGCCGGCTGGCGCGGCCGGGGCCTGGCCAGCGCCCTGCTGGTCGAGCTGGAGCGGCGGCTGATCGCCGCCCGCGTCGGCCGGATCGCCTACGTCCTGCCCGAGGAGGACCTGCTCGGCGAGGGCCTGCTGAACGCGGGCTACACCCGCCAGCCCGCGGTCGCCTACTTCGAGAAGACCGAGCCGCTGCACGGACCGGCCGCCGGCCTCCTCGACGACCTCGGCGGCCGGTTCCTCCAGAGCGACCTGTGGGACCGGGTCGCCGGCATGGAGAAGGAGAAGGACCTCATCGAGCGGCGCGTGGTGCTGCCGCTCGCCGAGCCGGAACGGGCCGCCTCGCACGGGGTGCGGGCCCCGCGGGCCATCACCCTCTTCGGGCCGCCCGGCACCGGGAAGACCACCTTCGCCCGCGCCATCGCCTCCCGCCTGGGCTGGCCCTTCGTGGAACTGCTGCCCTCGCGCCTCGCCGACGAGGGCAACCTGTCGGCCGCGCTGCGCGACGCCTTCGCCCGGATCGCCGAGCTGGAGCGGGTGCTCGTCTTCATCGACGAGGTCGAGGAGATCGCCCCCGTGCGCACCGAGCCCGCGCAGCCCGGCGGGATCCACGGGGTGACCAACGAACTGCTCAAGCTGATACCCGGCTTCCGGGAGGGCGACGAGCGGCTGTTGGTCTGCGCCACCAACTCCATCCGCTCCCTCGACCCGGCCTTCCTGCGGCCGGGCCGCTTCGACTACCTGATCCCGATCGGCACCCCCGACGCCGGGGCGCGCGCCGCGATCTGGTCGCGGTACACGGCGGGCCGCGCGGGCGTGGACGTGGCGGCGCTGGTGGAGGCGAGCGAGCTGTTCACCCCCGCCGACATCGAGCACGCGGCCCGGACCGCGGCGCAGGTGTCCTTCGAACGGGACCTGGAGGCGGCGGTGGCGCGGGGGCTGGGGGCCGCCCCGCCCGGGGCGACGACGGCGGACTACCTGGCGGCGATAGCGCAGTGCCGTCCGACGGTCACCCCGGCGATGACGGGCGAGTTCCAGGCGGACATCGCCGCCCACGCCCGCTCCTGAACTCCGTCCCCCGGTTGCGGCGGGGGACGGCCATCCGTGACACCGGTCGGCGATACCGGGGCGACCGACACCGCGTCCGGTACGCGAAACGGCCCGCAGCCCCTCCCCAAAGCGGCTGCGGGCCTCCCGCGCGGACTGGGCATCCGTGCGGGACGGCCGCGTTCCGGTTGGGGTGTTCGCCGGCTGGAGCGCGGCACGCAGGGGTGCCCGAGGGCGTCCTGTACGTCCTCGCCCACCCCTTGAGTCAACCAGCGGGCCCCCGTCCCCGGCTTCGGCCGGACGGCCAGGTCAGACCCGGCCGGAAGGACGGCTCCCGCGCCGCTCCCCACCCGGCCACCCGTTCCGGCGCGCCCCCCGGCGCCCCCACGTCCCGGCGTTCCGGCCCGGCGCCGTCCGGCCGTCCGCTACGGGCGGCAGCTGTACGTGAAGTCCACCGCGGCGGAGCGCTCGACGGGCGAGACCAGCTGGAGTTCCGCCCGCGCCGCGTAACGCCCGGTGCCCCGGAAGGTCCACAGCAGGTGCAGCGTGGCCTCCTCGCGCCCGCGCGGCACCCGCTCCGTCAGCTCCTCCGAGCGCGTGCCGTCGCTGCGGACCCAGCGGTAGGTGAGGGTCCCGGGCCGCCCGTCGGTGTGTACGACGGCCACCACATCGGCGGCCCGGTCGCAGCCGGGACCCGCCGGGTCGGTGGTGACCGCCACGTCCCGGACGGCGACACCGGGCCCGAACCGCTGCCAGCCCAGATACGCCAGCACCAGCGCGAGCACCACGGCGGCGAGGGCGTACCGCCGCCAGCCCCCGCCCCGGCGCCGGACCGGCGCGGGCGCCGCGGGCCGCAGCGGGAACGGCGCCGGCATCGCCGCCGTCACACCCGGCCCGAAGCGCAGCACGGAACCCTCGACCCGGTCGGGGGCCGCGTCCTCGGGCGACGGCGGCCCGGTGAACCAGTGGCTGCCGAGGACGGTGGCGCTGTAGTCGTCGTCGCCCTGCGGGGCGCGGGGATCGCTCATCGTGGGGGCTCCTGGTCCTGGCAGCGCACCAGCGGCTTCGAGTCGTACGCCGGACCGCTCCCGGCGGCCGGCTCGGTGGTGACGCGGACGCCGCCGTAGCAGCCGTACCCGCGCGGGAAGGTGTGGGAGCGGACGACCTGGGCCGGGGAGCCGGCCTTGACGAAGAAGGTGTCGGTGCCGTCGGGCACCGTGTAGGCCCCCTGGGCGGAGCCCAGGTACCACTGCAGGACCACCTTGACGGCCCCCCTCCCCGCGGCGGACACGGAGACGGCGGCGTCGCCCCGGTAGACACCGGTCTTGAGGGAGACGTCCACGGCGGTCACCCGCAGGGTGGGGGTCGGCGTGGGCGTGGGCGTGGGCGTCGGGGACCAGGACACGGTTGGCTTCCCCGTCGGGGTCGGCGTGGGGCTCGGGCTCGCCGAGGGGGAGGCCGTCGGCGTCGGGGACCACGAAGGGCTCGGCTGGGCCGACGGGCCCGGGGAGGCGCCGGGGGAGGCGGAGACGGAGCCCGACGGGGACGCGGACGGACCCGGGGCGGGCGGCGCGGACCCCGGCGGGGCCGGGCTCGTGGTGGCGAGGGCGCTCAGCGCGGACGCCCCGGACGGGCCGGCGCCCACGGCGTCGGTGGTCAGCACCAGCGCGGCCCCCAGGACCAGGGCCAGCCCGGCCGCGAACCAGCCGGCGCGCCCCGGGGCCCAGCCGGCGCCCTGCCCGATCGAGGTCGTGGCCACGGCGGTGGTGCCCGCCGCGGCGGCGCCCGCCGAGGGGAACAGCAGCGGCAGCAGGGCGGCCAGCGCGGCGAGCTTGCGCTGCCCGCGCTCCTCCCAGCCCGGCCCGTACGCGGTGAGCGCCAGCTCCTCCAGCTCCGCGACGAAGGCCTCGGCGTTCTCCGGCCGCCGGTCCGGCCGTTTGGCCAGGCCGCGCCGGATCAGCGGGCGCACCGGTTCCGGGGCCTCCGTCTCCGGCACCGGCGCCTCGATGTGCTGGACGGCGAGCTCCGCGAGGTTGGTGCCGTCGTACGGCTTGCGCCCGGTCAGGAACTCGAAGAAGGTCGCGGTGGCCGCGTACACGTCGGCGGTCGGCGAGGCGGGTTCGCCCTGCCACTGTTCGGGCGCCATGTAGGCGGGGGTGCCGGCCACGCCCGGGGTGGTGCCGCGGCCCGTCGCGATCCCGAAGTCGACCAGTTTCGAGGAGCCGTCCGGAGCGACCAGCACGTTCTCCGGCTTGTAGTCCCGGTGGACGACACCCGCCCGGTGGGCCGCGGCCAGCCCCAGGAGGGAGCCCTTCAGCACGACCAGGGCCGCCTCCGGCTCCGCCCGCCCGGACTCCCTCAGGACCGCCCGCAGGGAGATCCCGTCGACCAGCTCCATCACGATCGCGGCGCCGTCCGGCGCCTCCACGTACTCGTAGAGGCCCACCACGTAGGGGGAGCCGAGACCGCCGAGCAGCCGTGCCTCCGCCCGGAACTCCCGGACGAAGGCCGGGTCCCGGCGCAGCCGCTCCGACAGGTACTTCACCGCGACCGCCGTGCCGGTGGCCGCGTGCACCGCGAGCACCACCCGGCCGCTGGCGCCCGCACCGAGCTCGCGGACCTCGCTGTAGCCGGGCACCGTCCAGCCGTTGTCCATCGTCCGCCCCCGTCCGTGGCGTCACCGGCCTCCGAGGGGGCCGGCCGGTCGTCCCCCGACCGGCACCCTCCAGGACACGGTTTCCGCCACGGCCGGTTCCCAACCCCGCCGGGTGTCCGGGACGCGGACACCCGGCGGGGATCAGGCGGCGGCCGAGACCGCGCCGATCATGGTGTGCAGCCGGTCGGCGGCGGCCCGTCCGAAGGCCGGGTCGTTGATGTGGGTGTCGTAGTCGTAGAGGCGGGCCGCGCTCCCGCGCAGGCCGTCGCGCAGCGTCGAGAACAGGGCCCCGTCCGCACGGGGGTCGTGGTACGGGCCGCCCGGCGCGCCGAGCGTGGACAGTCCGCGCAGGGGCAGGCAGACCGCCGTCGGCCCCGTCGACGCCCGCAGTTTCGCCGCGACCCGGCGGCCCAGCTCCGCGCATTCGGACTCGGTCGTACGGATCACCGTGATCGAGGGGTTGTGGACACGGATCCTGCGGTAGCGGGCCCGTTCGGGCAGGGTCTCCAGCGGCCCGAACTTCACCATGTCCAGCGCGCCCAGGCTCACCACCTGCGGGATCCCCGCCCGCCCGGCCGCGCTGAGCCGGTCGGGTCCCGCCGTGAGGATGCCGCCGCACAGGTCGTCGGCGAGCTCGCTGAGGGTCAGGTCCAGCACCCCGGCGAAGATCCCCTGCCCGGCCAGGGTCTCCAGGGTCCGCCCGCCCGTACCGCTGGAGTGGAAGACCAGTACCTCGTAGCCGAGTTCGGTCAGCCGTTCCCGGGCCGCGTCCACACCGGTCGTCGTCACCCCCGCCATGCTCGCCGCGACCAGCGGCCGGGCACCCGCCCCCAGCCGGGCCGGGCGGCGCAGCTCCATGGAGGCGCGCTGGAACGCCCTGGACATCCCGGCGACCGCTTCCACGGCGTTCGCCAGCACCGGCGCCGAGATGCTGTTGATCCCGGCGATGTCCACGACGCTGTACATCATCGTGATGTCCGCGGACCCGACGTACGGGGCCACGTCCCCGGACGCCATCGAGGAGACCATCACCTTCGGCACGCCGAGCGGCAGCGCCCGCATGGCGCGCGTCGCGATCGAGGTGCCCCCGCTGCCCCCGATCGCGAGCACCCCGTGCAGCCGCCCCTCGGCGTGCAGGCGCAGGAGGGCCGCCTCGGCGCCCCGGGCCATCGTGGCCACGGCCGAGCCCCGGTCGGCGGCGGCCCGCAGGTCGGACAGTTCCGTGCCCGCCGCGCGGGCCACCGCTTCGCGCGGCACGTCCGCGTCCCCCCGGGGCTCTCCCATGATCCCCGTGTCGACCAGGACCACCTCGACGCCGGCGCGCAGCAGCCTCTCGCGCAGCCAGCCGTACTCGACACCCTTGGTGTCCAGGGTTCCCACCAGCACGACGCTCGTCATATGTGCAATGTCCACGCAGGTGGGGTTTGTTGGCAAGTAAAGGTCGAGTCAACCCTCCAGTAGCACCAACAGGCGCTCCAGGAAAGGGAGTTGAGGCATCATCAGCTTGTTTCGCGCCATCGGCGGGGCGAACCAGGCCACCCGGTCCAGCTCCGGGAACTCCTGCTCCCGCCCGGAGTGCGGAGGCCACTCCATCGTGAACGTCCCGGGCACCGTCAGCGCCGGATCGAGGTCCGCCTCGACCGCCCAGATGGTCACCAGCTTCCCGCTGGTCAGCCGTACCTCGCCGAGCGGCAGGTAGTCGCCCTCCGGCGGCGCCAGCCCGAGCTCCTCCGTGAACTCCCGGCGGGCCGCGTCCCGGGGCGCCTCGTCCGGCCCGTACTCGCCCTTGGGGATCGCCCAGCCGCCGGCGTCCCGCCCCGCCCACAGGGGACCGCCCATGTGGCCGAGCAGGACCTCCACGCCCCCGCCGCCGGTGCGGCGGAACAACAGCAGGCCGGCGCTGCGCTTGTGCCTCTTCGGCTCCGTCATGGCTTCATGTATGCCCCGCCGGCCGGCCTTCAGTGCGCGTGCGGGCCCTCCCGGTGCACCGGGCCGTGCGCGTCCGCGCAGTGCGGGTCACGGCCGCCCGGCTCCCCGCCCGCCCGGCCGACCGACAGCAGCGCCTCCTGGACGTGGTCCACCTGGAGCGTGGTGTGAGTGATCCCGTACTCCTTCTCCAGCAGCCGCTCCAGCTCCCGGCGCACCGCGTGGCAGTCGCCCTCCGGTTCCACCAGTACGTGCGCGGACAGCGCGGCCTGCCCCGAGGTGATCGTCCAGATGTGCAGGTCGTGGACCTCCGTCACCGGCGGGTGTCCGACGAGACGGTCGCCGACCGCGTCCGGGTCCAGGTGCGCCGGGGCCGCCTCCAGGAAGATCCGCCCCGACTCGCGCACCAGCCCGTAACCCGCCTTCACCATCAGCACCACCACCACGAGCGTGGCGATCGCGTCCGCCTGCACGAAACCGGTCGTGAGCACGATCAGGCCGGCCACGGCCGTCCCGATGAAGGCGTACAGGTCGTTCAGGACGTGCTGGTAGGCGCCCTCCACGGCCAGCGAGGACCGGTTCGCCCGCGAGATGCACCAGGCCGCCGCCACGTTGACGACGATGCCGGCCAGCGCCGTCACCAGCACCAGACCGCCCTCCACCTGCGGCGGGTCGATCAGCCGCCGCACCGCCTCGTACGCCAGCCAGGCCGCCAGCAGCAGCAGGGTCAGCCCGTTGGCCTGGGCGGAGAGGATCTCGGCCCGCTTGAGGCCGAACGTGAAACCGCCGCGCGCCGGGCGCGCCGCCAGCCGCATCGCGATCAGCGCGAGGACGATCGAGACGGCGTCGGTCAGCATGTGCGCCGCGTCCGAGATCAGGGCCAGGGACTGGGCCATCACGCCGACGACCACCTCGACGGCCATGAAGCCGCCGATCAGCGCGAGCGCGATCGCCAGCCAGCGGCGGTCCGCGTCCGGGTCGACCCCGTGACTGTGCCCGGCGTGGCCGTGGCCGTGGTCGGGCCCCCGGTCGTGGTCGTGCGCGTGGTCGTGCCCGGTCATGGCGTCCCTCGTTCGTTCGGTTCCGACGCGTGAAGTGAAGCGCACCTCGGCGGGATCGGCAAAGGCTGCAACGGGGACCGTTGTCATTCTCCATAAGACCCCTCTGACCTGCGGTGATGCTGCCCGCGCCGGGACCGGTCGATCGTGGGAGGATCTGTGCATGGCCCAGCGCTCCGGAGCGGACACCGCGCCCGAACTCGTCCTGGAGACCGCCGGGGGCTCGACCGAGATGAGCCCGTCCCGGACCTATCACGTCGGCCGGGACCCCCTCTGCGAGATCTGCCTCGACGACGCCCGCGTCTCCTGGCACCACGCGGTCCTGTGCCCCGACGGGGACCACTGGACCGTCCGTGACGAGGACAGCACCAACGGCACCTGGGCCGACGGCCACCGCATCCGCGAATGGAGCGTCGGCCCCGGCAGCGAGTTGCGCTTCGGCAGCGCCCAGGACGGCCCGCGCGCCGTCCTCTCCATCCGCACGCCCCCGGCCCCGCCCCCGCCCCCGCCCGCGGCCGTCCCGTCCGTCGCCCCCGTAGCCCACCCGGAGCGCACCGGCACCTTCCGCCGGCCCACCACCGTCCGCCCGCTGGCCGCCCGTACCGCCCTGCGCATCGGCCGCGACCCCGCCAACGACCTCGTCGTCGACGACCTCGTCGTCTCCCGCCGGCACGCCGAACTGCGCGCCCTCGCCGACGGCACCTACGAGATCGCCGACCTCGGCAGCCACAACGGCACCTACCTCAACGGCACCCCCGTCGAACGGGCCCGGATCGCCGAGGGGGACATCGTCGGCATCGGCCACTCGGCCTTCTGCCTCGTCGGCGACCAGCTCCAGGAGTACGTCGACAGCGGCGAGGTCTCCCTCGACGTGCAGGACCTCGCCGTCGCCGTCGACCACGGCCGCAAGACCCTCCTCGACGACGTCTCCTTCCCCGTCGGCGGAAAATGCCTGCTCGCCGTCGTCGGACCCAGCGGCGCCGGCAAGTCCACCCTGCTCGGCGCCCTGACCGGACTGCGCCCAGCCGACCACGGCACCGTCCTCTACGACGGCCGCGACCTCTACCGCGACTACGCCGAACTGCGCAGCCGCATCGGACTCGTCCCCCAGGACGACATCCTGCACGCCCAGCTCACCGTCCGCCGCGCCCTCACCTACGCCGCCGAACTGCGCTTCCCGCAGGACACCGCCAAGACCGAACGCCAGGCCCGCGTGGACGAGGTGATCGGCGAACTCGGCCTCGGACAGCGCGCGGACCAGCCCATCCACAGCCTCTCGGGCGGCCAGCGCAAACGGGTCTCCGTCGCCCTGGAACTGCTGACCAAGCCGTCCCTGCTCTTCCTCGACGAACCCACCTCCGGCCTCGACCCCGGCATGGACCGGTCCGTCATGCACATGCTGCGCGGCCTCGCAGACGACGGCCGCACCATCATCGTCGTCACCCACAGCGTGCTCAGCCTGGACGTGTGCGACCGGCTGCTGGTGCTCGCCCCCGGCGGCCGTGTCGCCTGGTACGGGCCGCCCGGCGAGACCCTCGGCTTCTTCGGCTTCGACCAGTGGCCCGAGGCCTTCGAGGCCTTCGAGAACGAGCGGGACCGCGACTGGGCCGGCCAGTACGCCGCCTCCCCGCAGTACCGCGCCTACGGGGCCGGGGCAGCCCACAGACCCCGTGGTCCCCGCGGAGCCCCGGACGGGCAGTCCGGCCAGGGCCCGGCGGGCTTCGCCCCCGCGCCGCCCAAGGCGCAGAGCTGGGGATCCCAGCTCTCCACCCTGGTCCGCCGCTACGCCGCCGCGCTCGGCGCCGACCGCACCTTCCTCGCCATCATGATCGCCCTGCCGTTCGTGATGGGCGCCATGGCCCGCGCCCTGGCCGGCAGCGCCCTCACCCAGGAGACGGCGATCAACGCCCTGCTCATCCTGTGCGTCGGCGGCGTCCTGACCGGAGCCGCCAACGCCGTCCGGGAGCTGGTCAAGGAACGGGTCATCTACCAGCGGGAACGCGCCGTCGGACTGTCCCGGTCCGCCTATCTGATGTCCAAGGTGGTGGTGCTGGGCACGATCACCGTGGCCCAGGCCGTCGTCCTGACCCTCGTGGGCCTCTTCGGCGTGCGGCTCGGACCGCCGGGCGCCACCGGGGTGTTCCTGCCGCCGCTCGTCGAGATCACCCTCGCCGTCGCCCTGCTGTCCTTCACCGCGATGACGCTCGGCCTGCTCGTGTCCGCCCTGGTGAACAAGGAGGAGGTCACCATGCCGCTGCTGGTCCTCCTCGCCATCGTCCAGGTGGTCTTCTGCGGGGCGCTGCTCCAGCTCGACGGGGTGCCGGTGATCGAGCAGCTCGCCTGGTTCGTCCCCTCCCGCTGGGCGCTCGGCGCGATGGCCGGCACCATCGACCTCGCCCGGATCGTGCCCGGCCCGCTCACCGACGACCCCCTCTTCGCGCACTCCGCCGGGGTCTGGCTCCTCAACATGGGCATGCTGGTGGCCCTGTCCGTCCTGTTCTGCGTACTGGTCGCGCGGCTGCTGCGGCGGCACGAGCCCGCGATCATGCGGAAGTAGGGCCGGCCGATGACCGCCCCGGACGCCCCCGGCGCCGTGTTCCGGCCCACGCACGTGGTCCCGCCCGACGGGCTGCCCGCCTGGGAGGCGCCCGACGCGACCCGGCCGACCACCGCCCTGGACGCCTTCCTCCCCGTACGCCTGCTGTCCCGGAGCGGGGAGTGGGGAGAGGTCCTGTGCGCCAACGGCTGGTCCGCCTGGGTCGACGGCCGGCTGCTGGTGGCCGTGCCGCAGCCGCCGCCCACGGGCGGCCGGCCCACCGTACCGGCGGAGGACCCGGGGCCGCTGCTCGCCGGGGCGGCCGACGCCCTCGACCGCTACCGGCGGGCCGTCCGCGAACTCGCCGCGGACCGGGCGGACACCGGCGCGTTCCGGGAGGCCGTACGGGGCCTGCGGGCCGGGATCGTCATCGACGGGGAGTCCGCGTGGCTCTACGACGCCGCGGCGGACCAGTGGACGTACGCGGACGGGAGCCGCCTGGCCCCCTACGCGGTCGTCACGGGACCGGTCGCCCCTCCCGCGCCGCAGCCCCGGGACCCGCGGCCGCGGGAGTCCGGCCCCGCCCCGGGCACCGGCGCGGCGGAACCGGCCCACGAGCCCACCAGGGTCGTGGACCGGCCCCCGCCCGAACCGGGCGGGCGCTGATGGGAGCCGCCGACCCGCGGGCCGGGCGGGCGTCCGGACCCGCCGGCAGGCGGATCGCCGGCTACCTGCTGGAGGACGAGATCGGGCGCGGCGGCATGGCCGTCGTCTACCGGGCCCGGGACCTGCGGCTGGACCGCACGGTGGCGCTGAAGGTACTGGCCCCCGAACTGGCCCGCAACGACACCTTCCGGCAGCGCTTCGCCCACGAGTCCAGGGTGGCGGCGGCCATCGACCACCCGCACATCGTGCCGGTGTTCGAGGCCGGTGAGGCGGACGGGCTGCTGTACATCGCCATGCGGTACGTCCCCGGACAGGACCTGCGGGCCCTCCTCGACCGCACCGGGCCGCTGTCCGTGGCGGCGGCGGCCCGGATCGCGGGCCAGCTGGCCTCGGCACTCGACGCCGCCCACGCCCACGACCTGGTCCACCGGGACGTCAAACCCGGCAACGTCCTGGTCGCCGAGGGCACGGACGGCGAACACCCCGAGCACGTGTACCTGACCGACTTCGGCCTCACGAAGAAGTCCCTCTCGCTGACCGGGTTCACGACCGTCGGCCAGTTCGTCGGGACACTGGACTACGTCGCCCCGGAGCAGATCTCCGGGAAGCCGGTGGACGGCCGCTGCGACGTGTACGGGCTGGGCTGCGTGGTCTACGAGATGCTGACCGGGGGCCCGCCGTTCCGCCGCGACGACGACCTCGCCCTGCTCTGGGCGCACCAGTACGATCCGCCGCCCCCGCCGTCCTCGCACCGCCCGGAACTGCCGCCCGCCGTCGACTCCGTACTCGCCAAGGCCCTCGCGAAGGCCCCCGAGGACCGCTGGGGGACCTGCCTGGCCTTCACCACGGCCCTCCGCGCCACGGCCGGCCGTCCACCGGTGGCCGCCCCCGCCTGCCCGCCGCCCCCGCACTGGGCCCTGCCCGTGTTCCGCGGCCCCTCCGAGCGCGCGTAGCCCCACTGGGCGCCCGTAGCCCCACCGGGCTCCCGGGCCGCGGCGGCCCGGCGGTCACGGCCTCACGGTGCCGCCGGGGCCCGCCCGCCCCGGCGGCGCCGGACGGGGCGGGACAGGAGCGCGCCGAGGAAGCCCGCCACGGCGCCCCAGAGGAGGGCGAGTCCCGTCGTGCGCCACAGGTGCGGGGTGAGTTCGGCGGTGCCCGCGAGGCCGGCCACGTCGCCGATGCCCAGGAGGGACAGACCGAACCGGACCTCGACCCGGGCGAGCAGGCACACCGTCAGGGTGGCCAGCGCGAGCGCCACCGCCAGGTGCAGGGCGTGCCGGTGGGGCCGCACGTGCGCGGGGGAGCGTACGGCGGCCAGCACCCCGGTGCCGAGCAGCAGGACGGCCGCCACCGGCACCAGCCACCAGGCCCGCGGGTCGTGCTCCGCGAGCGAGGCCACGTCGACGGTCGACGCCTCGGAGCCGCGCAGGACCCGGTCCAGCACCTGCGGCACCGGCAGGCCGAACGGCCCCTCCACCCGGCCCTGCCACGCACCGCCGAAGCCCACGGTGAGGGCCGGCCAGGCCAGGTTGGGCAGGCCGAGCAGGAGCACGGCCAGGGTCCGGGCGGCGTGGCCCCGGGTGGCGGCCGTCACCAGGCCGACGGCCAGGCCGAGCCCGACGTACGCGACGAGCAGGACGGCGGTGGCGTGGGCGGCCGGGCGCACCGCCGCGTGGAAGCGGACCAGGGCCGCCGGGAGCGGCGCTCGCCGCGAGACCAGCAGGGTGATCAGCTGCAGGCCCAGGATCCACAGCAGCCCGAAGAGGAGCGTGGCGGGCAGGTCGGCCCGGAAGCCCACCGACGGTGCGCCGCCGAGCAGCTCGCCGAGGTCCCCGAGCGGTGAGTCCCCGGGGGAGAGCCCGAAGTCCTGCCGGGCCAGGAGGCCGGACAGGGTGAGCAGGAGCAGCCACAGGACGGTCAGCCGGGCGGCCCGCAAGAGCAGTTCCCGGGGCGTGACCACCGCCCGGCCCCGCAGCGGACGCAGGAAGAGGAAGCCCGTGGTGAGCGCACCGGCCAGGCTGACCGACAGGGGCATCACCGACAGGCTCACCTCCGCCCCGGCCAGCGGGCCCGCCTCGGCGGAGCCCCCGACCGCGCCGCCCGCGGCCATCACCACGACGGCGGCGAGCACCCGGGGGAAGGCGCCCCCCGGCAGATCGCCCGCTCCCGCGCAGGCGAGCCCGGCCGCGGCCACCGCGGTCATCACCGCGAAGCCCGCCAGGGCGGCGACGAGCGCGTCGCGCCAGGCCCCGGGGGAGGCGTGCGCGGAGGTCCTGACGGAGGAGCGGATCACCCGCTCACCGTGGCACCCCCGGCTTGCGGGCACCACCGGGAGCACACACACAATGGTCCGCAGGAGTGTACGAACACCTATGAACCGGAATCAACAGGAGCTTTCGGGAATTCCGCCGCCGGGAGAGAAGAGCCCGTGACCACGCAGCCCTCCGGCGAACGGCCGCCGCAGCCCCACCAGCCGTCACCGCCGGACGCGTCATCGTCCGGGCCCTCGTCCGGGCGCCCCACCGGGCCCCCTTCCGGACCGCTCTCCGGAGGGGCGGCGCCGGGTCCCCCCGGACCGCCGCCCCCGGCACCGCCCGGTGGGCCTCCCGGTGGGCCTCCCGGTGGGGAGCCGCCGGGCGGGGCGCGGCCCTGGTGGCGGTCCGGCCCCCGGATCGCGGCGGCGGCCGTGGCGCTGGCCGCCGTGGCCGCCCTGGTCGTGGTGCTGACCCGGCCGGGCGGCGGGGGCTCCACGCAGCGGGCCGGGGCCGAGGTGTTCCTCCAGCCGGCCGCGGTGACCGGCCCCGCCCCGTTCACCGAGTCCACGGCCGCGCGGGAGGCCACCCCGCCCCCGTACAGCCCGGCCCCGAACCCGACCCCGTCCCCGACGGGCACCGGCACCACCCCGACCCGCAGCGTCAGCGGCTCCGCTCCCGGCCTCTACGGCGGCACGAAGGACGTCGCCAGCTGCGACGTGCCGAGGCAGATCGCGGCGCTGTCCGCCGAGCCCGCCAAGAACGCGGCCTTCGCCTCCGCCCTCGGCCTCGACCCCTCCGCCGTTCCCGGCTACCTGCGCGCCCTGACCCCCGTACAGCTGCGCACGGACACCCGGGTCACCAACCACGGCTACCGCGACGGCAGGGCCGTCCCCTACCAGGCGGTCCTCCAGGCGGGAACGGCCGTACTGGTGGACGACCGCGGGGTACCGCGGGTCCGCTGCGCATGCGGCAACCCCCTCGGCGCCCCCGTGCCGCTGCCGGCGAACCCGAAGCGCTCCGGACAGCCCTGGCCCTCGTACCGGCCCGGCGAGGCCGTGGTGATCGCACCGTCGAAGACGGTGGTGCACAAGATCGTGATCTACGACCACGAGAGCGGCCGCTGGTACGAGCGCGACCGGGGCGCGGCCCCGAAGCCGGACCGTCCCGTACCGCCGCCGCCGACCCCCACCCCGCCGGCCGGCACGCCCTCGCCGGCCACCTCCCCGCCGTCCTCCGGCGCCACCTCACCGCCCGTGACCGGCACCCCGCGCACCCCGGGCACCGGAACGCCTGAGGACACCGCCACGGCGACCACCCCGTCCGGGAGCCCGTCGGGCGGCCCGGGGGACACGTCCGCCCCCTCGGCGCCGGCGTCGAAGCCGCCCGCCCTCACCGACCGCAGCACCCCGAGCGGTCCCACCACCCCGCCCGGCCCCTCCACCGCCCCGCCGGCGGGCCTGGCCCCGGCCTCCCCGTCCGGGTCCGGGGCCGGATCCGGGGAAGCGGAGGCGAACGGGGAAGGCTAGGCCGTCCGGCCCCGTACCGCGGCGCGACTTGAGACGGCATGCCGGGGACGGGGGACAGTGAGACCCTGGCTGCATGGACCAGCGGGGACGGACCCACGAGGTCGACTGGCCCGCGCGGCCGGATCTGAGCCTCGCGCTCAATCGCATGGGCACCTTCGACTGGGACCTCGAAAGCGGCCGCATGCATCTGGACGCCACCGCTCTAAAGGTCCTCGACCTGCCCGCCGAGGAGTTCGCCGGAACGCCCGAGGCACTGCTCGCCCGCGTCCTGCCCGACGAGAGGGCCCGGTTGGAGCACCGCGTCGAGAACGCCCTGCGGGACGGGCGCAGCCACTACGGGGCCTACTTCCGCACCCTGCGCCACGACGGCGGCACCGCGTGGACCCACGTCCAGGGGCACGTCCTGCGGGATCCGCGGGGCCGCCCGTACCGGATCATCGGCATCCTCCGCGACGCCGCCGCGGACCCCAACGAGCCGGGCGCCTCCGGGAACGGGGACGAGGGACGCCGGCGGATGACCGGGGTCGTCGAGCGGACCACCGCGATCCTCGCGCACGCCCGCACCGTCAACGACGTGACCGACGTCCTCAAGGACCCCGAGGCGCTCGGCCACCTCGGCGCCGTCAGCGTCATGCTCGGGATCGTCGACGGCGCCCGCATCCACCTGGTCGCCGAAGGGCAGCTCGGCTCGTACGTCCCCGAGATCGAGTACACGCGGATCGACGCGCAGTTCCCCATGAGCGAGGCCGTACGGACCCTGCAGCCGGTTTTCATCGCCTCGCGGGAGCAGTTCCAGCGCGGCTATCCGCGACTGTGGCCGTACATCGAGCCGCTCGCCGTGCGCAGCGGCGTCTACCTCCCGCTGATCGCCCAGGGGCGGCCCGTCGGCGCCCTCGGCCTGCTGTACCAGCGGGAAGGGGACTTCACCGCGGAGGAGCGCAACGTCCTGGTCGCCCTCGGCAGCGGCATCGCGCAGAGCCTCCAGCGGGCGATCCTCTTCGAGCAGGAGCACGACCTCGCCGAAGGCCTCCAGCGGGCCATGCTGCCCCGCCGCATCCCGGACGTGCCGGGCGCGTTGATCGCCGTCCGGTACCGGGCGGCGCGGATGGGGCGCGACATCGGCGGCGACTGGTACGACGTGGTCCCGCTCGGCGGCGGCCGGGTCGGGGTGATGATCGGCGACGTCGAGGGCCACGACACGGACGCGGCGGCCGTCATGGGCCAGCTCCGGATCGTGTTCCGCGCCTACGTCATGGAGGGCCACACCCCCGGTACGGCGATGGCGCGCGCCTCCGCCTTCCTGCGGGACCTGGCCACCGAACGCTTCGCCACCTGCACCTATGCCGAGGTGGACCTGAACACCGGAACCCTCCACCTGGTCCGGGCCGGCCACCTGGACCCGGTCGTCCGGCGCGGCGACGGCACCTGCCACCGCGTCCAGGTGGCGGGCGGGCTGCCGCTCGGCCTGCCCCCGCGCGAGCAGGCGGGCACCGGCTCCGGCTACCCGGTCACCAGCCTGGAACTGCACCCCGGGGACACCCTGCTGCTCTGCACCGACGGGCTGCTCGAACGGTCCGGCGGTGACCTGGAGACCGGGATGCGGGAGTTCATGGAGGCGGCCCGCGACGGTCCCGTCGACGTCGAGGAACTGGCCGACGTCCTGTGCGACCTCGTCGGGGACGCGGGCGGCGGGGACGACATGGCCCTGCTCCTGCTGCGCCGGCGCGGCACCCCCGCCCCGCGCGGTGGCGGCCCGTTGCACCAGCGCCTCGTTCCCGGGGATCCCGACAGCCTGGTGATGGGCCGTCACCTGATCCGGGCGGCGGTGGCCGCCTGGGGGGCCCGGGAGCGCGCCGACGAGATCGAGCTGGTGGCGGACGAGCTGATGACCAACGCCCTCGTGCACACCGACGGCGGCGGCCTGGTCAGTCTGCGGCTGACGGCCGAGGGCCGGATCCGGATCGAGGTCGAGGACTTCAGCAGCGCCCTGCCGCGCCGCCGCGAGGCCGACGACTGGGCGGTGTCGGGCCGCGGCCTGATGCTGGTGGAACGGCTCGCGGAGGGCTGGGGCGTGGAGCCCCGGGGCGGCGGGAAGTGCGTGTGGTGCGAGTTCACCGTTCCCCGGGGGGACGGGCGCTGACGGCGCCCGTCCCGAGGCGGTCCGGCTCAGGCGGCGGCGTACGGCCCCTGCACGGCCTTCACGTTCTGCAGGGCCGTCAGCCTGAGCACGAAGACGATGCCCAGCCCGGCCGCGGCCACGGTGGTCAGACCGGCGAACGCGCCCAGGGCGGACGCGGTGCGCAGGGCCTGCGGGGTGTCCGCCCGGCTGCCGAGCAGCGTGGCCGTCGTGTCGAGGACCCGGGAGAGGACCCAGAGGATCCACCACGAGGTCAGCGGCACCGTGGAGACCCGCCGGAAGGAGCCGTCCGGGCCCAGCTGCACGCTCGCCGCCCAGGTCTGCGCCGCGACCCGGTAGGGGAGGAAGAGGTTGCCGAAGGGGATGAACCAGGCCCCCACGGCCCAGCCCGCGGACCGGGTGAAGGCACCCGGGTTGAAGATCCCGCCGTTGGTCCGCACCCGGTGGAACCAGATGACGAAGACGACCGCCGTGGCCAGCAGCGTCAGGCCCTGGAAGCCGCCGGTGAGGGTGGTGAGCAGGTCCGCGCCTTCGAGGGTGTGCTGCTGCACCGCGAAGGGATCGGCCTGTACGTCCTTCATCAGCGACCACGTGTACAGGTCGGCGACGCACCCCAGCAGGGCGGCGACGGCCGCCGCGCAGAGCAGCACCGTCACGGCCGTCGCGAGGCCCCGCGGGGAACGCAGCACGGGGGCGGCCGGCTGCGGGGTGGGGTAGGCGGGGTGGGCAGGGGCCGGGTAGGACGGGGAGGGGAACGCCGGTCCCGGTGGCCCGGGGTACTCCGGTCGTGGGGCGGCCCCGTACGGCGGCTGCCCCGGCGGAGGCGGGGGCGGCGGCGAGCCGGGCGCGCTGAAGGACATGACGGAGGACCCCCCACGGGTACGGACGGCAACGGCAGGAGCGGGCCGGCCCGCTGACGGGCCGGCCGGGCAGGGTCGAACATATGTCAGCCCGTCTCCCGCGTCCAAAGGGATGCGCGAGGACGCGGGGCGGGCCGTCCCTACAGGCGTACGAGGGTGACCTCGGTCGCCTTCACGCTCGTCCAGACCGCGGTGCCGTCGGCCAGACCCAGTTCGGCGGCCGCCTCCGGAGTGACCTCCGCGACCAGGTCGGGGACCTCGGCGGACCCCACGAGGACGCGCAGCCGGCTGCCGACCGCGGTGATCTCCCGTATGGTGCCGGGCCAGACGTTGCGCGGACTGCCGCCGGGGCGCTCCCGGTGTACCGACACCGCCTCCGGGGCGATGATCGCCAGCGCCTCCGCCCCTTCGGGCAGGGCCTCCGCCACCACGAGCCGCCCGCCCGGGCCGAGCGCGAGCCCGTCGGCGGAGGCGGTGCCGGGCCAGGCGTTGCGGCCCAGCATCCGGGCCACCCAGGGCGAGCGCGGCCGGCGGGTCACCTCGGCCGGGGCCCCGTCCTGCAGGGTGCGCCCGTCGGAGAGGACGAGGACCCGGTCGGCCAGCGACACCGCCTCCACGGGATCGTGGGTGACGATCAGACAGACACCGTCGAAGCCCGCCAGGTGCGCGCGCAGGGTGTGCCGCACGTGGGCCCGGGTGGTCTGGTCGAGGGCGGCGAGGGGCTCGTCGAGCAGCAGCAGCCGGGGACGGGCGGCGAGCGCCCGCGCGAGGGCCACCCGCTGGGCCTGCCCCCCGGACAGCTGGGCCGGCTTGCGCCGGGCGAGGTGGCCGACGCCGAGCCGGTCCAGCCAGGCCTGCGCCTCGCGGCGGGCCGCGGCGCGGCCGGCCCCGCGGGCGCGCAGCCCGTACGCGGTGTTGGCGAGGGCCGTCAGATGGGGGAACAGCGCCCCGTCCTGCGGCACCCAGGCCACCTGGCGCCGGTGCGGGGGCAGGGCGGTGACGTCGGTGTCCCCGAGGCGCAGCCGGGCGTGGGCGCGCGGGGTCAGTCCGAGCAGGGCCCGCAGCAGGGTGGTCTTGCCGGCGCCGTTCTCGCCGACGACGGCGATGGTGGTGCCCGGTCCGGCGTCCAGGGTCAGCTCGTTGAAGCCGGTCACCTCGGCGTGCAGGGGCCATCCGCCGCCCTCGGCCCGCGCGGCCTCACCGCGGGGAGCGGGAGCGGGTGAGGGTGAGGGTGCGGCGGCGGCGGATCCGTCGGACGGGGGCGCGTCCTGCCCCGGGGCGGACGGTGCGCGCTCCTCGGCCGGCCGCCCCGCCCCGGCGTCCTTCGCGGCGACCGGGGTGGCGGTCCAGCGTCCGCGCAGGGCGATGAGCACGCCCATGGCGATGGCGAGCAGCAGCAGCGACACCGAGGTGGCGGCCTCCGGCTTGTCCTGGAGCAGCAGGTACACCTGGAGGGGAAGCGTCTGGGTGGTGCCGGGCAGGTTGCCCGCGAAGGTGATGGTCGCGCCGAACTCGCCCAGCGCGCGGGCCCAGGTGAGGGCCGCCCCGGCCACCAGACCGGGGGCCACCATGGGCAGGGTCACGGTGAAGAACACCCGGACCGGCGGGGCGCCGAGGGAGGCGGCCGTCTCCTCGTAGCTCTGCTTGAGCCCGCCGAGCGCGCCCTCCAGGCTGATCACCAGGAAGGGCATCGCCACGAACGTGGCCGCGACGACGGCACCGGAGGTGTGGAACGGCAGGGTGACGCCGAAGGTGTCCTCCAGCCAGGGGCCGAGGAGTCCGCGCCGCCCGAAGCCCAGCAGCAGGGCCACACCGCCGACGGTCGGCGGCAGCACCATGGGCAGCAGCACCAGCGAGCGCACCAGGGCCTTGCCCTTGAAGGGGACCCGGGCCAGCAGCCAGGCGAGCGGCACGCCGAGCAGCAGGGAGAGGCCGAGCGCCCACAGCGACACCACCAGCGACAGCTGCAGCGCCTCGACGACGCCGGGGCTGGTGAGGTGGGTACCGAGTTCGCCCCACTGCGTACGGGAGAGGATCCCGATCAGCGGCAGCAGCAGGAACGCGACGGCGAGCAGCGCGGGCAGCGCGAGTGCCAGCGGAGGCCGGGTGCGGGTGCGGAGTCTGCTCATCGGGTTCCTGGTCGAAGCGGCGCGAGGCGGGAAGGCCTGACGGGGGGAAAGGACGGGGACGGGGGGCCTTCTGCGGGCACGGACAAGGGGCTCTGCCCGTCCCCCCGGACCGGGCAGCCCCTTCGAACGTCGGGCCGGTTACGCCTTCTGGAAGCCGGCGTCCTGGAGGATCTTCTGGGCCTCCGGGGTGCTCAGCCAGGCCACGAACGCGGCCGCGGCCTCGCTGTTCTTGGACTGCTTGAGCGTCGCGGCCGGGTAGGAGGCCACGGCGTTCTGGTCGTCCGGGATGTCGACGGTGACGACCTTGTCACCGGACTTGGCGGAGTCCGTCTTGTAGACGAGACCGGCGTCGGCCTCGCCCAGCTCGACCTTGGAGAGGACGGCGCGGACGTTCGCCTCCTGGGAGACCGGCTTCACCTCGATCTTCTGGGCGTCGAGGATCTGCTTGCTGTAGCGGCCGACGGGGACCTCGGGCGCCGCCAGGACGACCTTGATCTTGGAGTCGGCGAGGTCCTTCAGCTCGTCGATCTTGAACGGGTTGTCCTTGCCCGCCGCGATGACGAGACGGTTCTTCGCGATGACCGCGGCGTCGTTGGTCTCGCCCTTGAGGCCGTCCATCGTCTTGGTGTCGGCGGTGACCAGGGCATCGGCCGGGGCGCCCTGCTTCACCTGCGCGGCCAGCTCCTGCGAACCGGCGAAGGAGAAGGTGATCTTCGTTCCGGGGTGGGACTTCTGGTACGCCTCACCGGCGGTCTTGAAGACGTCGGTGAGGGAGGAGGCGGCGAGGACGGTGAGGTTCACGTTCTTGGCCGGGGCCGCGGCCGGGGCCGAGGCGGACGGGGAGCCCGCGGCGCCGTCCTTCTTCTCGGCGTCGCTGCCACAGGCGGACAGCGGGACGAGCAGGGCGGCGGTCAGCGCGGCTGCGGCCGCGCGGCGGTTCAGGGTCGGGTACACGGTTCGGGCTCCTCGGTCGGGTCGGCGGCCGGCCGGGTGCCGGGACCGCGTGGTGGTGACCCGCGCCGGTGACGGGCGGAGCGGGTGGGGACGAGCGGTGGGAATGGGCTGCGGCGCGTGGATCAGGTGCGGTCGATGTGCACGCTGGTGGACTTCACGCGGGCGGTGGCCTGCATGCCGACCTCCAGACCCAGTTCCTCGACGGCCTCGCGGGTGAGCAGGGAGACCAGGCGGTGGGGACCGGCCTGGATCTCCACCTGGGCGGCCACGTCGCCGAGTTTGACGGCGGTGACGATCCCGGGGAAGGCGTTGCGCGCGGAGGTGTAGGGCTCTCCGTCCTCGGCGTGGGCGCCCTGCCCCACCTCGACGGAGAAGACCGCGAGGTCACGGCCGTTGATCAGACGACGGCCGCCCTCGTCGCGATGGGTCGCGACCCGGCCGGCGTCGGCCCAGCGGCGCGCCGTGTCCGGGCTGACGCCCAGCAGACGTGCCGCCTGTCCGATGGTGTAGGACTGCATGGGCGACAAGGTAGGGGCACTTCTGGCGCATTTGCAATTCGTTTGGGGCGATCTCCGTCGCAGATGCCATCCCCATTGTGTTATCCGCCAAATCTCATTCTGCTTCCCGGCCTTCCGATCGCTAAAGTCTGGGCATGGCTGATGCAGACGCGAGGACGACGGGTTCGACGGATGCGGGCGGTACGGCGAGGGTGGACGCCTGGATGTGGTCGGTGCGCCTGACCAAGACCCGGTCGGTCGCCGCCACCGCCTGCCGGGCGGGCCACGTCAAGGTCAACGGGGAGCGCGCGAAGCCCGCGCAGAGCGTGCGCGCGGGGGACGAGGTGCGGCTCTACCACGCGGGGCGCGAGCGCGTCGTCGTGGTTCGGCGGCCGGTGACCAAGCGGGTCGGGGCTCCCGTCGCGGCGGAGTGCTTCATCGACAACAGCCCGCCGCCGCCCACTCCGGTGGAGGCGGCCGTGGTCGGCATCCGCGACCGCGGGGCGGGCCGCCCGACCAAGCGCGAGCGCCGCGAGATCGAAACCCTGCGCGGGCGCCCGTAGCCATCCGGCGGCGGACCCGGTGGTGGGGCCCGGCAGCGCGTCCCCGGGGCCGGGGCCGGGGCTCGGCGGGCCCGCCGGGCGGCCGGGTCCGCCGGCCCCGGGGACGTCCGCGTGAGTTCCGCGCGTGCCCGGTCCGCCCGTGAGCCCGGTTCCGCCCCGCCCCGCCCGGTTCGGGGGCGGGAGCGCGTGCGGGAGCCCGTCCGGACCGGGGGCGGACCGCGCAGGATCAGGCCTTGCGGTAGTCGTACGCCTCGGCGGCGGCCGCCACCACCGCGTCCAGCGGGGCGCCCGCGGAGGCGGCCACCACCGCCGCCACCGCCCCCTCCAGGAAGGGGGCGTCCGCCAGCCGGGATCCGGCGGGCAGTTCCTCGTCCTCCAACAGGGCCTTGACCGTCAGCACCGAGCTGCCCAGGTCGGTCAGGAGTGCCACCCCCGCCCCCTGGTCCACCGACGCCGCGGCCGCCAGGATCAGCTCCGCGCTCGTCCCCAGCCCGCCGTCGACGGCGCCGCCCGCCGGGGCCACCGGAGCCACCGCTCCGCCCGCGGCCAGCCCGCGGGCCAGCTCCGCCACCGACTCCGCGACCGCGGCGCTGTGGGAGACCAGCACGATCCCGACCACCGGCCCGCCGCTCATGCCGCACCGCCCGTGTCGCCGGTGCCCCCGGCGGCGTCGGCCAGCGCGCGCAGCAGCAGCGCCGACGAGGTGGCGCCCGGGTCCTGGTGCCCGATGCTGCGCTCCCCGAGGTAACTGGCCCGGCCCTTGCGCGCGAGCATCGGCGTGGTCGCCTCCGCGCCGTTCTCGGCCGCGTCCGCGGCGTCGCCGTAGGAGGCGGCGAGGGCCGCGACCCCCGGTACCAGCGCGTCCAGCATGGTCTTGTCGCCCGGTGCCGCCCCGCCGAGCCGGGCCACCGCGCCCACCCCCGCGTCCAGCGCCCCGCGCACCTGCTCGTCGGAGACCTCGGCGGCCTCCCCGAGCTCCTTGCCACTGCTGCGCAGCAGTGTCCCGTACAGCGGACCGGAGGCGCCGCCGACGGTGGAGATCAGCGTCCGCCCGGCCAGTTGCAGCAGCGCGCCCGGCGGGGCCGCCGCGTCGGCCCCGGCCAGCGCCGCGCGGACGGCGACGAAACCCCGCAGCATGTTGCTCCCGTGATCGGCGTCCCCGATGGGGGAGTCCAGCTCCGTCAGCCGGTCCGCCTCCCGCTCCACGGACGCCGCGGCGGCGTCCAACCAGCGTCGGAAGAAGTCTGCGTCACGCACCGGATCTCCTCGTCTCGCACCCGCTCGGACGGTCCCACCGCCACCCTACGGTCACCCGCGTCTCAGCGGCCCCAGCGCAGCGCGGCGGTCTGCACCGGCGCGTCCCACAGGCGCAGCAGCTCGTCGTCGGCCCGGCACAGGGTCACCGAACAGCCCGCCATGTCGAGCGAGGTCACGTAGTTGCCGACGAGGGACCGTGCCACCGGCACGCCGCGGGCCTCCAGCACCCGGGCCACCTCCGCGTGGAACCCGTACAGCTCCAGCAGCGGGGTCGCCCCCATCCCGTTGACCAGGGCCAGTACCGGCGCGTCCGCCGGGCCCGACTGCGCCAGGTCCTCCAGTACGGCGCCCACCGCGAACTCCGCGATCTCCCGGGAGGTCATCATCGCGCGCCGTTCCCGGCCGGGCTCCCCGTGGATGCCGATGCCCAACTCCAGCTCCCCGTCGGGGAGGTCGAAGGTCGGGCTGCCCTTGGCGGGGGTGGTGCAGGCGCTGAGCGCCACTCCGAAGCTGCGCGAGGACGCGTTGACCTGACGGGCGATCGCCGCGACCCGGTCCAGCGGGGCGCCCTCCTCGGCGGCCGCTCCGGCGATCTTCTCGACGAAGAGGGTGCCACCGGTGCCGCGCCGGCCCGCCGTGTAGAGGCTGTCCGTGACGGCCACGTCGTCGTCGACCAGGACCTGTTCGACCCGCAGGCCGTCGTCCTCGGCCAGTTCCGCGGCCATCCGGAAGTTGAGCACGTCGCCGGTGTAGTTCTTCACGACGAACAGCACGCCCTGCCCGGAGTCGACGGCGCCGGCCGCGCGCAGCATCTGGTCCGGCACCGGCGAGGTGAAGACCTCCCCGGGGCAGGCGGCCGACAGCATCCCGTACCCGACGAAGCCGCCGTGCAGGGGTTCGTGCCCGGAGCCGCCGCCGGACACCAGTCCGACCCGCCCGCCCTCGCGGGCGTCGCGGCGTACGACGAGCCGGTTCTCGACGTCCACGTCCAGTTCGGGATGTGCGGCCGCCATTCCGCGCAGGGCGTCGGCGACCACGGTGTCCGCGGTGTTGATCAGCATCCTCATGGTTCTCTCCCGGTGAGGTCGACGGTGTTCTCCACGACCGCCCGGCCCTTGCCGCCGCCGGGGGCGACGACCTCGATCAGGTGGTGGTCGAGGTGGCCCGTGATCATGGCTGCCATGAGGGAGGGGTACTCGCGCTGCAGGTTGGGGGCGAGTCCGCGGTCCCCGGGCACCTCCAGTACAGTCCTGTCACCTTGCTCCGGCAATGCGCAGGCGGACCGGACCGTGCGGACGAGGACCTCGAACCGCTCCCCGTCGAGGCGGTCCCGCAAGCCGTCCAGGCATGTTCCCGGGACGTCCGCCCCCCGGTCGTCGTCCGGATCCGGCGGTCGGTATCCGATCACGTTCCCACCTCTCCCGGGCGGCCGTGTCCACTCGCAGTGTAGGCCGCGGGCCCCGCCCGGCGCGGGGTATGCCGTTCGCATATTCCGCACGAATACACTTTCGGTATTTTCCGGATGAATTCATCTTCTCCTCTCGTCCTACATTGACAGTGCGCTGCGACCTGCGAGTTAATTAGTTCAACGGTGGCCTGATGTGGTCGTGTGTCGGCGGGATCTGGTCGCTCCATGACCGGTTCATTTCGGCAGCCACAGCCGGTCGCCGCGACAATGCCGCAGCAGAAGGGGTGTCTTCACGCGATCGCGACCGTCGCGATCGTTCAGGTGAGCGGGTATTGGCGAATCGGACTCTTTCATGGGGGGATCAATGGCCCAGCTCGATTCTTTCTCTGTTCCTGATTTTCACCTTCCCTTCGGGAATTCCAAACATCCCCTGGCCGCCCGCGCGAACGCCGAGGCCGTCACATGGGCGGTGCGCCACGAACTCGTCACCGATGCCGTGGACCAATTCGCGGGCATCGGGTTCGGTCATCTCGCCGGCCGGGTGAGCGGTGAGGTGCCGTACGAAACGGTCGTCCTGCTCGCCGAATGGATGGCGTGGTCGTTCGTTCTGGACGACCAGCACGACCACCTCATCAGGACGGGTGAGGTCGCCGCCTGGCGGCCGGTGGCCGACGCGATAACCGAGCACCTGGCGACGGGATCGGGCGGGGGTGCGCGGGCCCGCCGCAACCCGCTGGTGAAGGGGTTCGTCGACGTGTGCGACCGGATCCTGGACGGGATGCCCGAGGGGCCCGCGGCCCGCTACCGGGCCCATGTCCCGCTCATGCTGGGTTCCTTGGACCAGGAGGCCGGCAACCGCGGGGGCGAGGGCCGCCCGTCGGTCCGGGACTACATCCTGATGCGCCGTCACAGCTCGCAGATACTGCCGATGATGGACATGGTGGAGGCGGGGCTCGGCCTGGACGTGCCGCAGCGCATCCACGACCTGCCCGAGTACCGGGCGCTCGTCGCGAGCGCCCTGGACGTCATCTCCTGGGGCAACGACGTGTTCTCCCTCCCCAAGGAGCACTCCTGCGGGGACAACAACAACCTCGTCTCCCTCATCGCCGCCTGGGAGGGCTGCTCGCTCTCCGCGGCGGTCCGGGCGGTCGAGGTCCGCATCCAGGACCGGATCGAGGAGTACCTCGCCGGGGAGAGGCTGCTGACCGAGGCCCTGGACGCCCGCGGCGAGACCGATCCCCGGGTGCGCGACGCGGTCTCCCGGTGCGTGCGCAGCTACGAGGACTGGATCATCGGCGCGGATCTGTGGCAGCGTTACGAGTGCACGCGGTACAGCGACGAACGGTTCGCGGCCGGGCTGGAGTCTGCGTACACCCGCCCCGGCCTGGTCTCGGTGGCATGACAGGGAGTCGGTCCATGGCACAGGCGGAGCAGCCCGGCTCTGTGGTCCCCGCACCCGTGGCTCCGGGGCGGTTACCGCTCCTGGGCCACGCGGTGCAGCTGTGGCGGCGGCCGATCGCCTTCCTGGAGTCCCTGCGGGAGCACGGGGAGGTCGTGCGCCTCGACATCGGCACCTGGCCCGTGTTCGTCCTCACGAGCCCGGAGCACGTCCACGACGTGCTCGTCCAGCAGGCGCAGCGGTTCGGGCGCGGCCGGGTCTTCGAGCGGCTGCGCCCCATGTTCGGCAACGGCATCGTGACCACCGACGGGGACTTCCACCGCAAGCAGCGCCGGATGATGCAGCCGGCCTTCCACCGCAACCACATATCCGAGTACGCCGAGGTGATGGGCCGCCAGGCCACGGCGATGTCCTCGTCGTGGACGTCCGGCCGCGAGGTCTCGATGGTCACCGAGACCCGCCGCTACGCCCTCTCCTCGGTCGCCGAGATGATCTTCTCGGGGGACCTGAGCCGGCCCGCCGTGGAGGAGGTCCACCGCTCGCTGCCCATCGTCCTGGAGGGCATGCTCGTACGCGCGGTCATGCCCAAGTCACTGGACCGGCTGCCCATTCCGCTCAACCGGAGGTTCGACTCCGCCGCCGCGCGGCTGCGCGGGATCATCGACCAGGTGATCGCGCAGTACGGGTCCGACGGCGAGGAGCGGCACGACCTGCTGTCGCTGCTGCTGTCGAGCGTGGACGCCGAGACGGGCGCGGGGATGACTCCCGAGCAGGTGCGCGACGAGGTGATCGCCATCATGTTCGCCGGTACGGAGACCTCGGCGACCACCCTGGCCTGGACCTTCCACGAACTCGGCCGGCACCCCGAGGTGCAGGAGCGGCTCCGGGCCGAGGTCGACGAGGTGGTGGGCGAGGGCCCGGTCCGCGCCGAGGACCTGGCGCGGCTGACGTACGCGCACGACGTGTTCCAGGAGGCGCTGCGCCTGCATTCGCCCCTGCTCTTCACCCGGCGCGCCCTCGCCCCGCTCACGCTCGGCGGGGTCGCCATTCCGGCCGGGGCCGAACTGGCCTACAGCCCGTACGCGCTGCACCGTGACCCCGCCCTCTTCCCGGACCCCACGGTCTTCGACCCGGACCGCTGGCGCAAGGACGCGGGGGAACGGCCGCGCGACCACCGGTACGTCCCGTTCGGGGCGGGTCAGCACAAGTGCATCGGCGACACGTTCGCGGTGGCGGAGATCCTGACGGCCCTGGCCACCGTGTCGTCACGCTGGCACCTGACCCCGGCCCCGGGCGTCACGGTGCGTGAGGTTCCGGCGGGCATTCCCCAGCCGAGTGAACTCCCGATGATTCCTATAGCCCGGCGTTGACGAAATCCGATCGTTCTTGTTCGTTTCTAGACGGATTTACGTCAAATGCTGAGCATCACACCGCAATGAAGCCGACCGATAGTACAGCATTGTCCCCGTAAGAGTGGCGAGATGCCTCAATATTAAGTTTAAGCAGCAACATCTCGCCCCCGGGGCCGTACACTCGGCCGCACGCGCAGGAGGGGGCAGGAATGTCACATGTCACGGAACCGAGAGGGTGGGCCCCCGCGCCCCTCCTCGAGCGGGAATCCGAAATTCTGGCGATCCATCGCGCGGTGGACGAACTCTTCGGTGTCTCGGACACCGGTTCGCCCACCCGCCGCGGAGGCGTCCTGACCTTCGCCGGGTCGGGCGGCATAGGCAAGACCACCCTGCTGGGCGAGGCCCGTCGGCACGCCGCCGACCGCGGCTGCACCGTGCTCTTCGCACGGGGCGGCGAGCAGGAGAAGCAGGTCCCGTTCCACGTCATGCGCCAGCTGATCCAGCCGACGTTCGCCGCCCTTAGCGAGCAGGAGCGGCTCGACGTCCTCGGCAGCTGGCACGGCATCGTCGCCCCGGCACTCGGCCTGACGGCCTCCGCCAAGGGCCGTACAGCGCCCGACCCCCAAGGCGTCCGGGACGGCCTGGACTGGGTCGTGACGCATTTAGCGGTACGCAGCGGCGCGCCCGTCGTCCTGATCCTCGACGACGCGCACTGGGCCGACGCCGAATCCCTGGCGTGGCTGGCCGCCTTCGCGGCGCGGGCCGAGGAGCTGGCCATGCTGATCATGGTGGCCTGCCGGCCCGACGAGATCCCTTCGGACGCCGCCCCGCTGCGCGCCCTGATGGGCCGCCAGGGGACCCGCCCGCACGAACTGGCCCCGCTCACCACGAGCGCCGTGGCCCGCATCGTGCGCGAGGCCCTCGGCGAGAGCGCCGACGACGTGTTCTGCCGGGAATGCTGGGCGATCACCGGAGGCAACCCCTTCGAGGTCGTCGAACTGGGCATGAAGGGCCGCGACCGCGGTCTCAAACCGCACCAGGACAACATCCCCCAGCTGCGCGACCTGGCCTCCGCCGTCAAGGGCAGCGGCCTGATCGAGCGCCTCGAACAGCTCGGGCCCTCCACCGTCCGGCTGGCCTGGGCCGCCGCCGTCCTCGGCAACGCGGTCCCGGTCGGCATCGTCGGGGGCGTCGCGGCGCTCGGCGAGGCACAGGCCGCCGACGCCATCGACCAGCTGCACAACGCGCGCATCCTCACCGTCCTGACCAGCGTGCAGCGCAAGGAGGTCGTGGAGTTCTTCCACCCCCTCATCGCCACCGCCGTCTACCGCTCGATCCCGCCCGGCGTGCGCGTCGGCATGCACGGGATGGCCGCACAGGCCCTGGTCGACGACGGGCACGGCCCCACGGCCGCGGCCCGCCACCTGCTGGAGATGCACCCCGAGGGCGACCCCTGGGTGGTGCAGCAGCTGCGCCGGGCCGCGCGGGAGAGCTTCTCCGCGGGAGCGCCCGACGCCGCGCGGCGCTACCTGGCGCGGGCACTGCGCGAACCGCCCGAGGCCGAACACCGAGCCGGGGTGCTCTTCGAACTCGGCTCCGCCAACCTCCTGCACGACCCGGTGACCACCATCAACCAGCTCAGGACGGCACTGGAGGAACCCAGTACCGCGCCGGAGCTCCGCGAGGCGATCACGTACCGGCTCGCCCAGGCCCTCGGCCACACCGGGCAGCTGGCGCAGGCCGCCGAACTCCTCGCGGAGGAGGCCCGGCACGCGACGAGCTCCCGCACCCGGCTGCGCATGCAGGCCGAACAGTTCAAGTGGAACTCCGTCCGGGTCGACGAGGAGAACTCGCCCGCCCGGTCCCGGCTGCTCGTCCAGTTCGCGAAGCGGATCGTCGGCCGGGGCCTGGCCGAGCGGCACATCCTGGGCCTGCGCGCCTGGGACGCCGCCCTGCGCGGCGAACCCGTCGCCACCGCCCTGGACTACGCGGAGCAGGCGCTGGACGGAGGAATGAGCTGGACCGACCAGGACTTCGGTTTCGAGGTCCCGGCCGTCGTGGCCCTCACCCTCATGTACTGCGACCAGCCGGGCCGCGCCGAGGAACTCTTCAACACCGCCATCGTGGAGTTCGAGGCGAAGGGCTGGCGCGGCGCCCACCTGTCGTTCGTCTACACGCTGCTCGGCTACATCCGTTACCGGCGCGGACGCCTCGCGGAGGCCGAGGACTTCGTCCGCAGCGGCCTGCAGATCGCCGACCGCATCGGGCACGACATCCCGGCCCAGTGGTACGCGATCGGCACCCTCATCGAGACGCTGCTCGCCCGCGGGAACGTCGCCGAGGCCCGGCAGGTCGCCCGCACCTACAAGCTGGCCGACGGATTTCCCCCGGCGGTCGTCTACCCCGACCCGCAAGCCGTGTGGGGCAAGCTGCTCCTGGCCCAGGGCCGCATCGAGGAGGCGGAGCACCACCTGTCCGCCGCCGGGAAGCGGCTCGACCTGCGCGGCACGCGGAACCCGTCGTGGAGCCCCTGGCAGCTCGACCTGGCCCTCGCCCAGCTCACGCACGACACCGAACTGGCCGCCGCCACGGCGGCCGAAGCGGTCGTGCGCGCCCGCGCGTTCGGAGCGTCCAGCGTGATCGGCCACGCCCTGCGCGTCGCGGCGGCGGCATCCGAGCCCGCCCGTGCCGCGGTCCTGCTCAAGGAGGCCGTGGACCACCTCGACCAGTCCCCGGCCGCCGCCGAACTGGCGCACGCGCTGATCGACCACGGGACGGCCCTGCACACCCTGGGCGACCCGCACCAGGCGGCGCAGCAGCTCTACCGGGGCATGGAAACCGCCGCCGCCTGCGGTGCGGAGGTCCTGGTGGACCGGGCCCGTGCCCAGCTCGCCTCGGCCGGGCTGCGTCCCCGCCGGCTGTACACCTCAGAGCAGGACAGTCTGACGGTCGCCGAGCACGCGGCGGCGCGCCATGCCGCCCGGGGCCTGGACAACGCGGCGATCGCCAAGGAGTTGCAGGCCGACCCCCGGGCGGTACCGGAACTGCTGTCCGCGGTCTTCACCAAACTGGGCACCGACCGGCTCGGACTGGGCCGGGCCCTCCGGGACTGACCGGGGGCCGGGACCACCGGCCGGCCGCAAGGGGAGGGCGGGCCGCCGCGACACGCGCGCGGCGGCCCGCCGACCCCGCCGGCGCTCAGTAGCCGTACACGGTCAGCTCGGTGATCGACGCGAAGACGTGCTCCCACAGCTCCTGTGCGGGGCCCGGCTCCAGGGCGGCCGGCTCCAGGGCGGCGATCTCGTCGTTGAAGTCCCCGATGCCGTCCTCGCCCGGGTAGGGGTACCAGCAGGCCCCCATGTACCGGCGGACGGCCTCCAGCAGCCTGACGAAGGTCTCCGTGTCGCGGGCGAGGCCGAACGGTTCCTCCTCGTTGCGGGACACGAGGACCTCGCCCGTCCCCGCGTCGACCAGCACCCGGCCCTCGTCCCCGTAGCCCAGCCCGAAGGAGCCCAGACAGAGGAGGCCCTCCGGGTCCTCCGGGGCCCGTACGGGGCCCTCGTCCCCGAAGCCCAGCTCGAAGGAGGTCACCCCCGCGCCCCAGTGGCGGGGCATGCCGACACGGGTCAGCAGCTCCCGGGTCGGGGCGTGCGTCAGGGCGGCGGGCAGCGCGGACTCCGCCAGCCGTTGCACGTGCCCGGCGCCGAAGACCCCGTCCAGCCGGGCGGCGTCCAGCGGGGAGTCGGCCGGTGTCGGGTCCAGGAACCACGGCTCGCCGTCCCCCTCCTCCCAGGAAGCGGTGTCGGCTCCGCCGGTGGGCCAGTCGGTCACCGCCGGGTTGCGCTCGGCGACCAGCACCCCGCGCGCCTCGGCGAGCAGGAACCGGCCCCCGCCGAGGGCCAGGGGCTCCTCCCAGGTCCCGGGGCACCGGAGCGCCCAGGCCCCTTCCTCGCCGTCGAAGAGGAACGGTTCCGCCTCTTCGGCCTCCCCGGTCCGGGCCACGTACGTCCCGTCGGCCGGTGGCGGGCACGGCGTGCCGGTGGCCAGGTCGAACCAGCGGTCGGCGGTCCAGATCGCCCACACCTTGAGCAGCGGTCCGTCCCCGGTGCCCCGCGCGTCGTCGAAGACCTCGGCGCTCCGGTCCCCGCTGAGGTTCGGATCGGCCCGGTGGGCGCCGACCGGACGCCACCAGGCCCACACGGTCCGCCACGGCATCCCGGGCTCGGCGGCCGCGACCTCGTCGGCGTAGGCGTCCCGGCCCAGCACCTTCGCGGCGAAGTGCAGCCACGAGGCGAACTCGGCGCGTGAGACCTCCTCGCGCCCGAACACGGCCTCGGCCTGGGTGAACACCTCGCGCCCCACCCCGCCGGCCGATCCGGCGAGGGCGCGGGCGCGGTCGGGGCCGGCCTCCAGCAGGGCCGCGGGCGAGGCGAAGGGGGAGACGGCGGAACCGGGGGACACAACGGTGTCAAGATCGTCACGAAGCATGGGGGCCATGGTGCCACCGGCCACCGACACTGCTCCGCGGGGTGCCGCCCCGTCCCCGGCACTCCCGCCGACGTCAACCGGGAGCGTTCTTTCACTCGAACGGCGGATCGGCCAATCCGCCGGACCGGTGGCCCCGAAGACCCGTTGTGAGGATCAACCGCAGCACCTTCGCCCGCACCGCCCCGGCGGCGCTCGGCGGCCTGCTCTCCGGCTACGCGGCCCTGGCGGCCGCCGAGCTGGTCTCGGCCGCCGTACGCCCCGAGGCGGGGCCCGTCACGGCGGTGGGCGGGGCGGCCATCGACCGGACGCCGGCCGCCCTGAAGGACTGGGCGGTCCGTCACTTCGGCACCGACGACAAGCTCGTCCTCCAGCTGGGGATCCTGGCGGTCCTCGGCCTCCTCGCCGTCGCCCTCGGCCTCCTCGCCCTCCGCCACCGGCGCACCGGCGCGGCCGGGGTGCTGCTCTTCGGAGCGGTCGGCGGCGCGGCCGCCCTGACCCGGCCCGACTCCACCGGCCCGGCCGACGTCCTGCCCTCACTGGCGGGGGCGCTGGCCGGGGCGGGACTGCTGTACCTCCTGACCGGCCTGCTGACCGCCCCGCGGCCGGAGCCCGCCCCGGGCGGCGCCGACCGGAGCCGCCGGGTCTTCCTGTACGCCGCCGGGGCCACGGCGCTGACCGCCACGGCGGCCGGAGCCCTCGGGCGCCGCCTCGGAGCCTCGCGGGGCCGGGACGCGGCCGCCACCCGGGACGCCGTCCGGCTGCCCGCACCCGCCTCACCCGCCGCGGCGCTGCCCCGGGGAGCCTCCCTCCGCGTTCCCGGGATCAGCCCCTTCACCACCCCGAACGCCGACTTCTACCGGGTCGACACCGCCCTGGTGGTCCCCAGACTGTCCGCCGACACCTGGCGGCTGCGCATCCACGGCCGGGGCGTGGCCCGGCCCCGCACCTACACCTACGCCGACCTGCTGGGCCGGGACCTGATCGAACGCGACATCACCCTGACCTGCGTCTCCAACGAGGTCGGCGGACCCTACGCCGGCACCGCCCGCTGGCTCGGCGTCCCCCTCGCCGGCCTGCTGCGCGAGGCCGGCGTACGCCCCCCGTCCCGGGGCGGCCCGGCCGACCAGCTGGTGGCCCGGTCCACGGACGGCATGACCCTGGGCAGCCCCGTCGAGGAGGTCATGGACGGCCGGGACGCACTGCTCGCCGTGGGCATGAACGGCGAGCCCCTGCCCTTCGAGCACGGCTTCCCCGTACGGATGCTCGTACCGGGCCTCTACGGATACGTGTCCGCCTGCAAGTGGATCCAGGACATCGAGCTGACCACCTTCGACGCCTACGACCCGTACTGGGTCAAGCGGAAGTGGGCGCGCAGGGCCCCCGTCAAGACGCAGGCGCGCATCGACACGCCCAAGCCCTTCGCACGGCTGCGCACCGGCCCGGTCACCGTCGCCGGGGTGGCCTGGGCCCAGCACCGCGGCATCGACCGGGTCGAGGTGCGCGTCGACGAAGGGCCCTGGGAGCAGGCCGACCTGGCGGCCGAGGACACCGCCGACACCTGGCGGCAGTGGTCCTACCCCTGGCGCGCCGCCACCGGCGGCCACACCCTCACCGTCCGCGCCACCGACCGGACGGGAACCGTCCAGACCGAGGAGCGCACGCGGACCGTCCCGGACGGCGCGAGCGGCCGGCACTCGGTCGTGGTCAGCGTCGACTGAGCCCCCGTCCACCGCCCCCGGGCGGTCGGAGGCCGCCCGAGGCCGTCCGAGGCCGTCCGAAGACCCTCCCCGACCCCTCCGACCCCTCCGACCCTCCGACCCCCTCCGTCCTCCCCATCCACTCCTCCCCAGCCCCTTCCGAACCTCCGCTCCGGCGGCAGACATCCCAAGGAGAACCCCCGTCATGAACACCCCTCGTTTCCGTCGTACCGCCGTTGCCGTCGCCGCCGCAGCGGTCCTGCCCTTCGCCCTCGCCGCCTGCTCCTCCGACTCCGGCGCGGACACCGGCTACGGCAGCCAGGCGGCGGCCGCCGGGACCGCCCCGAGCAGCGCGGGTTCGATGCCCGCGGCCGCGATGGACCAGCCGTTCGGCCCGGCCTGCGCCGGTGTGCCCAAGGAGGGCGCGGGCAGCTTCGACGGCATGGCCAAGGACCCCGTGGCCACCGCGGCGTCCAACAACCCGGCGCTGTCCACGCTGGTCGCGGCCGTCAAGAAGGCGGGGCTGGTGGACACCCTGAACAACGCCAAGGGCATCACGGTGTTCGCCCCGACCAACGACGCCTTCGCGAAGATCCCGAAGGCCGACCTGGACAAGGTGCTGGCCGACAAGGCCACGCTGACCAAGATCCTCACGTACCACGTGGTCGGCCAGTCGGTCACCCCGAAGCAGCTGGAGAACGGCTCCTTCGACACGCTGGAGAAGGGCCGGATCACGACCGCCGGCTCGGACGGGTCCTACAAGGTCAACGACACCTCGAACGTGGTCTGCGGCAACGTCCCCACCGCGAACGCCACGGTCTACATCGTCGACACCGTCCTGATGCCGAAGTAGCGCCCCGGAGCGGCGCCGCGCGCGCCATGCGCGCCGCGTCCCGTGGACGGACGCCGTGTGGTCCCGGGGAATGGGCCGCGCGGCGTCCTCGGTGCCCGCGACGGCGGGCGCCCCGCGCCGTCAGGCGGCCCGGTCGGAGGGCCTCCTGGCGGCGGCGGCCGAGGCGGCCGCCTGCAGGGAGCGCAGCGCCAGCAGCAGGACGCCGATGTCGTCGAGGTACACCGGGTCCGGAACCAGGTCCACGGGCGAGAGGGTGTAGGCGACGGCCACCCAGAACAGCGCCTTGTCGCGCAGCGGGATCCCCGCGTCCAGCAGCAGTCGGCGCGCCGCGAACACCCGGACCAGCAGTACGCCCGCCGCGACCGCCAGCCCGAGGGCGAGGACCGCGGCGAGGATCAGCCAGGCATTTCCGTCCATGGGGGACTCTTACCCGTCAGGCGCCCTGTTCGCGCAGCCGGCGGCTGACCTCGCCGAGGCCGGCGGCCAGCGCGTCGAGCTGCTCGGGGGTCAGGACGTCGACGAGGATCTCCCGGACGGTGGTCACGTGTCCGGGTGCGGCCGCCTCCAGCCGGGCCAGGCCCGCCTCGGTGAGGACCGCGAAGACCCCGCGGACGTCGGAGGGGCAGCTGCGGCGGCGGACCAGTCCGGCCTTCTCCATCTGGGTGACCTGGTAGGTCAGACCGCTCTTGGAGTTGATCAGGCCGTTGGCCAGTTCGGTCATGCGCAGTTCGCGGTCGGGCGCCGCGGCGAGCCGCACGAGGATCTCGTACTGCGGATGGGAGAGGCCGGAGTCGTCCTTGAGCTGTTGGTCGAGGCGCCGGTTCACCAGGGCGGAAGCGGCCAGGAAGCCGTTCCAGGCCCGCATCTCGCGGTCGTCCAGCCATCTCGTCTCAGCCATGGGGCCAGCCTACACGGGTTGTTCCAATTTGAATCAGTGGTTAGGGTCGGGGTGTCGGTTCGAATTTGAACAACTCCCCCCGGACCGTACCGACCGGAAGGAACCTCCCCATGACCAGCGCCTCCGCCACCGCGACGAAGGCCCGGGCCACGGCACCGGCCGTGCAGGACGCCCCCACCGCCCCCACCGCCCCCCACGACGCCGGACTGCTGCTCCTGCGCGTGGTCCTCGGCCTGACCGTGGCCGCCCACGGCGTGCAGAAGCTCTTCGGCTGGTTCGACGGGGGCGGCATCACCGGCACCGGCCAGTTCTTCACCGCCAGCGGCTACCCGGCCGGGGAGACCATGGCCGCCGTCGCCGGCCTGACCGAGACCCTGGGCGGTCTCGCCCTCGCCGTCGGCCTGCTCACCCCGCTCGCCGGTGCCGCGGTCCTCGGCACGATGATCAACGCTGCCGCCGTCCACGGCACCGGAGCCTTCTTCGCCCCCAAGGGCATGGAGTACGAGCTCCTCCTCACCGTGGCCGCCGCGGCCCTCACCCTCACCGGCCCCGGCCGCTTCGCCGTCGACCGGCTGCTGCCCGTCCCCGCGCTGCGCACCCACCGGCTCGCCCTCGGCGCCCAGGCGCTGGCCCTCGGAGTGGTCCTCGCGGCCGTGACGCTCCTCGTGCGGAACTAGGCCGTCCCCTCCGCGGCGGACGGGTCCCTCCCTCGGAGGGATCCGTCCCGACACCCTGATTGGCTCCGGGTGATCGGGGGAACAGCGGAGAAATGACACAACCCATCGAAGACTACGCACTCATCGGCGACCTCATGACCAGCGGTCTGGTCGGCCGCGACGGGTCCATCGACTGGCTGTGCCTGCCCCGCTTCGACTCCGCCGCCTGCTTCGCCGCCCTCCTCGGCGCAGTGGACAACGGCCACTGGCTCATCGCCCCGAAGAGCGCCGCCGACGGCGAGCGCTGCACCCGCCGGGCGTACGTGGACGGCTCGCTGGTCCTGGAATCCCACTGGGAGACCGAGGACGGCACCGTCAAGGTCACCGACTTCATGCCGCAACGGGACACCGCGCCCGAGGTGATGCGCATCGTGGAGGGGATCACCGGCCAGGTCACCGTCCGCAGCACCCTGCGGCTGCGCTTCGACTACGGCCACGTGGTCCCCTGGGTCCGGCGCAGCGAGGGCGACCGGGTCGCCGTGGCCGGACCCGACTCGGTGTGGTTCCGCAGCGACCCGCCGGTCCACACCTGGGGCGAGGACAAGAGCACCCGCTCGGAGTTCACCGTCGGCCCCGGCGACCGGGTCGCCTTCGTGCTCACCTGGCACGCCTCGCACGAACCGCGCCCCGAGCAGGTCGACCCGTACCAGGCGCTCCAGCAGAGCCTCGCCGACTGGCAGGAGTGGTCCGGGCGCTGCCGCTACCGGGGTCCCTACCGGGAGGCGGTCGTCCGCTCCCTGATCACCCTCAAGGGCCTCACCTACGCCCCCACCGGGGGGATCGTCGCGGCGGCCACCACCTCGCTGCCCGAGGAACTCGGCGGCGTCCGCAACTGGGACTACCGCTACTGCTGGCTGCGCGACTCCACCCTCACCCTCGGCACCCTCCTGTCCACCGGCTACCTCGACGAGGCCGGCGCCTGGCGCCGCTGGCTGCTGCGGGCCGTCGCGGGCGACCCGGCCGACCTCCAGATCATGTACGGCCTCGGAGGCGAGCGCCGGATCCCCGAGAGCGACCTGGCCTGGCTGCGCGGATACGGCGGCTCCGCGCCCGTCCGCGTCGGGAACGCCGCCGTGGACCAGCTCCAGCTCGACGTGTACGGAGAGGTCCTGGACTCCCTGCACCTCGCGCGGACCACCGGTCTCGCCAAGGAACGGCACGCCTGGAAGATCCAGCTCGCCCTCCTCGACTTCCTGGAGCGCAACTGGCACCGCCCCGACGAGGGGCTGTGGGAGGTGCGCGGTCCCCGCCGCCACTTCGTGCACTCCAAGGTGATGGCCTGGGTCGCCGCCGACCGGGCCGTGCGGGCCCTGGAGGGAGACCCGTCCATGCCCGGGGACGTGGAGCGCTGGCGGACCATGCGCGACGAGGTCCACCGCGACGTCTGCGAGCACGGCTTCGACCCCGAGCGCGGCACCTTCACCCAGTACTACGGCTCGCGCGAGCTGGACGCGGCCACCCTGCTCATCCCCCGGGTCGGCTTCCTGCCGCCCGACGACCCCCGCGTCATCGGCACCGTCGACGCGGTCCGGGCGGAACTGGGCCGCAGCGGTCTGGTCCGCCGCTACAGCACCGAAGGCCCCTCCGTGGACGGGCTGCCCGGGGACGAGGGAGCCTTCCTGGCCTGCTCCTTCTGGCTGGCGGACGCGCTGTACCTGACCGGCCGGGAGAAGGAGGCGCGCACCCTCTTCGAACGGCTGCTCGACGTGCGCAACGACGTGGGACTGCTGGCCGAGGAGTACGACCCGATCGCCGGACGCCAGCTCGGCAACTTCCCGCAGGCCTTCAGCCACGTGGGCCTGGTGAACACCGCCCTCACCCTGTCCGGAGGGGGTACCGCGACGGGCTGACCCGCTCCGGGACCCGGCGCCCGCAGAACGCCCCCGGGGCCGTCGCGCGTCGCGACGGCCCCGGGGGCGGGACGGGGAGGGGGACCGGGGATCAGTCCTCCAGGCCCTCCTCGGTGTCCGGAATGCTGACCAGCCAGCGCGAGTCCTTGCGCGGCCGCAGGTACAGCGCCCAGTACAGGGTGGCCACCGCGGTGATGCCACCGGTCCACAGCAGGTACTGGGTCTCCTGCTGGGTCAGGATGTACGCGAGGACGAGGATCAGCCCGATCGGCACCGCCGGCCACAGCGGCATCCGCCAGGCGGAGGCCTGCCCGTGCGCCCCGCGCCGGCTGAACAGTGCGGCCACCGCGACCAGCAGGTACATGCCGGTCACCGAGACGCCGGTCACCCCGTAGAGGGTGTCGAGGTTCACGAAGCACATCGCGGCGCCCGGGAGGCCGACCAGCAGGGTGGCCACCCACGGGGAGCCGAAGCGGCCCAGGCGGGACAGGCCGCGGTTGACCGGCTCGGGCCAGGCCTTGTCACGGGCGGAGGCGAACAGCACCCGGGAGTTCTGGATGACCATGACGATGCCCGCGTTGATGATGGCCAGGGCCACGCAGAGGCTGACGAAGGTGCCGACCGCCGAGTTCGACCAGGCCGTCACCATCGCGCCGAGGTCGCCGGAGGCGAGGGCGTCCAGGTCCGGGGCTCCCAGGGTGATCGCGATGACCGGCACGAGGATGACCGCGGTGGAGATGGCGAGGGTGGCCAGGACCGTGCGCGGCACGTTGCGGCGCGGCTTCTCCAGCTCCTCCGACAGGTACACGGCGGTGGAGAAGCCCTGGGTGATGAAGAGCGCGATGGCCAGCCCCGAGACCACCATCATCGCGGTCACGGTGGAGGTGCCGCCGCCCTCGACGGCGACCGAACCGTGCACCAGGGCGTCCGCGCCCCGCTCGCCGTGGGCGAAGCCGAGTACGGCGACCAGCGCGGCGGCCACCACTTCGAGGACGAGGAAGATGCCGGTGATCCAGGCGTTGGCCCGCAGGTCGAGCAGACCGGCGAGGGTGGCGAGCAGCATCACGGCGCCGCCGGCGACCGGGGCCGGTATGTCGATCACGGGGGAGAGGTAGTCGGCCGTACCCATGGCGATCACGGGTGGCACGATCATCACCACCAGCAGCGACAGCACGAACACGAGCCAGCCGGCGAGCCGGCCCGCCAGGGTGGACACCATGGCGTACTCGCCGCCCGCGCTGGGGATCAGGGTGCCCAGCTCCGAGTAGCAGAACGCCACGCCGACGCAGAGCAGCGACCCGATGGCGATCGTGAGGGCGGTCCAGGTGCCGAGGCTGGAGAAGAGGTCGGGCACGACGACGAAGAGGGTCGAGGCGGGCGTCACGCACGACAGCGTGAGCAGCGTCCCGCCGACGACGCCGATGGAACGCTTGAGCTTCTGCGGGGTCGGCCCGGTCGCCGGGGCGAGGGCCTGGGGGGCGCTGATCGTGTCAGTCATCGTGCGGGATTTCCGATCGCCATGTGCGGTGAATGAGCGCGGGAGCGGTATCGCCTCCGGGGCGGTGGTGGGCAAGTCGCTGCGTGACTCCCGTGGCCGATATGGAAACTCCACGAGATCCGCAGGTCAAGAGCTGTTCACCTGCGGATTCCATCGTGCGGGTCGGCTGCCCGGTCTCGATCCGAGCGTTAAGACCGCGTAAACATTGACCCGTGACGGGGTGCGGGAACCGCAGCGTGATCGCGCGAATTTCCTTCCGCTTTGCCCGCCGCGGGCGGGATCCGGGCCGCGTCGAGAGGACCCGGGGAGTGAGGGGCCTCCGCTCCTGACGGCCGACGCCGCGCGCGCCGGGATCGTCCTCGCGGCCGATGGGCCCGGACGCGGGTGTCGGAAGAACCGGAGGACCCAAGATCCACCGATGCCCCTCGGGGCCGGACCGCTCGGGGAGACCCACGTGGAGCAGCACGCGCAAGCACGGCCGACGGAACCGGTTACGGGCGGCCGCGGCCGGGGCCGCCGTCGTCCTGGCACTCCTGGCCGGGACGGCCCCGGCGCAGGCCGCCCCCGAAGCCGGCCGGGCGCCCGCCGCCGACGCGGGCCGGGCTTCCGCTTCCGGTCCGGCTTCGCGAATCCTTCACCGCCGTCGCCGTCCTGCGGCAGAGCGCCGACGGACGGATCCGCCTGGACCGGCCGGTCGGCGACTACCTGCCCGGCCTCGTCCCGGGGGAGCGCGGCCGCAAGATCACCGTACGGATGCCGCAGGACCGGGCGCTGTGCCCCGCCCCGCCGGACGCGGCCCGCTCCGCCGGGCCCGCACCGGTGCGGGAGCCGCTGGACGCCCGCCCGGCCTACGGATCCCCGCCCGTACGGGAGGCCAGCAGCAGGGCGATGTCGTCGGGGCGGTCGGCGGTGCTCCCGGCCTCGGCGACCAGCCGGTCCGCCGTCTCCGTCAGCGGCGACGGCCGGGCCCCGGCCAGCGCGGCCCGCAGCCGTTCCACCCCCTCGTCGATGTCCGTGCCCGGCATCTCCACCAACCCGTCGGTGTACAGGGCGAGCACCGCGCCCGGCTCCAGCCGCAGCTCCGTCACCGGGTAGTCGCCGCCCGCGTCGATGCCCAGCACGACCCCGCCGGGCAGGTCCAGCACCTCGGTGCGGCCGTCGGGGTGGCGCAGCAACGGCTGGGGGTGACCGGCGCGGGCGGCGAGGGCCCGGCCGGAACCCGGGTCGAGCAGGACGTAGCAGCAGCTCGCGAACTGGCCCGGGTCCAGGTCGATCAGCAGCTGGTTCGTCCCCCGCACCACCTCGTCGGGGGCGTTGCCGCTCAGCGCGAAGGCCCGTACGGCGCTGCGCAGTTGACCCATCGTCGCGGCGGCCGCCACCCCGTGCCCCTGGACGTCCCCGATGACGAGCGCCAGCAGCCCCGCAGTCGTCTCGATCACGTCGTACCAGTCGCCGCCGACGTCCATGCCGACCGTGCCCGGAAGGTACCGGCCCACCGTGTCCACGTGCTTGAGGACCGGGAGCCGGCGCGGCAGCAGGGCCGACTGCAGGCCCCGGGCCAGCGCCGCCTCGCTGTCGTAGCGCCGCGCCCGCGCCAGGGCCTGCGCGATCAGTCCGGCCAGCGCGGTGAGCACCGTACGCTCCTCCGGGCTGAAGCCGCGCGGGGCGTCGAAACCGAGGATGCAGGAACCCACCGGCCGGCCGGAGGCGATCAGCGGCAGGAACGCGCGGGCGCCGACGTCCGCGTCCATCGGGATGCCCGGATAGGCCGCGGCGAGGTGCTCCATCGACTCGAAGAAGAGCGGCCGGCCCGTGGTCAGGGTCTCCACGCCGGGGAGCCGGGCGTCGAGCGAGACCCCGTCGAAGCGGTCGAGGAACCCCTGCGGGAAGCCGGTCTCCCAGGCCAGGTAGAGGTGCCGCTCGTTCAGCAGGTAGATCGCCAGCTGCCGGCCGCCGAAGGCCGGCAGCAGTTCCTCGGTGACCACCGCCGACACCTGGCGGGCGGTGACCGCCTCCGTCAGGGCGATGGCCAGGGCCACCGGCCGGTACAGGGCCGCCGCCCGGTCGGCGGGCGTGTCGGTCCGGGCCGCCGCATCGGGCGCGGGGGCCGGCTCCTCGCCGGGTTCGAGGGTCACCGTCACCCCGTCCGGCCCGGGGTAGAGCCCCACCGTCGTCCAGTCGCGGTCCGGGTCCGGGCCGCTGCGGGCCGCGAAGTGCACCGGCACGGGGGACAGGAACACCCCCCGGAAGTGGTCCTCGTAGGCGGGATGCCCCAGCCACGGCACGGCCTCCCACAGGAAGCGGCCGAGCAGCCGCGGGGCGTCGCAACCGAGGAGCTCATCGGCGGCGGAGTTGGTGAAGCCGATCCTGCCCTCCCGGTCCACCGACAGCAGGGGCTGCGCGAGGCGGTCCACGGCCTCCTGGGCGCCTCCGGCCGGGGTCGCGGGCGGGATCTGGACCGGGTCGCCGGTCCACACCACCGGGTCCCCCTCCGCCGCCAGCGCGGCCAGCTCCGCCGCCAGGCTCTCGGCGGCGGAGCGCAACCGCTCACGGTCGGCCTCCCCGACGGCCCGCCCCGGGGTCGCCGGACGCAGCACGAACAGCACGCCGAAGCGCTCCGGCCCGCCCGTGACGGGCTCGTACAGCGAGGAGAAGGGCACCGGCAGCCCGGCCATCAGCTGGGGGAAGCGCCGCATGGACGCCTCCTCGTCCGCGAGGTGTACGGACTGACCGGAGCGGTAGGCCTCGGCGACCGGGTACGGGCGGTTTACCTGCACCCGCCACCAGGGGCCGAACAACGGACCCGGCAGGCCGGTGAACACCGCCAACCGCAGCAGCTCCGGGGACTCGGAGCGCAGGTACACCCCGCCCGCGTACCCGCCGAGGGCCTCCACGGCGCTCACGGCCGCACGCGCGAGCACCCGGTCCCGGGCGTCGTCGGGGCAGGAGCCACCGCTGTCCGGTCTCGCCGTCACACAGCAAGGATGCGCCCCCGGCGGCGGGCGGTGCATCCCGGCTCCGCGCCCGGCCGCCGGGGGAGGCCGCGGGGAGCACGGGCCCGGCCGCGGGGCCGCCGCCGGGCCCGGGGCGACCGGACGCCGTAACCACTGACCCGAACGCCTCCCCCGTCCGGGGGACGGACCGGCGCGCGGGCCGTTGCCCGCGCCCGTACCGGGGAGGCATGCCGGCATGCACCAGCCCTACGACACGTCCACGCACCCGGCGCCCCGGGCCGCCTTCACCGCGGCCGACGCCTACACGCTCCGCACCGCGCTGGACGCCCTGGGCGGGGTCCGCGACCTCGACGCCCTCGACGTGGCCTGCGGTCACGGCGGCACCGTCACCCTGCTCGCCGACGGGGGAGCCCGGCGCACCGTGGGGGTCGACAGCTGCCCCGACCGCCTGCGCCGCGCCCGGGCGGCGGCCTCCGGCTCGGCGGCGGTGGAGTACGTCCTCGCCGACGCCGCCGCCATGCCCCAGCTCGGTCCCTTCGACCTGGCCACCGCCGTCTACCTGTTCAGCCACGCACCCGACCGCGAGGCCCTGCACGCCATGTTCCGCGGGATCCGCGCCAACCTGCGGCCCGGCGGCCGGCTGCTGTCGCTGGTGCGCAACCCGGGCGCCTTCCCGAGCGTGGACTGGTCGCCGTACGGCGTGCGCATCCTCGACCGCGTGCCGGAGGGCGACGCACCGCTGCTGAAGGCCCAGTTCCTGACCGAGCCGCCGCAGCACTTCGAGTACCGCGAATGGGCGCACGCCGACTTCGCCGAAGCCGCCGTCGACGCCGGCTTCACCACCGTCGGCTGGCAGCCCAGCCGGACCCCGCCCGCCGACCCGGCGCGCGACGAGGCCTACTGGAGCGCGTACCGGGCCTGGCCCGTCAGCTCGCTCATGACCTGCACCGCCTAGAGCGGATCGGCCGCTGCCGCCGTGACGAGCTCGACGATGCGCTCCCGGGCCGCGCGCCCCTCCGGAACCGGGAGCAACGGGTACCCGTGCGGCAGGCCCGGTTCCTCGTGCCACTCCACCTCGACCCCGGCGGCCCGCGCCCGGCGCAGCAGCTCGCGGCTGTCGGTGCTCAGCACGTCCCGGGTGCCGGTGAACACCGTCAACGGCGCCAGCCCCTCGAAGGAGCCGTGCAGCGGGCTCACCCGGGGGTCGTCGAAGGGGAGGGTGCCCGCGTACAGACGGCCCGCCTCGGCCAGGCCCGCGCGGGTCAGCACCGGGTCGGCGGGCTCGATGGCCGCCTGGCCCGGGTGGCTCATGCTGACGTCCAGCCAAGGGGAGATCAGCACGATCCGGGACGGCTGCGCCCCGGTGCGCTCGCGCAGCCGCTGCGCGGCCGCCAGCGCCAGCCCGGCCCCGGCCGAGTCGCCCACCAGGACGGTGCCGCCCGCGCCGCCGCTCTCGATCAGACCGCTCAGCAGATCGGCGGCGACCGGAACGGTCCGGTCGGCGGTCCCGCGCGGCGCCAGTACGTACGCCGGTACGACGACCCGCGCGCCCGCCCGGGTCACCAGGGTCCGGATCAGCGACCAGTGCGGCCGGACCAGCTCGTCGACGAAGGTGCCGCCGTGCACGTACAGCACCCGCGCCACCGGCTCGGCCCCGCGCGGCGACGCGTCGTACACGGGCCAGGCCCCGACGAAGGTCCGCGACACCTCGGCCACCCGGCCCAGCGAGCGCGGCGGCAGGTGCGAAGCGGGCCGGCGGGCCGACCGCGCCACCTTCGCCCGGACCGCTTCCGCCGTCGCCGACCGTCTTCGCCGCCCCGTCGCGACCAGTGCGGCCGAAAGCGCCCTGCTGCGCAGACTCGGCACGCCCCTCACCTCCCCTTTTCCCCGGACCGGGACCGTCCACCGGATCATGCCCCGGCCCCCGTCCCCCATCACCTGAGGAGCATAGGCGTGAAGCTGCGCTGTCGACCCGCTTAAGAAAGTCTCGATGGACTGATCACTACGCCGATCGGCACATTGGTGCCAGTCACCCGCGCCACCCGCGCACCAGCGCACCCGGCGCCCCCTTCCGCAATGCCCCTGGAGCCACCGCCATGAAGGCACTCGTCAAGCACAAGGCCGAGCCCGGGCTGTGGCTCATGGACGTCCCCGAGCCGGAGTACGGCCCCGGAGACGTGCTGATCAAGGTGCTGCGCACCGGCATCTGCGGGACCGACCTGCACATCCGTGCCTGGGACGGCTGGGCGCAGGGAGCCGTCAAGACCCCGCTGGTCCTCGGCCACGAGTTCGTCGGCGAGGTCGCGGCGCTCGGCGCGGACGTCCGCGACATCGAGATCGGCGCCCTGGTCAGCGGCGAGGGCCACCTGGTCTGCGGCAGGTGCCGCAACTGCCTGGCCGGCCGCCGCCACCTGTGCCGCAGCACCATCGGGCTGGGCGTCGGACGCGACGGAGCCTTCGCCGAGTACGTGGTGCTGCCCGCGCAGAACGTGTGGGTGCACCGCACCTCCGTGAACCTGGACGTGGCGGCCATCTTCGACCCCTTCGGCAACGCCGTGCACACCGCGCTGTCCTTCCCGCTCGTCGGCGAGGACGTCCTGATCACCGGCGCCGGCCCGATCGGGATCATGGCGGCGGCCGTGGCGAAGCACGCCGGCGCGCGCAACGTGGTGATCACCGACGTCAGCCCCGAACGGCTGGAGATCGCCCGCAAGGCCGGCGCCACCCTCGCGGTGAACGTCGCCGAGACCTCCATCGCCGACGCACAGGCGCGGCTGGGCCTGCGCGAGGGCTTCGACGTCGGCCTGGAGATGTCCGGCCGCGCCGAGGCCATGCGCGACATGATCGACAACATGACGCACGGCGGCCGGATCGCCATGCTCGGCCTGCCGGCCCAGGAGTTCCCGGTGGACTGGGCGAAGGTCGTCACCTCGATGATCACCATCAAGGGGATCTACGGCCGCGAGATGTTCGAGACCTGGTACGCGATGACCGTGCTGCTGGAGGGCGGGCTCGACCTGTCCCCGGTCATCACCGGCCGCTACTCGCACCGCGACTTCGAGGCTGCCTTCGACGAGGCGTCGACCGCGCGGAGCGGGAAGATCATCCTGGACTGGACGGCCTGATCCCGCGCCGGCCCGGCGGGAGGGGCGGCCGCGTCCCGGCCGGTCCGGGCCACCACAAGACCATCTCCCTCCGCCGGGCCCCGCACACCCTCCCCCCTCCGCGGGGCCCGGCCCCCTTCGTCCGTCCGCCCGCCCCGGCTCCGCTCCCGCCGGGCGGCGCCCGGCACACCGCACAAGGAGACACCGAAGTCATGTTCGAGTCCGTCCGCGAAGACCTCCGCACCACCCTCGACGAGATCCGCGCAGCGGGCCTGCACAAGCCCGAGCGCGTCATCGGCACCCCGCAGAACGCCGCCGTCGCCGTCACCGCGGGCGGCGCCCCCGGCGAGGTCCTCAACTTCTGCGCCAACAACTACCTCGGGCTGGCCGACCACCCCGAGGTCGTCACCGCCGCGAAGGAGGCCCTGGACCGCTGGGGCTACGGCATGGCCTCCGTCCGCTTCATCTGCGGCACCCAGGAGGTGCACAAGGAGCTGGAGGCGCGGCTCTCGTCCTTCCTGGGCCAGGAGGACACGATCCTCTACTCCTCCTGCTTCGACGCCAACGGCGGCGTCTTCGAGACCCTGCTCGGCGCCGAGGACGCGGTGATCTCCGACGCCCTCAACCACGCCTCGATCATCGACGGCATCCGCCTCTCCAAGGCCCGCCGCTACCGCTACGCGAACCGCGACCTGGCGGAGCTCGAAGCCCGGCTCAAGGACGCTCAGGACGCCCGCCGCCGCCTGATCGTCACCGACGGCGTGTTCTCCATGGACGGCTACGTAGCCCCCCTCGCCGAGATCTGCGACCTCGCCGACCGCTACGACGCCATGGTCATGGTCGACGACTCGCACGCCGTCGGCTTCGTCGGCCCCGGCGGCCGCGGCACCCCCGAACTGCACGGGGTCATGGACCGCGTCGACATCATCACCGGCACCCTCGGCAAGGCCCTGGGCGGCGCCTCCGGCGGCTACGTCGCGGCCCGCACCGAGATCGTCGAGCTGCTGCGCCAGCGCTCGCGCCCGTACCTCTTCTCCAACTCCCTCGCCCCGGTCATCGCGGCCGCCTCCCTCAAGGTCCTCGACCTGCTGGAGTCCGCCGGCGACCTGCGCGAGCGCCTCGCGGCCAACACCGCCCTCTTCCGCGCGAAGATGACCGAGGCGGGCTTCGAGATCCTGCCCGGCGACCACGCCATCGCCCCCGTCATGATCGGCGACGCCGCCGAGGCCGCGAAGATGGCCGAGCTGCTGCTGGAGCGCGGCGTGTACGTGATCGGCTTCTCCTACCCGGTCGTGCCGATGGGCGCCGCGCGCATCCGCGTCCAGCTTTCGGCGGCCCACTCCACGGCCGACGTGGAGCGCGCGGTGGCCGCCTTCGTCGACGCCCGCGCGGCGCTCCGCACGTCCGCCGGCTGAGACAATGGAGGGGTGATCGACCCCCGCCGGCTGCGCATCCTGCGGGCCGTGGCGGACCACCGTACGGTGACCGCCGCGGCCGCAGCCCTGTACCTCACCCCCTCCGCCGTGTCCCAGCAGCTCGCCGCGCTGGAGCAGGAGACCGGACACGCGCTGCTGACCCGCAGCGGCCGGGGCGTACGGCTCACCGCGGCCGGGGAGATCCTGCTGGGCCACACCCACGAGGTCATGGCCCAGTTGGAGCGCGCCGAAGCCGAACTCGCCGCCTACGCGGGCGGATCGGCGGGCGAGGTCACGGTCGCCGCCTTCGCGACCGGCATCGCCGAGGTACTGGCGCCGGCCATATCCCGGCTGGCGCTGGAACACCCGGGCATCCGCCTGCGGGTCCGGGACGCGGAGGGCGACCAGAGCCTGCCCATGCTGCTCGACGGGGAGGCCGACGTGGCCCTGGCCGTCGAGTACCGCGGCGGTCCGGGCGCCGACGACGCCCGCCTGTCGGTGCTCCCGCTCTACGCGGAACCCTTCGACGCCGTCCTGCCCTCGGGGCACCCGCTCGCCGACCTCCCCGCCGTGGCGCTGGCGGACCTCTCCGAAGCGGAGTGGGTGGGTCAGTACCCCGGCAACCCCTGCCACGACGTGACCCTGCTGGCCTGCGAACTGGCGGGCTTCCAGCCCCGTTTCGCGCACTCCTCCGACGACTTCCGGGCCGTGACGGCCCTGGTGGGCGCGGGGGCCGGGGTGGCCCTGGTGCCGCGTTCGGCGCTGCGCGGCATGGACCTCAAGGAGGTCCGCGTCCGCCCGGTGACGGGCCCGGCCGCCACCCGCCGCGTCTTCGCCGCCACCCGCCGCGGCGCCGAGTCCCACCCCCTGATCGCCCCGGTCCTGGCGGCCCTGTCCCGCGAGGCGGAACGGGTCCCGGCGCACTGAGGCGGCGAGGCGCGGGGCCGGGGCGCCGGGGCGCCGAGGGGGCGGGGCGGCGGGGCGTGAGTGTGACGTGTGGTCGGGGTCGGGGCGGGCGGGACACCGGTGGGGCGGGCTCGGGGAGGGCCTGGGGGCAGAGGATGCAGGGACGGCCCCGTCAGAGAAGCGGCGAGGAGTCTCCGCCCGGCAGGCCTCCCCGAACGGTGACCGGACCGTCCTCCCGCGCCCCCGGGCGCATCGGATCGCTACGCGCCCGATCGCTACGCACTTCTCCCGGCATGGCGTGTGCCGGCACGGCGTGTGCCGGCATGGCGTCCGGCAGCCGTCTTGGGCCGCTCACACGCCTCCAGATCTGCCCTTCCCGCCCTCGACGGGCGCTTGAAGGCAGTCACAGGGCGATACGGGCGCCTTGCCGGACTCTGACGACACCCTCCTCGTCCTCTCGCTCCTACAGGGAGCCATATGACGCCCGCCGGGCCACCCAATGGGGACAAACTGCCCGCAATCGCGTGATCGAGAGAGACAGACGGCCTTGGGCGGCTTATGTCCGGCCACGGACGGCCGCCGGACGCTGTGCCGGGAGAAGCGCGTAGCGATCTGGTGCGCCAGGGTTGCCCCGGGGGCGCCCGGGGACGGTGCGGTCACTGATTCGCGGATGGAGCGGGATTGCCCGCCGCTTCTCCGACGGGGCCGCCCCTGCATCCTCTGCCCCTGACCGTTCCTCTGGGGGCTTCCCGACAGTCTTTGGCATTCCGGGACGGGACGGCCTGTCAAGGGTGGCCGAAGGCCATCGCGAAGCGACGCGACCGAAGGGAGCGCCCTTGACAGGCCGGCACGGCACGGAAGGACAGTGGACTGGCGGGAAGCCCCCAGGCCCTCCCCGAGCCCGCCCCACCGGTGCCCCGCCCGCCCCGACCCCGACCACACGTCCCACTCCCGCCCCGCCGTCCTTCCGTCGTCCCCCCCGCCCCGCCCCCCTCACACCCGGACCACCTCCACCCCCGCCGTCGTGAAGCCCGTCGCGACTTCCGGGGGGAGGCCCGTGTCCGTTACCAGGACGTCCACCTGCGAGGTGGCGCAGATGCGGGCGAAGGCGCGGACGCCGAGCTTGCTGGAGTCCGCGGCGATGACGACCCGGCGGGCGCGTTCGCACAGGAGGCGGTTCATCGCCGCCTCGTCCTCGTGCCGGGTCGCCGCGCCGTCCGCCGGGTCGAAGGCGTCCACGCCTAGGACGGCGGTGTCCATCGTGAGCTGGCCGAGGACCTGCTGCGCCAGCGGGCCCGTCAGCTCGTACGACTGGGGGCGGGCCACCCCGCCCGTCAGGACGATCTTGAACTGGGGGCGGATCACCAGCTCGCCCGCGATGTTCAGGGCGTTGGTCACCACCGTCAGCGCGGGCGAGCCCGTGGCCAGGTCCGCGCGGGCCGCCAGGGCGCGGGCCACCTCCGTGGTCGTGGTGCCTCCCGTGAGGCCGACGACCTCGCCCGGTGCGATCAGCGCCGCCACGGCCTCGCTGATCCGCAGCTTCTCCGCGGCCCGCCGGGACGTGCGGTAGCGCAGGGGCAGTTCGTACGAGACCCCGTGCGGGACCGCCCCGCCGCGCGTGCGGACCAGCAGCTGCTGCTCGGCGAGCTGGTCGAGGTCGCGGCGGATCGTCGCGGCGGACACGCCGAGTGCCTCGGCGGCCGGCTCCACCTCCAGCCCGCCCCGTTCCACCAGCAGATCCAGCAGCGTCTGCCAGCGTTCCTTGCGGGTCATGGCGCCCCTCCCGTGCGTTCCCCGGGACTCGCTCCGGCCCCGCCGTCGAGATTAACCCAGGCCGCCACCCCGTAGATGCTTGAAGTTGCGCGAAATAGCCCGCTACCTTGCAGGAACACGCACCCAACGCGCAGGGAGCCCGCATGAGTCACGTCGCGTACGAGTTGGCCACGCAGCCCGAAAGCTGGGAACGGGCCGCTGAACTGGCCCCGGCTCACCGGGCGGTGCTGCCGAGGCCGGGGGAGCGTACCGCGATCGTCGGGTGCGGCACCTCGTACTTCATGGCCCAGGCCGCAGCCGCCCTGCGCGAGGACGCCGGACAGGGCGAGACCGACGCCTTCCCCGCCTCGGAGTTCCCCCATCACCGCCGCTACGACCGGGTCGTGGCGCTCACCCGGTCCGGGACCACCACCGAGGTCCTCGACCTGCTGGCCGGCCTGCGGGAGGCCGGGGTCGCGACCACCGCCGTCATCGGCGACCCCGACACGCCGGTGACGACCCTGGCGCACGACCTCGTCGTGCTGGACTTCGCCGACGAACGTTCCGTCGTCCAGACCCGGTTCGCCACCACCGCCCTCACCCTGCTGCGCGCCCACGTCGGCGCGCACACCCCGGCCGTGGTCGCCGACGCCCGCGTCGCGCTCGCCGAACCGCTGCCCGCGGGGCTGGAGGGCCGGGGCCAGTTCACCTTCCTCGGCCGGGGCTGGAGCGTCGGTCTGGCCAACGAGGCCGCCCTCAAGATGCGCGAGGCCTCCCTGTCCTGGGCGGAGGCCTACCCGGCGATGGAGTACCGGCACGGCCCGGTCAGCGTCACCGGGCCCGGCTCCGTGACCTGGTCGCTGGGCGGGACCCCCGACGGGATCGCCGAGCAGGTCCTCGGTACCGGCGCCGCATGGATCGACGGAGCGCTCGACCCGCTCGCCGAACTGGTGCGCGTACACCGGCTGGCCGTCGCCGTGGCCGCCCACCGGCAGCTGGACCCGGACGCGCCCCGCAACCTCACCCGCTCGGTCATCCTCACCGCCACCGGAGAGGGGGCGGTCCGATGACCCTCGCCCCCGCCGGACACCTCGTCGCCGAAGCGGCCGGGGCCGGCCGCGCCATCGCGGCCTTCAACATCATCACGCTGGAGCACGCCGAGGCCGTGGTCGAGGGCGCCGAGCGCACCGGCCTGCCCGTCATCCTGCAACTCAGCGAGAACGCGGTGAAGTTCCGCGACGGAGCCCTGCTGCCCATCGCCCGTGCCGCCGCCGCGTGTGCCGAGGCCGCCGGGGTGCCCGTCGGGCTCCACCTCGACCACGTCAAGAGCCCGGACCTGCTGCGGCAGGCCGTGGACGCCGGCTTCGGATCGGTGATGTACGACGCCGCGCACCTGCCCTACGCCGAGAACCTGGAGGCCACCCGCTCCGCCGCCGACTGGGCCCACGCCAACGGCCTGTGGATCGAGGCCGAGCTGGGCGAGGTCGGCGGCAAGAACGGCGCCGCCCCCCTGGACCCGCACGCGCCGGGCGCCCGTACCGACCCGGACGAGGCGCGCCGGTTCGTCGCCGACTCCGGGGTGGACGCCCTGGCCGTGGCCATCGGCAGCAGCCACGCCATGACCAGCCGGACCGCGGTCCTCGACCACGCCCTGCTGGCGCGGCTCGCCAAGACGGTGGACGTCCCGCTCGTCCTGCACGGCTCCTCCGGCCTCCCCGACGCGGAGCTCGCGGCCGCCGTCGCCGGCGGGATCCGCAAGGTCAACATCGGCACTGCCCTCAACGTGGCCATGACCGAGGCCATCCGCGCCCACCTCACCCCGGCGGACCCCCGCCCCTACCTCGCGGCGGCCCGGACGGCGATGGCGGCGACGGCCGCCGCCATGATCGGCGCCCTGGACCGTCGCCCCTGAGCCGACGGCCAGGGGAGCGCGGATACCGGATCGCCGGATCCCGGATCCCGGAAGGACGCGGCGGGCGGGCGGCCCGGACATCCCACTCAGCGGGAGGGCCGGGCCGCCGCCATTGCAGCTCGGGCCCTACCGGGGCCGGGAGACGGAGGTGGCCGTCGCCTCCGCGGTCTCCCCGACCGGCGCCGTCCTCGCCGGACGTCACGGGGCCGGCGTGCTCTCGCTCGCCGCCGCCGATCCGGCCGGCTTCGCCACGCTCGACACCAACTGGGCGGCCCACGAACGGGCCTGCGCCGAAGCGGGGCGCCGCGCGGACCGGCGGAGCTGGCGGCTGGTCACCCCCGTCCATCCGGCCGAGACCCGTGAAGCCGCCCTGCAGCAGTCGGAGTTCGGCGTACTCGACCTCGTCGCGTACATCGAGGCCCTCGGCGGTGTCCGGCTGCCGGGCAGGCGCTGGTGGCCACCGAGGCCTGCGGCGTCTGCGGTTCCGGCCTCAGCGCGGTCGCCCACACCGCCGAGTTCCTCCGGGCCTCCCTGGACAGCGGCACCACCGGCTTCCTCTTCGACCCGGCCCGTCCCCTGGTCATGGGCCACGAGTTCTCCGGCCGGGTCCTCGCCTACGGCCCCGGCGCGAGCGGTCCCGCCCCCGGCACCGGGGTGGTCGCCCTGCCCTGGGCCCTCGACGCCGGCGGGGTCGTCCGTACCGTCGGCTACGGCAACGCCTTCCCCGGGGGTTTCGGCGAACGGATCGTCGTCCAGGCGCAGGCCCTGCTCCCGGTGCCGGACTCCCTGGACCTGGCCCTGGCCGCCCTCACCGAGCCGCTGGCCGTCGGCTTCGGGAACATCGCCCGTACGGAGGCGGGGCCCGGCACCCCCGCGGTGGTCGTCGGCTGCGGGCCCGTCGGGCTGGGCGCCGTCGCGGCCCTGCTGGAGCGCGGCGCCGGCCCCGTCGTGGCCTCCGACCCGTCGGCGCTGCGGCGCGCGGCCGCGGCCCGGATCGGCGGGGCTTCGGCGGACTCGACGCGGCCTTCGCCTCCCTGCGGCGCCCGGAGCGCACATCAAGGTGCTGATCCGCCCCGGGCTGCCGGGCACGGGCCTCGTGCCGCCCCGCGTCTGAAGCGCCCCTGCTCCGGAGGGGCCGGACGCGCCACCCCCCAGCCTACTCACCAGTACCGCATCTGCCAGGAAAAAGCGAGGATCCGGCCTTACTTGCTTCCTTATTTGACTGCTACATTCCGCAAGTGCATCGCGCTCCGGACGGGCGGTGGGCCGGCCATGATCTGGCCTGCCCCGCCCTGCCGCAGGTGCGCGACACCGGTCCACACGCCGCCGCTCCGCCGTGCCGACCACCCGATCACACCCTCCCAGCGCCGAACCGGACCCCGTCCGGGGAACGGTGCTGCTCGCGCGCGGCCCCCGGCCGCCCGAACCTCCTCTCCGAAAGGGAGAAACCGTGCGAAAGTTCCTTCTGCGACGCCCTGTCGCGGGCAAGGCGCTGATCGTGGCCGCCCTGCTGGCCCTGGCGGTCCCCGGCACCGCCTACGCCAATACGGTCGGCGTGACGGTGAAGACACCCGGCGCCACGTCAGGCCCGGCCGCCGCCTTCTCCGAGATCACCACCGACGCCGCGTGCGCGAGCGGCCTGGTCTCCGGCGGCGGCGTCAACCAGGCCATCGGCACCGGGTCGTCCTCCAACGGCAACAAGATCAACGGCACTTCGCCGAGCCCCGACGGAAGCGCCGAGTACACCGGCTCCACGGGCGTGGTGGGCACCGACGTGACCCACTGGCTCGGCATCGGCGGCAGCGGCGGCGCGGTCAACGCCTCCTTCTCCAGCACCCCGTACGCCATGTGCTTCAGCAGCAGCCTGATCAACCACACCCAGGTGGTGATGAACAAGCTGGCGGGCCCCACCACCAGCTCGACCGTCGGGCTCGTCACCGCGACCTGCCCGGCCAACACCCGCCTGCTCGGCGGCGGAGCCCGCATCACCCCCGCCGTCATCGGCAGCCTCAAGCCCATCGCCAGTTTCCCCACCTTCAACAACTCCGCCCACGGCTACGGTCAGAAGGCCGCGGCCGACGGTGAGACCAACCCCGACTCCTGGAGCGCCGTCGGCTGGAACGGCGGCGGTGGCAACACCGACAACACCACGTACGCGTACGCCATCTGCAGCGGCAACAACATCAACATCAGTGGCGCGACCGTGAAGGTCCGCCACAGCGAGGTGAGCGGCCCCACCGCCGCGACCGCGGGCCAGACCGTGACGGTCGGCTGCGGAGGCGGGGACGGAAAGCTGATCGGCGGCGGCGCCGCGATCAGCGGAGGCAGCGTCACGACCACGAACTTCACCGGGCCCGGTTCCCAGGGCGACCACCTGAACGGCAGCTACCCCAGCGACTCCGGCGGCAACCCGGTCGCGGACGGGACCACCACGGCCTCGTACTGGTCGGCGACCACCCACGCCGGGGGAGTCAGCTCCCCGAGCACCTACTCCGACGCCTGGGCGCTGTGCGCCGACGACGGCGTCTGATCCACCCGCAGCACGGTTGCCGCAGCCGGGGCCACGGTCGCGCCCCGGCTGCGGCGCCGCACGTCCCATCCCGAGTACCGTCGTCTGGAACCGAGTTGAGCATGTACCGATCGAAGATCCTGAAGGTGGCCGGAGCCGCCGGCCTGCTGGCCGCCGCGATGGCGCCCCTGCCCGCGACGGCCGAGCCGACGGCGCCGGGCGCCGTCACCCCCTGCGGCGCGGGCGGCGCCTTCACCGCCGCGTCGCCCACCTGCACCTACACCGCCGTCGGCACGGACACCTTCACCGTCCCGGCCGGGGTGACCGCGGTGACGGTCGACCTCTTCGGTGCCGAGGGCGGCAGCGCCGCCGGCTTCGTCCTCCCCAGCCCCCCGAACGGCGGGGCACCCGGCGGACTGGGCGGCGAGACCCGCGCCGAACTGCCGGTCGTGGCGGGCCAGTCCCTCCAGATCACCGTCGGCGGAGTCGGAAGTTCCGGCACCTCCCGGCACGGCGAGTTCGCCCGCCCCGGCGGCACAGGCCACGGCTCCGGCGGCGGCGGCGCCCACGGCGGCGGCGGTTCCGGCGGCGGCGCCAGCGACCTGCGTACGGGGGCCTTCGGCCCCGCCGACCGGATCCTGGTGGCGGGCGGCGGCGGTGGCGCGGGCAACGGCGGGCCGCTGCTGCACGGCGGCGACGGCGGCGGGCCCGAAGGGGAGCCCGGCGGCCAGGGTGGCGGCCCCGACGGGTCCGGCCTCGCGGGCGGCGGCGGAACCCAGTCCGCCCACGGGGTGGGCGGAAGCCGTAACTCCGCGGTCGGGGCCCCGGGCGCCGCGGGCAGCGACATCGACCAGTACACCAGCCGGCCCAACCCCGGAAGCGGTGGCTCCGGCGGCAACGGCGGAGGCGGCGGCAACGGCGGCGGTGGAGGTGGCGGCGGCTACTTCGCCGGTGGCGGCGGCTCAGGCGGCGGCAGGCCCGGGGAACTCTACGGAGCCGGCGGCGGCGGGGGCAGCGGCTTCGCGGCCCCGACGGCCATCGGCGCCACCCTCACCGGGGGCGTCAACCACGGCAACGGCAAGGCGGTCGTCTCCTTCCGGTACGGAACCTCGGTCACGGTGACCGCGGACACGGCGACCCCGCTGTTCGGGCGGCCGGTCACCCTCACCGCGACCGTCGACCCGGCCGACCCGGACGCCGGAACCCCCGGCGGGGAGGTCACGTTCTTCGACGGGCCGACCCCGCTGGGCACCGCCAGGCTCGACGGCGGTCGCGCGAGCATCCGTACCGGCACCCTCCAGCCCTCCGCGCACGCCATCACCGCACGCTACGGCGGCGACGCGGCCTTCACCCCGGGCGCGACGGCGGCGCCCACCGGGGTCACCGTCGGTTTCACCGGACCCTGCCTCACCACCGCGCACGCCGGCCCGCTGACCGTGGCCCCGGGCGAAGCCCTGTGCATCGCGGCCGGCGGCAGCCAGACCGGCCCGCTGACCGTACGCCCCGGCGGTGCGCTGGCTGCTTCGGACGCGACGATCACCGGACCGGTGTCGGCCCAGGGCGCCACCGCCTTCACCCTCTGCCGGTCCGCGCTCACCGGCCCGGTCTCCGTGGAGGGAACCACCGGGCTGGTGCTCATCGGTTCCGACCGTGAGGCGACGGCCTGCGCCGGCAACACCGTCCGGGGTCCGCTGACCCTCGACGCGAACACCGGCGGCCTCGAAGCCTCGGCCGACACGGTCACCGGACCGGTCCGGATCACCGGCAACAGCGGCCCGGGCCTGGCGTCCGTGGACCCCGCGCCCGCCTTCCGGTCCAACCGCGTCACCGGCCCGCTGCGTTGCGAGGGCAACGCGCCGGACCTCCTCCAGTCGCGGAACAGCGTCACCGGCCCGCGCACCGGGCAGTGCCGCCGGGACGGCTAGGGGGTGTCTGGAGTCGGCAGGGGCGGCCCGGCCGTCGGCACCGGGGTGCGGAACCTCCCCGCGCCCCGGCCGGCCAGGTCGTCGGTGCCCGGCCACGAGGCGAAGCGGAGGCGCAACCGGCTTGGGCCGCGGGATGGGTGGCAGCCGCCCGGTCCGTCCGTGGACGGTGCATCTACGCTTGTGCCCCGTCAGAGAGTCGAGACGGGCGACCGGTCGTGGAACGGAGCATGTGGTGCCAGCGGGCCAAGCGGAGGATGCGAACGACGGGGACCTGATCGGAAAGGTGCTCGGGGGACGCTACCGGGTGACCTCCGTGGTCGGCCGAGGCGGCATGGGCGTGGTCGCCCGGGCCGTCGACGAACTGCTCGCCCGCGAGGTCGCCGTCAAGGTCCTGCGGGCCTACACCGACTCCAGCGACGCCGAACTGGCCGACCTGCGCACCCGGATGGAGCGCGAGGCGCAGGCCGCCGCCCGTATCCGGCACGCCGGCGTCGTCACCGTGCACGACGTGACGCATGAGCAGGGGCTGCCCGTCATCGTCATGGAACTCGTCGACGGGCCCTCGCTCGACGAGGTGGTCACGCGGCGCGGCGCGCTCGACCCGCACGAGGCCGCCGCGATCGGTGCCAAGCTGATGGACGCGCTCGACGCCGCGCACCGCGCGGGCGTCCTGCACCGGGACGTGAAGCCGGGCAACGTGCTGCTGGAGCGCGGCGGCCGGGTCGTCCTCACGGACTTCGGCATCGCCACCATGGAGTCCTCCGGTGACGACGCCGTGGCGAAGCTGACCCGCAGCGGCGAGCTGGTCGGCTCGCTCGACTACCTGCCGCCGGAGCGCGCGCAGGGCAGGGAACCGGGCCCGGCCTCCGACATATGGTCGCTCGGGATGACCCTGTACGCGGCGGTGGAGGGCGTCTCGCCGTTCCGCCGCACCTCGGTGTGGTCCACGCTGGCCGCGATCGTCGGCGACCCGCTGCCCGAGCCCCGGCGTGCGGGGCCGCTCACCCCGGTGCTGCGGGCGCTGATGGAGAAGGAGCCGGAGCACCGTCCCACCGCCGACCAGGCGCGCGCGATGCTGGAGCAGGTGGCGGCGGGCGGTGGCGCGGCGCCCGCGCAGGCTCCCGCCTCGGTCCCGCCGACCCCCGGCGCGCAGTCGGAGTTCGGGCCGGCTCCGGCTCCGGCGCCGGCCCCGGCGCCCGCCCCCGCGCCCGTTCCCGGCTTCGGGCCCCCGCCCCCGGCCGGTTTCGACGCCGACGGCGTATCGTTTCCGCACCCCTACGCCCCCACCCCCCAGCCCGGCTTCCCGCCGCAGGGACCGCCGCAGGGACCCCCGCCCGGTCAGCCGTCCACGGTCAGCCATTCCGGCTCGGCGGCCGTGGACCGGGCGCGGCGCCGCAGCCGCGCCGCGATGGCCGTGGCGGTCGTCGCCGTACTCGCCGCCGGCGGCGTCACCTACGCCGTGACCTCGGGCGACGGCGACGACCGGGCGCAGGCGGCGGCTCCCACCCCGGCGCCCGGCGGCTCCCCGGTCGCCGGCGGGCAGTCGGGCGCGCCGACCCCGGCCCCGTCGCCCTCCGGCTCCGGGCCCACGGCGAAGCCGTCCGCGAGCGCCTCGAAGAAGGCCGGCACGCCGTCGCCCTCCGCGAAGGGCTCCTCGCCCGCCCCCGCCAAACCGAGCCCCGTACCGACGGGCTGCGCCGGCTGGACGCACAAGGACCCGGCGCCGGGCACCTACGGCTACATCTCCGGCGACCACCACCTGCTGGCCGCGCCGTACCAGCAGTGCTCGCAGGGCAGCCTGGTCAAGGACGGCACGAAGCTCTGGTACCAGTGCTACATCGTCAACTCGTACGGCAACCAGTGGACGTTCGTGCGCGTGGACGGCACGAACGCCACGGGATGGCTGTACAACCGCGACCTCAAGGGGCAGAAGGGCTCGTCCCCCGCCTGTTAGCCGCTGCGGGCCGGGGAGTTCCGTACCGGACTTCCCGGCCCGCCCGCACTCCTGACGGTCCATCACCACCCCTTCCGGATTACTGCAACGGGTTCTACCCTGGCCGCCGCCACCACACCGACCGGCTGGACCGCGAGACTCCCGGAGGGGCCGTGCACCTCGAATACACGCCTGAGCAGCAGCAGTTGCGCACCGAGCTGCGTGCCTACTTCGCCGAGCTCGTGCCGCAGGACGTCTACGCCCGCTACGAGGACCCGGCCGCGCAGAAGCGCTTCTACCGGGAGACCATCCGCCGTCTCGGCGCCGACGGGTGGCTCGGCGTCGGCTGGCCGAAGGAGTACGGCGGGCGCGGCATGTCGCCCATGGACCAGTTCATCTTCTTCGACGAGGCCGCGCAGGCCGTCGTCCCGCTGCCGCTGATGGCGCTGAACACCGTCGGCCCCACCCTCATGCAGTTCGGGACCGACGAGCAGAAGGCGTACTTCCTCCCCCGGATCCTCGCCGGGGAGATCGACTTCGCCATCGGCTACAGCGAGCCCGACGCGGGCACCGACCTCGCCGCCCTCAAGTGCAAGGCCGTCCGCGAGGGCGACGAGGAGACCGGCACCTACGTGGTGAACGGCCAGAAGATCTGGACCACCAACGGCGACACCGCCGACTGGGTCTGGCTCGCCGTCCGCACCGACCCGGAGGCCCCCGCGCACAAGGGCATCACGATGCTCCTCGTGCCGACCTCCGACCCCGGCTACTCCTGCACCCTCATCAACACCCTGGCCTCGCACGACACCACCGCCAGCCACTACGAGGACATCCGCGTCCCCGCGAACCGCCGCGTGGGCCAGGAGAACAAGGGCTGGCGGCTGATCACCAACCAGCTCAACCACGAACGCGTCACCCTCGCCGCCCATGGCACCATGGCCATCCGCGCCCTGCACGACGTCCAGCGCTGGGCCGCCGCGACCAAGCTGGCCGACGGCCGTCGCGTCATCGACCTGACCTGGGTCCGCGGCCGGCTCGCCCGCACCCACGCCCGCCTCGACGCGATGAAACTGCTCAACTGGCAGATGGTGAACGCGGTCCAGTCCGGCACCCTCACCCCGCAGGACGCCTCCGCCGTCAAGGTCTACGGCTCCGAGGCGCGCCGGGACGCGTACGCCTGGCTGATGGAGGTGGTCGGTGCGGCCGGCTCCCTCAAGGACGGCTCCGCGGGGGCGGTCCTGCACGGGGAACTGGAGCGCGGCTACCGCAGCGCGGTGATCTTCACCTTCGGCGGAGGGAACAACGAGATCCAGCGCGAGATCATCGCGTGGATCGGCCTGGGCATGCCCCGCGTCCGCCGCTGACCCCGTGCGACTACCGCCGATAGATGACGCATACCGACGATGACTGTCACCGTGATCGCTTGGGAGTTCGTGCGCTCCACCACCCAACGGCCTGCGGTCTGGATCGGAGATTTCGCGCCGTGTGGGGCGATGCGGGCCTCGATCCCGCGGGCGGCCAGGTCGTCGTGGAGCATGCGGTAGTCGTATCCGTATCCGTATCCGTATCCGTATCCGGCGTCCAGGGCCAGGCTCGGGCGCGCCGGCAGCGGTCCAAGGGCCGACTCCAGTGCGATGCCCCTATGGATGTCCCTATGGATGTCAAGCGGCGATCGCGGCGGGTCCTGTCTGGTCAGCCGGAGGGTTCGCTGGGACGAGAAGTCGGTAGATCTCTCGTGCGACGTAGCGTTTGAGGCAGCGGATGATCTCGCGGCGTGTCTTGCCCTCGGTCAGACGTCGTTGCAGGTAGTCGCGTGTGCGGTCGTCCCAGCGCAGACGGCTGAGGACGATCCGGTAGAGGGCGGCGTTCGCTTGGCGGTCGCCGCCGCGGTTCAGCCTGCGGCGCTGTGTCTTCCCGGAGGAAGCCTCGACCGGGCTGGTGCCGCATAAGGCTGCGAAGGACGCCTCGCTGACGAGTCGCTCGGGGTTGTCGCGGGCCGAGATGAGCAGGGCAGCGGCGCTGTCCGGGCCGACGCCACGGACTTCCAGCAGGCCCGGCGTGCTGACTTCGACGGCCTCGGCTATCCGCTTGTTGAGATCGTCGATCTCCTCGGTCAGATGCCGGATGCGGCGGGCCAGCAGCCTCAAGGTGTGACGGGCGGCCCCGGCCGGTCCCCTCGCATGCTGGGGATCGAGGTCGGCGCACCGCTTGAACAGGTGGGGGTTGCTCAGCCCGGCGAGCGACTCGCGGAGGGCGGAGTCAGCTGAGACCAGGGCGCTCTTGAGCTGGTTGATCGCCTGGGTGCATGTCGTTGTCGCCCCGCCGACGGGCGGGGGAGTGGGGGCCGGAGAGAGGGGCTCGACTCTCGCGTGCACCGGTGCCGGGGGAGTCCGCGTCCGGGGCGCCAGCGGGTTCGCTGACCGTCCGGGGGGCCGGTGGCGCCGGAGTCGACGCCGGGCCTGTGGGCGGCCGCCGTGGTGCTGCGGGAGATCATGCCGGAAGCACGGCCACGTTCGTGCGGAAACGGCGGAACGGGTGCCCAGAGCGCGCCCTCCCCAGCCGTGTGGAACGGGACCGTCCGCCTCGCGGTACGTGGCTTGAGGGGCATGTTCCCGACAATCAGGCGACACCCGTGCAGGGGTGTCCGCACCGTCCTGTACGAATGTGCCAACTAGATTCTGCTGACCATGCGTTTGAACGCCGCTCGGAACTGGCAAAACAGCAGCTCAGGGTGCTGACGGAATGCCATCTACCGGCAGTGGTCGCACCCCGCGTCCGCCGCCGGCCCCGCGGCCGTCCCGCCCGGCAGGGCCGGCCGGCGCCCTCACCGGACCTCCAGGACCTCCGAGACCGGACGGCGGGGTGTGGCGGGGCCCGCGGGGCCGTAGCCGAGGCGCAGGACCATCTGGACGTGTCCCGTGGCGGCGAGCGGATCGCGGACCGTCCAGCGCAGCTCCGGCCATTCCAGGGGCTGGGAGGTCATCGAGGTGGCCAGGCCGTCGGCGGTGGCCCGGAGGAGCACCCGCTCCAGCGCCTGACCGGCCAGCAGCCAGTCGGCCCGGGTGTCGCCCCGCGTGCCCAGCAGGGCCAGCCGGGGCCGCTTCTCGAACACGGCCCACCCGCGGTCCGGCACCGGTCGGTCCCGGCCGAAGTCGCGCACGGGCGCCGGTCCGCCGGAGCTCCGGGGGCCGAACGCCTCGGCGGGCACGCCGTCGCGGCGCGTCGGGCCCGGACTCCGGTCCCCGCCGGTCCACGCGGCCGTCTCGGCCCGGACGAGCGGGTCCGTCTCCTCCAGGTGCTCGGCGTCGTGCACCAGCCCGAGCAGGGTCTCGATGTGCCAGGTGCCGGGGACGGTGAGGTGGCACCCCTCCAGTCGGGCCGCCGCCCGCAGGCCGTCCAGGACCGCGGGCGGCACGGCCTCGTCGCCGAACGGGAGCCGGCTGGTGTGCCGGCGGCGGAGCGCGTCGTAGAGGGCGGCGAGTTCGTCGCCGCCGTCCACGGCCGCCTCGAAGGACACCCCGGCCAGGAGCCAGGGCCGGGAGCCGTCGGGCAGCAGCCGCACGCGCGCCCCGAGCCCGTGGCGGGCGGCGGACACGCGCAGGTTGAACAGGGCCGCGGCGCAGCCGAGGTGGAGGGCGCGGTGATCGGGGTCGGTACGGGTCATGGCCCGCTCCGGGTCTCCGTACAGCTCGACGACCTCGTCGTCCGGCCGGAAGACGAAGCGCCAGGGCTGGGCGTTGTGCATCGAGGGGGCGGTGACGGCGTCGGCGACGAGCCGGGCGACGGTTTCGGTTTCGACGGTGCGTGCGGTCACGGGTCTGGTCCTGTCTGTGCTGCCCCGGTCGTGCGCCACGACGGCGCCCCCGAGGTGGAGCGGTGCCTGCGCTGCCTCCAGGGTCGGCCGGCCGGCCGGGGCCCGGGTAGGGCCGACCGGTGCCGTCCCGGGACCATAGGTCCCACCGGTCCGCGCGGCACGGGTCCGTGCAGCGACGACGGGGACCTTCGGCCCGGTCACGGTCCCGGGTGGCGGTGTCCCCCCATCGGCCCCTGGACGACACGGCGCAGGCCGTGGCGGCCGAGTACTCGGGTCTGCCGGTGACAGACCGTGACGGTCGACTCGGCGGAGGCCCCGTCCCGTCCCGTCCCGGAGAGGGTCCCAGGGGTCCGGATCAGGGCCCGGCCGGCCCGTGCCCCGGGCGGCTGTCGATCGTCCGTCCGAATGTGATCGAGGGGTCGGTAGCCGACGGGTACGGTTTGGCCATGGATTTTTCCGGAACTAGCGCTACCGATGAGAACTCCGGGCAGGTGGAGGCCATCATGGCCGCGGCGCGCCGGCTGCTGCCGAAGGAGGGGGCCCCGGGGCTGTCCCCGGAGGCGGTGGCCGCCGAGGGCGGGCTGGCCGTCGCCGACGTGGCGGCCGTCTTCCCGCACCGGGACGACCTGTTGACGGCGTTGGTCGTCGACGCCTACGACGCGTCGGCCGCCGCGATGGAGCGGGCCGACGCGGCCGCCGTGGCCGGGGGAGCCCCGGCGGGCGCGCGGCTGCTCGCGGTCACCCGGGCCCTGCGGGCCTGGTCCTTCGCCCACACCGGCGAGTTCACGCTGATCTACGGTTCGCCCGTACCCGGCTACCACGCCCCGCAGGACACCGTCCCGCCCGCCTCGCGCACCCCCGCCGTGCTGGCCGGCATCGTGAGGTCCGCGCTGGAGGGCGGCGAACTCCTCCCGCCCCGGAGGACGGTACCGGGGCCGCCGCTGCTCCGGCCGGAGGCCGTGCAACTCTTCGGAGGGGTGCCCGACGCACCGTTCTCGGACATCGTCGAGCGCGGCATCGTGCTCTGGAGCAGCCTGATCGGGCTCCTGGTGTTCCAGGTCTTCAGCCGTACCCACGACAGCGTCCGGGACGAGTCCGCGTACTTCGACTTCGCCATCGCGGTGGCGGCCGAGGGCATCGGCCTGACGGTCCCGCTGGACGAACCCACCCACACCGACTAGACCGTCTGCCGCGTGCGCGCGGCACCGGCGGGGAATCAGGCCGTGAACACCACAAGAACCCTCTGCTTCGTCATCGCGGCGCTCTCGTCGTACGCCGCCCTCGTCTACCGGCTCTGCCAAGTGCGCCGCAGCTGGCGGGACAGCGCCTACCGCACCCTGGTGGTCACCCTCCTGCTGCAGTGCCTCACCTTCACCATGGGCGCCGTCGCCATGAGCGGCGACAGCTTCCTCGGCGTCGGCAACCTCGCCATCCTGGTGATGCACGTATCGGCCGTCGCCTTCTGCGTCGCGGCCGAGATCATCCTGCTGCGCTGGGCGGCCGACCCCGCGGAGGCCGCGCGCAAGGCCCGCTACTGGCTGATCACCGGCGTCGCCCTCGGCGTGCTCCTGATCGCCCTCTTCTTCATCGCCGACGGACCCGGGCGGCCGGCGACGGACTTCAACTCCGGCAGCGGCCAACCGCTGGTCCTCGTCTACCTCCTGGTCTTCATCGTCTCCCAGGCGGTTCCGTGCGTGACCATCTTCCGCCAGTGCGGCCCCTACGCCCGGATGACCGGCAAGGCCTCGCTGCGGCAGGCGCTGCGCATGCTGTCCGTGGCCGCGGTGATCCTCTTCCTCTACTGCACCTGCCGGACGGTGAACATCCTCACCGCCGCGGCCGGGATCGACATCGGCGTCTGGCAGCTCGCGTCGAACGTCTTCAGCGCCGCGGGGATCGTCACCCTCTCGCTCGGCCTGACGTTCTCCTCCTGGGAGGCGTCGGCCGCCAAACTGCTGGAGTGGGCGCACAGTTACCGTTCCTACCGGGCCCTCTACCCGCTCTGGCGGGACCTGTACGAGTCCTCTCCGGACATCGTCCTGGAGCCGCCGGGCTCGGCCTCGGTCTCGGACCTCAACTACCGCCTGCACCGGCGCGTCATCGAGATACGCGACGGATGGCGGGACCTGCGCCCCTACATCGACCGCACCGCACCCGCCGTCGGGGCGGCGGATCCCGCGGCGAGCGAGGAGTACCGGCAGGCCCACGCCGAGGCGGCGCAGATCAAGCAGGCCCTGCACGCGAAGCGGGCCGGGACCGTCCCCGATCTCAACAAGGACGCGGGCGACTTCGACGACCGGGACACGGACAACTTCTCGGCGGAGGTCGCCTGGCTCACCCAAGTGGCAGCCGTCTATCGTAAACTCGGCAAAGCGGGTTGAGAGCTCCCGCCCGGTCTGTCCCCCGTCAGGCCGGGCGGGTTTTCCCTTTTTCACCCTCCCCGTGGTTCCCCCCGTTTTCCCCCGTGGGTCCCCCCCTTTGTTTCCCCCGTTTCCCCCGTGTTGCTTCCGGGCAGAGCGGGTGTGATCCGCTCGGTGCCGACCCCCATCCCCCGAGGGCCGGCCCTGCCCGGACCGACAGCCGCCAGCACATCAACTCGGCTACCCCCGTAAGCAAAGTTAGCTGCCAGCTATCGGCGAGGTCCACGGTGGCGGACTCTGGTCAGATTGTCAACTGACGGCTAATCTGCGAAACTGCCGGATAGCTGAGAGCAATGTCGAGGAGGTGACGGAAGGGAGAATCGCCGTGTCGGAGACCGACGACCGGCCCAAGCTGGCAGTGCGTCTGGACAACCTCTTCAAGACGGTCCGGCCCAAGGGCAAGCACTGGACCAACGCCGAGGTCGCGGAGGAACTGAAGCGCGCCAACCCCGAACTCAAGGCCGGTGGCGTCTATCTGTCGCAGCTGCGCACCGGCAAGCGCTCCAATCCCTCGCCGGACCTGCTGGCCGCCCTCGCCCGGTTCTTCGGCGTTTCCGTCGCGTACTTCTTCGACGACGAGGTCGCCGAGTCCGTCCTCAGTGAGGTCGCCGCCATCGAGGCGCTGCGCCAGGCCGGAGTCCGCTCCGTGGCCATGCGGGCGGCCGGGATGAAGAAGGAGAACCTCCAGGCCATCACGGCCATCATGGACCAGTACCGGCAGCTCCAGGGCCTCCCGCCCGTCACCGACCCCTCGGAAGACCCGGAATGAGGGTCCCCGGAAGGGGGCGTTCGGCCGATCACGGCCGCCGCAGTCAGCTCAAGAAGCTCCGCAAGGACGGAGCGCGGCGGCTCGCCGAACTCAACCTGCCGGAAGGGGCCGACGTCGCCGAACTCTGCCGGTACATCGGAGAGATCCGCGACCGCCCCATCACCCTGATCCCGATGCAGATGCCCGCCTCGCAGCCGTGCGGCATGTGGGTGGCCGCGCGGGACGAGGACCTGATCTTCTACGACGCCAACACCACCAGCGCGCATCAGGAGCACATCATCTTGCACGAGCTGGGCCACATCATCTGCTGTCACCGCGGGGCGGGCTGGCTGGACGAGGCGAGCTCCCGCCTCCTCTTCCCCAACCTCGACCCCGACCTCGTCCGCGACATGCTCCTGCGCGCCACCTACGACGACGTGCAGGAACAGGAGGCCGAGGTCATCGCCTACCTGCTCTCCCAGCGGATGGGCGGTGCCGAGGACGGACCCGGCGCGCCCCCGGGCCCCGGGGGCGGACCGTCCGGGAAGGGCGACGACACGCTCAGCCGCATCGAGCGCACCCTGTTCTGAGGGGCCCGCCCGGCCCGTCAGGTCCCCGGCGTCCGGCTCACACGTCGCGCCGGCGTACGACGACCACCGCGAGGGCGACCGCGACCAGCGGCCACACCACGTACACGGCCCAGGAACCGGAGACGGTGGCGTCGTGGACGTGGTGGAGGTCGGGAAGGTCCCCCCAGTTCTGGACGAGGCGCTTCCAGGCGGAGGCCACCATCACGTGGTTGACGTCGGCGGACCATTGCCTGGAGGTACTGAACAGCGGCGGCAGCATCACCAGGGTGAAGAGCGTGGCGACCAGGCTGCCCGGGGTGTGCCTGATCAGCGCGCCGAGGCCCAGGCCGACCAGGGCGCAGACCGGAGCCAGCAGCGCGGACGCCGCCATGGCCCGGGCCGCACCGGGGTGGGTGAGGGAGACCCCGGCGTGCCGGCCGTCGAGGACGGCCTGGGAGACCAGGAAGGCGCCCAGGGAGACGGCCGTCCCGACGGCGGTCCACACCGCCGCGACGACGACGGCCTTGGCCAGGACCACCGAGTGACGGGCGGGTACGGCCACGGTGGTGGTACGGATCAGCCCGCTGCCGTACTCGCTCACGATCGTGACGGCTCCGAGGCTGCCGGCGACGAGCATCAGCGTCATGTAGGCGCCGGGCGGGAAGGCGTCGAAGGGCAGGAACCCGCGGGACTCCTGCGCACCCGGGCCGGCGGCGGCGATGGTGTCGTGGTCCGCCAGCGCCGCGACGGTCGCGCACCCGATGACGAACAGCGCGGTGAGGGCGATCGTCCACCAAGTGGAGCGCAGGGACCGCATCTTGATCCACTCGGCGACGAGCAGGTCACGGAAGCGGGCGGGAGGTTCGGCGATGGAGGAGACGGAGGAGACGGGGGAGGCGGAGGCCGCGTGGGCGGAGGCGGTTCGGGTCATCGGGTCCGTCCTGTCGTGTACTCGACGCTGTCGGCGGTCAGTTCCATGAAGGCCTCCTCCAGGGAGGCCGTACGCGGGGTGAGTTGGTCCAGCACGATCCCGTGAGCGAAGGCGAGCGCCCCGATCCGGTCCGCCGCCAGTCCGGTCACCACGAGCCTGCCCGTGTCCGCCGGCCCCTCCGGCTCCACCGAAGCGCCCGCGCCGGCCAGCAGCGCCGCCAGTTCGGCGGTCCGCGACGTGCCCACGACGGTCCGGGACCGGGTGCTGCGGGCCGCGAACTGCCCTGCCGACTCGGCGGCGATGAGCCGCCCGCGGCCGATGACGACGAGATCGTCGGCGGTGTTCTGCATCTCCGACATCAGATGGCTGGAGAGGAAGACCGTACGGCCCTCGGCCGCCAGCCGCCGGAAGAGGCCGCGCATCCAGAGCACGCCCTCCGGGTCCATGCCGTTGACGGGCTCGTCGAACATCAGCACCGGGGGATCGCCGAGGAGGGCGGTGGCGATCCCCAGGCGCTGCTTCATGCCGAGCGAGAACCCGCCGATGCGGCGGCCCGCCGCTCCGGCCAGGCCGACCTCCTGGAGCACCTCGTCCACCCGGCGCGCCGGGATGCCGTTGCTGCGGGCCAGCGCGGACAGGTGGGCGGTGGCGCTGCGTCCGCCGTGCACCTGGTTCGCGTCGAGGAGGGCGCCCGCGTGCCGCAGTCCGCGCGGGTGGTCGCCGAAGGGGACGCCGGCGACGGTGGCGGAACCGGCGGTGGGCCGGTCCAGGCCGAGGACCATCCGCAGGGTGGTGGTCTTGCCGGCTCCGTTCGGGCCGAGGAATCCGGTGACGCGGCCCGGCCTGACGGTGAAGGACAACCGGTCGACGGCGGTCTTGGCGCCGTAGCGCTTGGTGAGTTCGTTGACTTCGATCACAAGGGCAACCCTGCCGGGAGGGCGCCCCGCGGGCATGGTGCCGTGGGCGGCACTCGCGCGGCCGCCCCCGGCCGTGGGAGTACGCCCCCGGGCGGGGGCCGCGGGGTGACCCGAGGACGTCAGCCCCCGGCCGCCGACACCTCCTGGGCCAGGACCGACACGGCCCGGCGGATGTCCCCTTCGCGGTGATCGGAGGTGACGAAGAACCGCAGCCGGGAGAGCCCCTCCTCCACCGCGGGGTGGAAGATCGGATCGGCGATGACACCGCGCTCGTACAGCCGGTCGGCGACGCGCAGGGTCCTCGCCGAGTCACCGAGGAGGCACGGCACGATCGGGGTGTGGGCGCTGGAGCCCGTCGCGAGGCCGGCCGAGGAGGCGAGCGAGAGGAAGAGCTCGGCGTTGCGCCGCAGGGCACGGACCCGGTCCGCGGTGATCAGCTCGCTCGCGGCCAGCGCGGCGGCCGCGTTGGCCGGGGTCAGGCCGACGCTGTAGACGAAGCCGGGCAGGGTGTGCCGCAGCCAGCGCACCATCCGGGCCGAGCCGCCGAGGTAACCGCCGCAGCTGGCGAAGGCCTTGGAGAGGGTGCCCATCCACAGGTCCACTCCGGACCGGTCGACGCCGAAGAACTCGCCGACACCGCGGCCGTGCTCGCCCACGGTGCCGATGCTGTGGGCCTCGTCGACCATCAGCAGGGCGCCGTATCGTTTCTTCAGTTCGATCACGGCCGGCAGGTCCACCAGGTCGCCGTCCATGCTGTAGGCGCCCTCGACGGCGATCAGCACCCGCCGGAACCGCGAGCGGTTGACCCGCAGCATGTGCGCCAGCTGGTCCGTGTCGTTGTGGGCGAAGGGCCGCCGGGCCGCCCCGGACAGCGCGCAGCCCTGCAGGATGCTGTCGTGGGCGAGGGCGTCGTGCAGCACCAGGTCCCCGGCGCCGACGACGTGCCCGATCGCGGTGACGTTGGTGGCGTGGCCGCTGACCAGCGCCAGGCAGTCGTCGACGCCGAGGAAGGCGGCGAGCGCCCGCTCCAGCCGTACGGTCAGCTCCCGTTCGCCGGAGAGCACCCGGCTCGCCGAGACCGAGGTCCCGTAGCGGTCCACCGCTTCGTGGGCGGCGGCGGTGACCGCCGGATGGCCCGAGAGCCCCAGGTAGTTGTAGGAGCCGAAGGAGAGGTACTCCCGGTCACCGATCACGGTCGTGTCGCGGATCGTGCCCCGGTGGACCCGGAAGTACGGGAAGTCCGCGCCGCCGGCGGTGATCGCGTCCAGGCGTTCCTCGAACTGCCGCACCTCCGGGAAACCGTCGACGCTCGCCGTGGCGGCGTACTCGTCCCCCTGCGGCTCCGGCGCCTCCCACGGCTCCCGCGGCCGCGGGGGAGCGGCGGGGGCCGGCGCGTGCGTGAGGTGGGGAGCGACCAGTTCGGTCAGCCGCCCGATGGTCAGGCCGGGCCTGAAGGTCTCCTCGCTGGGGAAGCCCGGCGCGTGCCGCGCGATGATGACGTCCAGCTCCTGGAGCATCAGGGAATCGAAGCCGAGATCGGTCGTCAGGACCATCCGCGCGCCCAGGTCGGAGAGCGGGAAGACCCCGGTCCGTGAGACCGCTTCGAGGACGACGGACGCGGCGGCCCCGCCCGGTCCGGCCGACGCGTCCGGCTGCGCGGACCCTCCCGGCGAGGCGGGCGCGCCCCGTCCGGCGGAGGGCGGGACCGCCGCCACCACCCGCGGGGGTTCCTCCGGGTGGCCGGCGGGCTCCGCCGTCTCGCGGGCCGACGCGTCCACCACCCAGTGGTGGCGGGGCGCCAGGGGACTCGGCGGCAACGTGCACGGAGGAGTCCGCTCCGCCGCGGGAAGCGGCGCCGGGCCGCTCACCGCACGCACGGCCGGGCCCGCCGGCGCGGGGGCGCGTTCCCCGTCCGCCGGCGCGCCCGGGGCGGCGGCGGACGTCTCGGGCGCGCCGGGCTCCACCGCGCCGACGGCCAGCCCCGGCCCGAGCTCCCCGGTGCGGCCCGCCGCGATGGCCTCGGCGGCGGCGGTCAGCCGGCCCGCGGCCTCGGCGGAGTCCCGCGCCACCACCGCCAGACGCTCCGCGAAGGGCGTACGGCGCGCCAGGGTGTCCGCGACCCGGGCCGGCGGGAGCCGGTCTTCGGTGAGGACGTCCGCCAGGTCGCGGGCGTAACGGGCCAGCCCCGCCCGGTCACGGGCGCTGAGCACCAGGAGGTGCGGCTCCCCGTCCGGGGCGGGCACGGCCGGCTCCGGGGCGGCGCACTCCTCCACCACCAGGTGGACGCCGGTGCCGCCGAAGCCGAAGGCGCTCACCCCGGCCCGGCGCGGCCGCGGGGACCGCGGCCACGGCGTCGCCTCCGTCGGGACGACCAGCCGCGCGGCGGCGAGGGCCGCCGGCTCGGCCGGTTCGAACTCCGGCTGCGGCGGTATCAGCCCCCGGTGCACGGCCAGGACGGTCTTGATGAGCCCCGCGATCCCGGCGGCGTTCAGGGAGTGGCCCACCACCGCCTTCACCGCGCCGAGGAAGGCGGGCGCGGCGTCCTCACCGCGCAGCTCGCGCAGCACACCGACCTCGACCGGATCGCCGACCGTCGTCCCGGTACCGTGCGCCTCCAGGTACCCGACCGAGTCCGGGGCCAGGTCCGCGTCGCGGTAGGCCCGGCGCAGGGCCCGGAGCTGACCGGCCGCCTGGGGGTGCATACCGCCGTGCACGGTCCCGTCGTTGGCCGTGCCCACCCCCCGGATCACCGCGTAGACGCGGTCGCCGGCGGCCAGCGCGTCGGCCAGGGGCCGCAGCACCAGGACCCCGGCGCCCTCGCCCAGGACGAAGCCGTCGGCCCGCGCCCCGAACGGCAGGCACCTGCCGCTGCGCGAGACGGCGCCGATCCGGCTCAGGCCCACCAGCAGGTCGGGGGTGAGGATCAGCTGGGCGCCGCCCGCCAGCGCGATGCGGGTGCGGCCCGCGCGCAGGGCGAACACGGCGTTCGCCACGGCCATCAGCCCACCGGAGCACGCCGAGTCCAGCGCATAGCTCTCACCGTGCAGGTCGAAGACCGAACTGATGGTGTTCGGACCCATGTTGAGCAGGAGTCCGGCCACCGACGTGCCCTGCAGGTGGTCGACGCCCCGGACCGTTTCCAGCCACCGGGGGTCGGCCGGCCGGGCCCCGAACTCGCCGCCGGCCACCTGGCGCATCCGGATCTGCAGGCTGCTGAGCTCGCGGTAGCCGCTCTCGGTGAGCGAGGTGATCACCGAGGTCTCCTCGCGGTCGAAACCCTCGGTCTCCCATCCGGCGTCCTGGATCGCCTCGCGGGCGAGGTCGATCAGCAGCCGGTGCTGTGGGTCCATCGACCGGGCCCGCCGCGGCGGGATGCCGTAGTGCGCCGCGTCGAAGTGGCCCACGTCCGGCAGCAGCGCCATGGTGTCCGTGTACGTCGTCGACGGGTCGCGGAAGTTCTCGCTGAGGAAGGCGGAGGCGCGCCACCGGGACTCGGGGATGGCGGAGAACTGGGGCCGCGGGGCGGTCAGGAGACGCCAGTACGCGTTCACGTTCCGGGCCCCCGGGAAACGGCAGGCCATGCCCACGACCGCGACGTCGTCGTGCCGCGCCGACGGGGATCCCACCGCGCCGCCGTCCCTCTTCGACACGGGTGTCACCCGGTGGCGGACAGTCGTTCGCGCCACCACTCGACCGTCGTCTTGACCTGCTCGTCGACGGGCGTGGCCCGCACCGTGAAGGCCGCCTCCCAGGCGCCGGAGTCGACCACGAAGGGACGGTCGAACTGGTAGCGGATCTCCTTGAGTTCACGCATCAGCGGGGAGAAGAGCGACAGTGCGCCCAGGACGGCCGACGGCAGTCCGCGTACGGCGACCGGCCCCGTGCCCGACTCGTCGGCGAGCCGGCCGACCATCTCCCGCACGGACAGCGCCGGCCCGGTCGGTACGTGCCAGGCCCGCCCCCAGGCGCGTTCCTCGTCCGCGGCCTCGACCAGCGCGGCAGCCACGTCGGGGAGGTAGGTCCAGCTGTGCGGGGCGTCGGGGTCGCCGAGGGCGGAGACGGGCCTGCCGCGCAGCACCTGCGGTACGACCCGGCCGGCCAGGTGCCCGCCGTCGGTCACGCCGGGGCCGAAGAAGTCCGAGGCCCGCAGCTCCACGGCCTGCAGGCGGCCCTGCTCGTGCAGGGTCCGGGCCGTCTCCCAGGCGGCGGCCCGCACCCGCCCCTTGGGGCCGGTCGCCGCGAGCGGCAGCTCCTCGGTCAGGGGGCCGTCCACGGGACCGTAGCCGTAGAGGTTGCCGAGCATGACCAGCACGGCCCCGGTCTCCTCGGCGGCCGTGCAGAGGGACGAGGTCATCGCGGGCCATTCGCCCGCCCAACGGTGGTAGGGAGGTGCGGCGCATCCGAAGACGGCGGCCGCGCCCCGGGCGGCCTCGGTCAGCCGGACGCCGTCGGCCGCGTCCAGCGCGACGTGCTCGATGCCGGGTTCCGGAGCACGGCCCGATCTGGTGACGACCCGTACCGAGTGTCCCCGCCCGGCCAGCAGCCGGGCCGTGGCCGCACCGGCGGGCCCGAATCCCACGACGACATAGAAACTCACGTGCGAACCCTAGCGCGCGGACCCCATGTCACTCCCGGCCCCTCGGGCCGGGCTCGTGCCACGATGGCGGAGACCCCTTGCGATCAAGGGAGGGGTTCGGTGGGTTTTGAGGGTGAACGGATCGAATTCAGGAGGCGGTTGTGACCGAGCGTTCGTCCGAAATCCGGCAGTCCGGTGAGGGGGACCCGACGTCCGGGGCAGAGGAGGCCGCGCGGGCCGGGGAAGCGGAGCGGAGCGAGGGCCGCGGCCGTCGGCGGGGGGTGAGCGAGGAGCTGGCCGCGAACATGCGGCAGGGCTGGGCCGACACCGAGCGCCACGACATCGAGCCCCTCCCGCAGGCCGCCCACACCGCCCGCCGGCGCGCGGCGCTCTCCGCCCGCTTCCCGGGCGAGCGCCTGGTGATACCCGCCGGCAACCTGCTGGTCCGCGCCAACGACACGCACCACCCCTTCCGCGCCTGCTCGGACTACGTGTACCTGACCGGCGACCAGACCGAGGACGCCGTCCTGGTCCTGGAGCCCGGGGAGGACGGCGGCCACCGGTCCACCGCGTACCTGCTGCCCCGCTCCGACCGGGAGGACGGGGAGTTCTGGCTGTCCGCATGCGGCGAGCTGTGGGACGGACGGCGGGCCGGCCTGACCGAGAACGAGCGGCTCCTCGGCCTGCCCTGCGCGGACGTCCGGAACCTGGCCGCCGCCCTCGCGGAGGCCACCGGCCCGGTCCGCGTCCTGCGCGGCCACGACGCCGGCATCGAGAAGGCCCTGCGGGACAAGGTCACGGCCGCGACCGACGAGGAGTTGCGGGTCTTCCTCTCCGAGATGCGCCGCGTCAAGGACGCGTTCGAGATCGGCGAGCTCCGCAAGGCCGTCGACTCCACCGTGCGCGGCTTCGAGGACGTCGTGAAGGTCCTCGACAAGGCCGGGGCCACCTCGGAGCGCTACGTCGAGGGCACCTTCTTCCTGCGCGCCCGCGTCGAGGGCAACGACGTCGGCTACAGCACCATCGCCGCCGCCGGCCCGCACGCCACCACCCTCCACTGGATCCGCAACGACGGCGACGTCCGCCCGGGCGACCTGCTGCTGCTCGACGCCGGCGTGGAGACCCACTCCCTCTACACCGCCGACGTCACCCGCACCCTGCCCGTCAGCGGCACCTTCTCCCCGCTCCAGCGCACGGTCTACGACGCGGTGCACGACGCCCAGCAGGCCGGGATCGCCGCCGTCAGGCCCGGCGCCCGCTTCCGCGACTTCCACGAGGCCGCCCAGCGGGTCCTCGCCGAACGGCTCCTCGCCTGGGGCCTGCTCGGCGAACGCACCCTGGAGCAGGTCCTGGAGCTGGGCCTGCAGCGCCGCTGGACCCTGCACGGCACCGGCCACATGCTCGGCCTCGACGTCCACGACTGCGCCGCCGCCCGCACCGAGACGTACGCCGACGGCGTCCTCGAACCCGGCGTCGTGCTCACCGTCGAGCCCGGACTGTACTTCCAGGCCGACGACCTGACCGTGCCCGAGGAGTACCGCGGCATCGGGATCCGGATCGAGGACGACATCCTCGTCACCGAGGACGGCAACGAGAACCTCTCGGCGGCCCTGCCGCGCCGGTCGGACGAGGTCGAGTCCTGGATGGCCGCCCTGCGGGCCTGAGACCCCCCCCGAGCGGCCGCGACGACCGGGGGAGGGCCCCGCCACCCGGCGGATCCGCCGGTACCACGTCCCACGGGTGGGCCGGCCCCCGCCCGGGTAGGCTCCCCGGCGGGAGGCGGGCCATGAACGCAGCTCCGTACGGGGGTGCGGACCCGGGGCTCTACGGGCCCGGGTCCGTCACCTGGCAGTGCCACGGCGACCCGGTCATGTGGATCGCCGGCGTCCGCGCGCTCTACCTCCAGGCCCTCCACCCGCGCGCCGTGCGCGCGGTGATGGCGAACAGCTCCTTCCACCGGGACGCCTGGGGCCGGCTGCTGCGCACCGCCGACTTCGTCGGCACCCTCACCTACGGCACCACCGAGAACGCCGAGCGGGCCGGAGCCCGGGTCCGGGCGCTCCACGGCCGGCTGTCCGCCACCGACCCGGACACCGGGGAGCGCTTCCGCGTCGACGACCCCGAACTGCTGCTGTGGGTGCACTGCGCGCAGATCGACAGCTTCCTGCACGTCCTGCTCCGCTCCGGCGTCCCCCTCACCCCCGACCAGGCCGACCGCTACGTGGACGAGAACCGGGTGAACGCCCGCCTCGTCGGCCTCGACCCGGCCGACGTGCCCGCCGACACCGCCGCGCTCGCCGCGTACTTCGAGGAGGTCCGCCCCCGCCTCGCGGCCGGGGCCGACGCCCGCGCCGTCGACGACTTCCTGCGCGCCCCGCCCGTCCACCCCCTCCTCGTCCCTGGCCGAAACCTGCTGTGGAGACCGATCGCCGGAATCGCCTACGGGACCCTCCCCGACTGGGCGCACCGGCTCTACGGGCGCACCGCTCCGCCCCCGCGCGACGTCACCCGGCGCCTGCGCCTCACGGGTCGCGTGTTGCGCAGCATTCCCGCAGGTCTACGCTGGCGGCTGCCTCCAGGTCACATCTTGAAAGCGATGCGCCGGCTGGGCCCCGGGAGCCGCCCCTCCGCGTACACACTGCGTATACCAGCGGCCATACTGGACCGGCCGAGGAGGGCGCGGCACGACGACGGGGGCGGCTTTAAGACATGGCGGAGTCCAGACTGATCCAGGGCCGGTACCGGTCACTCGATCTGATCGGGCGCGGCGGCATGGGCGAGGTGTGGCGCGCCCGCGACGAATCGCTCGGCCGTCAGGTCGCGGTGAAGTGCCTCAAGCCCATCGGGCCCGAACAGGACGCCCACTTCACCCAGGTCCTGCGCGAGCGCTTCCGCCGCGAGGCCCGGGTCGCGGCCTCGCTCCAGCACCGGGGCGTCACCGTCGTCCACGACTTCGGCGACGACAGCGCGGCGGGCGGTCCCCTCTACCTCGTCATGGAGCTGCTCGAAGGCCGCAACCTCAGCCAGCTGATGGAGGACAACGAGGCGCGCCCGCTCCCCGTCGACGTGGTTCTCGACATCGCCGAGCAGATGGCCGCCGCCCTCGGCTACACCCACGACCAGGGCGTCGTCCACCGCGACCTCAAGCCCGCGAACATCATGCGGCTGACCGACGGCACGGTGAAGATCTGTGACTTCGGCATCGCGCGCCTGGCCCACGACATCGGCTTCACCGCCAAGCTCACCGGCGGCGGCATGGCCATGGGCACCCCCCACTACATGTCGCCGGAGCAGATCGCGGGCGGCGAGGTCGACCACCTCAGCGACCTCTACTCCCTCGGCTGCGTCCTCTACGAGATCGCCACCGGAGCCCCGCCCTTCGACCTCGGCGACTCCTGGTCCGTGCTCGTCGGCCACCGCGACAACGTCCCGGTACCGCTGCGCGACCACCGCCCCGAGCTGCCCGCCCACTTCGAGCAGCTCGTCCTGGAACTCCTGGCCAAGCGTCCCGAGGACCGCCCCGGCGACGCCCGCCACCTGCACCGGCGCCTCGTCGAGGGCCGCTCCGGCGCCGCCGGGCCGACCGTCGCGCACCCGCCGCTGCCCACGTGGGCCGCGGGGATGACCGCCGGACGCAAGGCCGGCATCGACGCCCGGCCCGCGTCCGGGGAGTGGGCCGTGCTCACCGGCTCCTGGACCGCCGCCCGCCCCGCGGCATCCGCCACGGGCTCCGCCCCGGGCGCCGGTACGGGCCCGGTCGCGGCCTCGGGGGAGCAGCGGATCCTGCGGCCCGCGCCCGCCGAGGACCCGCGCCTCACCCCCGTCCGCGGGCTCGAAGCCACGCCCGCCGCACCCGGTCCGGACCGCCCCGACGCGCTCGACGCCGGGCACACCCGCGCGTTCGTCCTCAGCCGCGCCGGCCGCCCCGAGGAGGCCCTCTCCGTCTACGCGGCCGTCGCCCAGGGGCGGGCGAAGCTCCTGGGCCCGGACCACGCCGACACCCTCGCGGCGCGCCAGGAGGAGGCGTACGAGCTGGGGCGGCTCGGCCGGCACGGCGAGGCGTACGAGACCTACCGCGCGGTGCTCGCCGCCCTCGTCCGCACCGCGGGCCCGCGCCACCCCGACACCCTGCGCTGCCGCCACAGCCTGGCCTGCGCCCTGAGCGCCCTGGGCCGGCACGCCGAAGCCCACGGCGCCGCGGCCGAGGTGGCCGCCGACCGGGCCGCCGTCCTGGGCGCCGAGCACCCGGACACCCTGCGGACCCGCTACGAGGCCGCCTACTCCCTCGGCCGGCTGGGCCGCTGGGGCGAGGCGCTGACCGGCTTCCGCCACGTCGCCGCCGTACGGGAGCGCGTACTCGGCCGGGACCACCCCGACTCCCTCGCCGCCCGCTACGAGACCGGCATCGCGCTCGGCCGCACCGGCCGCGCCGCCGAGGCCCTCGACCTGTTCCGCTCCCTGGTCCGCGACCGCACCCGGGCCTACGGCGCCTCCGACCCGGAGACCCTGCGCGCCCGCCACGTCCTCGGCGTCAACCTCGGTCGGCTGGACCGCTGGGAGGAGGCCGTGGCCGAGGCCCGCGCGGTCGGCGCCGCCCGCGCCAAGGCCCTGGGCGCCGAACACCAGGACACCCTGGTCAGCCGGCGCGAACTCGCGGTGGGGCTGGGCCGCCTGGGCCGCTGGGACGAGGCCCTGCCCATCTACCGGGACCTGTCCGGCATCCGCGAGCGGTCCCTGGGCGACGAGCACCCCGACACCGCCCTGGCCCACGCCGACGAGGCACACTGTCTGGAGCGGCTCGGCCAGGTGTGCTACCAAGAGCCATGACAGCCACGAGGGTCTCCCGGGGATTCGCGCACGAGGTGTACGACGCGGTGATCGTGGGCGGGGGCCACAACGGCCTGGTCGCCGCCGCCTACCTGGCCCGCGCGGGCCGCTCGGTGCTGGTCCTGGAACGGCTGGGGCACACCGGCGGGGCCGCCGTCTCCACCCGGCCCTTCGCCGGGGTCGACGCCCGCCTCTCGCGCTACTCCTACCTCGTCTCCCTGCTCCCCGCGAAGATCGTCCGCGATCTGGGCCTGCGCTTCCGGGTCCGCCGGCGCACGGTGTCCTCGTACACCCCCCACGTCCGCGGCGGCGCCCCCGGCGGACTCCTCGTCGGCGGCGGCGAGGACCGGACCCGGGAGTCCTTCGCCCGCCTCACCGGCTCGGAGCGGGAGTACGACAACTGGCGCGCCTTCTACGCCATGACGGCCGAGGTCGCCGGGAAGGTCTTCCCCACCCTGACCGAACCGCTGCCCACCCGGTCGGCGCTGCGGGACCGGATCGGCGACGCCACGGCCTGGCGGACCCTGTTCGAAGAGCCCATCGGCGTGGCCCTGGAGGAGCGCTTCGCCGACGACCTCGTGCGCGGGGTGGCCCTCACCGACGCGCTGATCGGCACGTTCGCCGACGCCCACGATCCCACGCTCGTCCAGAACCGCTGCTTCCTCTACCACGTCATCGGCGGCGGAACCGGCGAATGGGACGTCCCGGTCGGCGGCATGGGCGCCCTCACCGACGCGCTCGCCGACGCCGCACGGGCGGCCGGCGCCGAGATCGTCACCGGGCACGAGGCGCTGCGGATCCACACCGACGGGACCGCGCCCGCCGAGGTGACCTTCCGTACGGCGGTGGGGGAGGGCACCGTCGTCGGACGGCACGTCCTGGTCAACGCCTCGCCCCGGGCGCTGGCCGAACTCCTCGGGGAGGAACCGGACCCGGCCGCCCCGGCCCCGGAAGGGGCCCAGTTCAAGGTCAACATGCTGCTGAGCCGGCTGCCCCGGCTGCGCGACGCCTCCGTGGACCCCCGCGAGGCCTTCGGCGGCACCTTCCACATCGCCGAGGGGTACGAGCAGCTGCGCCGCGCCCACACGGAGGCCGCCGCCGGGGAACTGCCGTCCGTACCGCCCTCGGAGATCTACTGCCACTCGCTGACCGACCCCTCGATCCTCGGGCCGGAGCTCGCGGAGCGGGGCTGCCATACGCTCACCCTCTTCGGGCTGCACACCCCGGCGCGGCTGTTCGGGCACGACAACCAGCAGGCCCGCGAGGTGCTCCTGACGGCCACGCTGGCCCAGCTGGACGCCCACCTGGCCGAGCCGCTCACCGACTGCCTGGCCTTCGACGCCGACGACCGGCCCTGCATCGAGGCCAAGACCCCGCTGGACCTGGAGCGCGAACTGCGCCTGCCCGGCGGGCACATCTTCCACCGGGACCTGTCCTGGCCCTACGCGGACGCGGACGCGGACACGGACACGGACGCCGCCGGGCGCTGGGGCGTGGCCACCGCGCACCGGGGCGTCCTGCTGTGCGGCGCGGGCGCGGTGCGCGGCGGCGGCGTCAGCGGCGTCCCCGGACACAACGCCGCGATGGCGGTGCTGGGGCACTGACCGGGCGGCCTACGGGCCCGGCCCCGCTCCCCGTCAGACCGGCTCGATCACCACGATCGGGATCTCGCGGTCGGTCTTGGCCTGGTACTCGTCGTACGCGGGCCAGTGACCGGCCATCAGAGGCCAGTACGCGGCGCGCTCCTCGGCGGTGGCGGTGCGGGCGGTCCCCTGGCGGACCTCGGAGCCGACCTGGACGCGCACCCGCGGGTCGGCCGTCAGGTTCCGGTACCACAGGGGGGCCTCGTCCGCCCCGCCCTTGGAGGCGACGACGAGGTAGCGGCCGTCGGCCTCGCCGTAGATGAGGGGTGTGCGCACCGGGTTGCCGGACACCCGGCCCACGGTGGTGAGCAGGAGGGTCTGGGTGCCGTTCCAGTGATGGCCCTCGGCCCCGTTCGAGCCGACGTAGAGCCTGACGTGGTCCAGCTGCCAGCTCCCGGCCCTCGGGTCGGTGGGGTGTTCCCAGTCGATCTCGGTCGTCATGTGTTTTCCGCCTGCCTTCGTGTCGAACGGTCAGCAGTCCCGACAACGAGTGCGAACGCCGGCGGGCACGGTCTTCATTCCGGCTGCTCCGGGAGGGTGAACCCGTCGTACAGGTCGTCCAGGGCGCGCTGCGCGGCACCGGCCGGCAGGAGGCGCACGGCCAGGTCGCGGGCGGCCACGGCCAGGGGGTTGGAGAGCATCGAGAGCCGGCCGGCCCGGCGGGCGCGGAGCCGGATGGCGTCGGTGCGGGCGAGGCGGGCCCGGGTGTAGGCGGCGAGCGCGGCGGGCACCCCGCCCGCTCCGGCCGCCAGGCGGGCCAGGACGACGGCGTCCTCGATCGCCTGGCAGCCGCCCTGGCCGAGGTGGGGGGTCATCGCATGGGCGGCGTCGCCGATCCAGGCCGTCCGGCCGTCGTGCAGGCGGGGGAGCGGGCCCGCGAGGTCGTACAGGTCGTGCTGGAGGACGGCCCCGGCGTCGAACCGCCCGAGCAGGTCCGGGACCGGGTCGTGCCAGTCGCCGAAGCGGTCCAGGAGTTCGCCGAGTACGTCGGCGGGGCGGTGGCCCTCGGGGACGACGGCGGTGGCGTAGGCGTAGACGCGGCCGTCGGAGAGCGGGACCGCCCCGAAGCGCCGGCCGCGGCCCCAGGTCTCGAAGGCTCCGGGCAGGGCGGGCCCCCCGGCGGGCAGGACGGTGCGCCAGGCGGTCTCCCCGCTGTAGCGCAGCCCCGGGTGGTCCGGGAAGCACCGGCGGCGCAGGGGGCTGTGGATGCCGTCGGCGGCGACCAGCAGGTCGGCGGGGATCTCCCCGGCGTCCGTACGGACCACCGTGCGCCCGTCGGCCGTGTCCACGCCGGTGACGGCGGTGCCGTGGCGCAGGACCCCGGCGGGCAGCGCGTCCGCCAGGGCGCCGGTGAAGGCCGCCCGGTGCACGGCGAGCGGGGGCCGGCCGTAGCGTGCGGTGAGCGAGGCGGTGTCGGCGCGGACCAGCCATGACCCGCCGGGGCGGCGCACCCCCATGGCGGCCGGGGCGGCGCGGCCCGCCGCCCGTCCCGCGTCGAACCCGATCGCCTCCAGGGCGCGCAGGGCGTTCGGCGCGAGCACGATGCCCGCCCCCGCGGCGGTCGGCCCGGCCGCCCGCTCGCAGACGGTGACCCTCCAGCCGTGGCGGTGCAGGGCCAGGGCGGCGGTGAGCCCCCCGATCCCGGCACCCGCGACGACGGCGTGACGCGGACTCTCGTCCATGGTGCGGCCTCCCCATGTCGGCTCCTCGTCCTCTACATCCGTAGAGGGCGATGCCGTCACTCTACAGCTGTAGAGTGACGGCATGTCCACCCCCGAATCCGGCGGCCCGGCCGACGCGCGGACCCCGCCCGCCCCGGACCGCCGCGCCCTGATCTCCGACGCCGCGATCGGCCTGGTCGCGGCCGGCGGACTGCGGAGCCTGACCCACCGGGCCGTCGACGCGGCCGCGGGGCTGCCCGCGGGCAGCACCTCGTACTACTTCCGCACCCGTGCCGCACTGGTCGGCGCCTGTTACCGGCGGCTGGCCGAGCTGGACCTCGCCGATTTCGAGGAAGACGCCCGCGCACCCGGCCCGTGGGACCGGGACACGGCGGCGCGGGCGCTCGGCGCGCTCCTGTACCGGTGGCTGACCCGGGGGCGGGAGCGCCAGCTGGCCCGCTTCGAACTGAGCCTGGAGGCCGCCCGCTCGCCGGAGACGGCCCCCGAACTGCTCCGCGAGGGCCTGGCCGTCCGGGCGCGCGCCGCCGGGCTCCTCGGGGCGCTGGGTGCCGAGCGGCCGCGGGAGCAGGCCGAGCTGCTGGCCGCCTGGACGGACGGACTGCTCTACGACCGCCTCGCGGGCGCCTTGGCGGGAACGCGTCCGGCGCCGGATCCCGCCGAACTGGCCCGCACCGCCCGGCTCATGATCGATGCGGCTCTGGCCGCGCCGTAGGCTGCGGTCATGATTGCCGAACTGCAGTGCGTGGTGCTGGACTGTCCGGAGCCCCTGGGGCTCGCCGAGTTCTACGCGGGCCTGCTGGGCGGGGAGGTCAACCGCCCGGACCGGCGCTGGTCCGTGGACGAGGACTGGGCCACGCTGCACACCCCGAACGGGCAGGTGCTGTGCTTCCAGCGGGCCGTCGGGCACCGGCCGCCGAGCTGGCCCGACCCGGAACGGCCGCAGCAGTTCCACCTCGACCTCGCCGTCCCGGACCTCGACCGCGGCCAGGCGCAGGTCCTCGCCCTCGGCGCGCGCCTCCTGGAACAGGGGCCGCCCGAGCGTGACTGGCGCGTCTTCTCCGACCCCGCGGGCCATCCCTTCTGCCTCGTCCAGGGCTGACGGGCCGGTTCCGGCGGGCGGGTGCAGCCGGGCGGGTTTCGCGGGGCCGGTGCCGCGGGGCCGGTGTCGGCGGGCCGGGCCGGGGTGCCTCCGGCCCGCCGGCACCGCTTTCAGTCCGCCGAGCGGGTCCAGCCGACGGCCTCCACGCGGGCCGCGTCCGCCGGCCGGTCCTCGGAGAACAGGAGCCGGGCCGGTTCGGCCACCCGGACCACGTCCACGTAGACCCCCCGCCCCACGTAGCGGCCGGTCGTGCCGTGGCGGAAGCGGAGCCTGACCTCGCGGCCCGCCCAGCCGGGCAGCGGGGCCTCCAGGCGGTGCCAGATGCGCCCGGACCAGCCGCCCGCGCTGCCCTGCGGCCAGGACTCGGGGGTGCCGCCCGTGGCGCGGACGGTGGTGAAGGGCAGCGGCTCCCACGCCGCCCCGTCGGCGGACGCCTCCACGTGGAAGGCGCCCGCACCGGGCACCGTGTCCCACCAGACGGCGCAGCGCAGCCGGGCCGAGGCGGTCGCCGGGGTGAGGGGAGGCAGGGTCAGTGTGCCGGATCCCGCGGTCTCCATCCCCGAGTACCAGGCGGGTCCGCCGTGCCGGGTGCGGACGGGCACCGCCCGGGCGAACCGGTTGCCGGTCGCCACCCGCGGCGCGCTGCCCGCCCGCCAGGTCCGCACCGGGTGGACGGAGTTGCCCAGCAGGACGAGGAAGGAGTCGGTGGAGGGGTCAAGGACCAGCGAGGTGCCGGTGAACCCGGTGTGTCCCGCCGAGTGCGGGGTGGCCATGGCGCCCATGTACCAGTGCTGGTAGAGCTCGAAGCCGAGGCCGTGGTCGTCGCCGGGGAAGGCCGTGTTGAAGTCGGTGAAGAGCAGCTCGACGGAGGCGGGACGCAGGATGCGCCGGCCCGCGTAGGCCCCGCCGTCGAGCAGGGCGCGGGAGAGGACCGCCAGGTCCCAGGCGGTGCCGAAGACCCCGGCGTGGCCCGCGACCCCGCCGAGCGCGTGGGCGTTCTCGTCGTGGACCTCGCCCCACACCAGTCCCCGGTCCAGGCCCGACCAGGGCGGGCGCTGCACCTCGGTCGCGGCGGTGACCCGGCGCCAGGACAGCGGCGGGTTGTACCGGGTGCGGTGCATCCCGAGGGGGATGGCGATCTCCTCCTGGAGCAGCACGTCCAGTGTGTGACCGGTGATCCGTTCCAGGAGCAGCTGCAGTGTGATGAGGTTCAGGTCGGAGTAGCGGTACACGGTCCCGGGGGTGTCCTGTGGGCGCACCGACCACAGCAGCCTCAACTGTCCGGCCCGGGTGGACTCCTGGTAGAACGGCGCCCACGAGCGCAGCCCCGAGGTGTGCGTCAGCAGCTGCCGGACGGTGATGGCCTCCTTGCCCCCGCCGGTGAACTCCCGCAGGTACCGCTCGACCGGGGCCTCCAGCTCCAGCAGGCCCCGTTCCATCTGCTGCACGGCCAGGATGGACGTGAAGAGCTTGCTCAGCGAGGCGAGGTCGAAGACGGTGTCCTCGGCCATCGCGATCCGCTCTGCGGCGGGGAACTCCCGCGGCCGGTCGGTGCGCCCGTCGTAGTCGGCGTACCGGACGGCGTCGCCCATCGCGCGGTGCAGCGCCACGGTACGGCCGCGTCCCGCGAGGACCACGGCCCCGGCGTAGTAGGGGTGTTCGGGGGAGGGGCCGAGGAAGCGCCGGGCCTCCTCCGCGACTCCCTCCAGGTGTCGCTCCAGCAAGCCCGCCTGGCGGGCGGAGCCGTAGCGCAGCCGCAGCCCCTGCAGGGCCCGCCGCTCGGCCGCGCCGCCGCCCGCCGCACCCGCGCCCTGCCCCGGCAGCGCGGCGTGCAGGACCAGCACCCCGCCCAGCGCCAGCAGCCGCGCCCCCAGTCGTCTGCGGCTCATCGCGCCACCGCTCCCGGCCGCTCCTGATCCCGTACCCGAACCGCCCATGTCCGGCCCTCCTGTTCTGCCCGCGCACGCTACTGGCTATCTGCCCGCCCGCCGCGCACCCTCCGCACCGACCGGCCGTCAAAGAATCTGACACTGCATCAGAAAACCTCTTCCCTCGGACGGTGCCCTGCGGCATCCTCACGGCCATGGAGACGGAGCTGAGCAGGAAACTGGGAGTCGAACACGCCATCTTCGGCTTCACGCCCTTCCCGGCGGTCGCCGCGGCCATCACCCGCGCGGGTGGATTCGGCGTCCTCGGCGCCGTCCGCTACACCGCCCCCGACGACCTCAGGCGCGATCTCGACTGGATGCAGGAGCACACCGACGGCAAGCCCTACGGGCTCGACGTGGTCATGCCCGCCAAGAAGGCGGTCGACGGCATCGGCGAGGCGGACATCGAGGCGATGATCCCGGCCGGGCACCGCGCCTTCGTCCGGGACACCCTCGCCAAACACCACGTGCCCGAACTGCCGGAGGGCGAGGCCTCCGGCTGGCGGATCACCGGCTGGATGGAACAGGTCGCCCGGAACCAGCTCGACGTCGCCTTCGACTACCCCGTCAAACTCCTCGCGAACGCCCTCGGTTCCCCGCCCGCCGACGTCATCGCCCGCGCCCACGAACACGGCGTCCTCGTCGCCGCCCTCGCCGGCAGCGCCAAGCACGCCCGCCGCCACGCCGACGCCGGCATCGACGTCGTCGTCGCCCAGGGGTACGAGGCCGGCGGCCACACCGGCGACATCGCCACCATGGTCCTGGTCCCGGAGATCGTCGAGGCCGTCGCCCCGCTGCCGGTCCTGGCCGCCGGCGGCATCGGCAGCGGCGAGCAGATCGCCGCCGGCCTCGCCCTCGGCGCCCAGGGCGCCTGGCTCGGCTCCCTCTGGCTCACCACCACCGAGGCCGACCTGCACTCCCGCGCCCTCACCGAGAAGCTCCTCGCCGCCGGGTCCGGCGACACCGTCCGCTCCCGCGCCCTCACCGGCAAGCCCGCGCGCCAGCTGCGCACCGAGTGGACCGACGCCTGGGACGACCCGGACGGCCCCGGCCCGCTGCCCATGCCGCTCCAGGGCCTGCTCGTCGCCGAAGCCGTCTCCCGGATCCAGAAGTACGAGGTCCAGGCGCTGCTCGGCACCCCCGTGGGCCAGATCGTCGGCCGGATGAACAGCGAGCGCAGCGTCCGGGCCGTCTTCGACGAACTCACCGCCGGCTTCGAACGCGCCATCGACCGGATCAGCCGGATCGCCGGCCGGGCCTGAGAGAGGAACGCCACCGTCATGACCGACCCACAGCGTCCCAACGGATTCTGGGCCCAGGCGGGCGCCGACCCGGACCGGACCGTCCTCGTCACCCCCGACGGCGAGGCGTGGTCCGCCGGCCGGCTGCACGCCGACGTCAACCGGCTGGTCCACGGCCTGCGGGCGGCCGGGCTGGAGCGCGGCGACGTCCTCGCCGTGGTCCTGCCCAACGGCGTCGAGTTCCTCACCGCCTACCTCGCCGCCTCACAGGCCGGCTTCTACCTGGTACCGGTCAACCACCACCTCGTCGGCCCCGAGATCGCCTGGATCGTCTCCGACTCCGGCGCCAAGGTCCTCGTCGCCCACGAGCGCTTCGCCGACGCCGCCACCGCCGCGGCGGACGAGGCCGGCCTGCCCGCGGACCACCGCTACGCCGTCGGCGCCGTCCCCGGCTTCCGCCCGTACGCCGACCTGCTCGACGGGCACCCCGCCACGCCCCCGGACGGCCGCACCCTCGGCTGGGTCATGAACTACACCTCGGGCACCACCGGCCGCCCCCGGGGGATCCGCCGCCCGCTGCCCGGCAAGCTCCCGGAGGAGACGTACCTGGGCGGCTTCCTCGGGATCTTCGGCATCCGCCCCTTCGACGACAACGTCCACCTCGTCTGCTCGCCGCTCTACCACACCGCCGTGCTCCAGTTCGCGGGCGCGTCCCTGCACATCGGGCACCCGCTGGTGCTGATGGACAAGTGGAGCCCCGAGGAGATGCTGCGCCTGATCGACCGCCACGCCTGCACGCACACCCACATGGTCCCCACCCAGTTCCACCGCCTGCTCGCCCTCCCGCAGGCCACCAAGGACGCCTACGACGTCTCCTCCATGCGGCACGCCATCCACGGCGCCGCCCCCTGCCCCGACCACGTCAAACGGGCGATGATCGACTGGTGGGGCCGCTGCGTGGAGGAGTACTACGCGGCGAGCGAGGGCGGCGGCGCCTTCGCCACCGCCGAGGACTGGCTCAAGAAGCCGGGAACCGTCGGCAGGGCCTGGCCGATCAGCGAGCTCGCCATCCACGACGACGACGGCAACCGGCTGCCCCCGGGCGAACTCGGCACCGTCTACATCAAGATGAACACCGGCGGCTTCAGCTACCACAAGGACGAGGGCAAGACCCGGAAGAACCGCATCGGCGACTTCTTCACCGTCGGCGACCTCGGGCTGCTCGACGAGGAGGGCTACCTCTTCCTGCGCGACCGCAAGATCGACATGATCATTTCGGGCGGGGTGAACATCTACCCGGCGGAGATCGAATCCGCCCTGCTCACCCACCCGGCGGTCGCGGACGCCGCGGCCTTCGGCATCCCGCACGACTCCTGGGGCGAGGAGGTCAAGGCCGTCATCGAGCCCGCCGAGGGCTTCGAGGCGGGCGAGGCGCTGGCCGCCGAGATCCTGGGCCACTGCGAGCGCCGGCTGGCCGGCTACAAGCGCCCGAAGTCCGTCGACTTCATCGAGGTGATGCCCCGCGACCCGAACGGCAAGCTCTACAAGCGCCGGCTGCGCGACCCCTACTGGGAGGGCCGGGAACGCGCCGTCTGAACGGGCTCGCCACGCCCGGGGGCCGCGTGAGAAGTGCCACGTCAGCGCCCCCGGGAGGCGGTATGCGCCGCACCGGAAGAACACTTCTGGCAAGTTGGCTGATATGAGTACGGCAACGAGCAAATCACCCCTGACCGACTGGACCGTCATCGTCCCCGTCGTGGCGCTCATCGCGCTCGTCTTCAGCTGGGGACGGGAACTGCCCGGATTCGCCGTGGGCCTGGTCGCCCTGTGTCTGGCGGGAGCGGTGCTGGCGGCCGTGCACCATGCCGAGGTGGTCGCGCACCGGGTGGGGGAACCCTTCGGCTCGCTCGTCCTGGCCGTCGCCGTCACGGTCATCGAAGTGGCCCTGATCGTCACCCTGATGGCCGACGGCGGCGACAAGACCGCCTCCCTCGCCCGGGACACGGTCTTCGCCGCAGTGATGATCACCTGCAACGGCATCGTCGGCCTGTCCCTGCTCGTCGGCGCCCTGCGCAACCGGGTCGCCGTCTTCAACGCCGAGGGCTCCGGTGCGGCGCTGGCCACCGTGGCGACCCTGGCCGTCCTCAGCCTGGTCCTGCCGACGTTCACCACCAGCAAGCCGGGTCCGGAGTTCTCCACCGCCCAGCTGACCTTCGCCGCGGTCGCCTCGCTCGCCCTGTACGGGCTGTTCATCGCCGTCCAGACGGTCCGCCACCGGGACTACTTCCTGCCCGTGGCCACCGGGGCCGGCTCCTCCGGGGGCACGGGGGCCGAGGGGGCCGGCGGGGGCGGGGACGGCGGCCACGCCGAGCCGCCCACCGTCCGCGCCACCCTGATCAGCCTCGGCCTGCTGCTCGTCGCACTCGTCGCCGTCGTCGGCGACGCCAAGTCCGTCTCGCCCGCCATCGAGGCGGGCGTCGCCAAGGCCGGCCTGCCCAACGCCGTCGTCGGCGTCATCATCGCCCTGCTGGTGCTGGCCCCCGAGACCCTCGCCGCCGTCAACGCCGCCCGCCGCGACCGCGTCCAGACCAGCCTCAATCTGGGGTACGGCTCGGCCATCGCGAGCATCGGCCTGACCATCCCGGCCATCGCGCTCGCCTCCATCTGGCTCTCCGGCCCGCTGCTGCTGGGCCTCGGGCCGATCCACATGGTGCTGCTCGCCCTGACCGTCGTGGTCAGCGCCCTCACCATCGCGCCCGGCCGGGCGACCCTCCTCCAGGGCGGAGTGCACCTCGTGATCCTGGCCGCGTACCTGTTCCTGGCCGTCAGCCCGTGACCGCGGCCGGCCCCTCCCCGGCGGGGGGGGGGCCGGCCCGGCCGGTTCAGCGCCGCTCGCGCGGCGAGACCACCCTCAGGTGCGGAGAGGTGAGGATGTCCCGCTCGCAGAACCGCGAGGTCACCCACCGCTCCCGGGAGACCAGCCGGGTCTCCTCCGCCTTCACCGCTCCGGCCCACCTCGCCGACCTTGCGAAGGCGGAGGACGGCACCGGGACGCACGCCACCTGGATCCTCCGTCGCGGCATCAGCGGCGCCACCTTCGGCGGCGGCGCCGCCGACTGGATCCGGTCGACGAGGTCAGCTCTCCCACCCGGAGAAGGACGTCTACCCGGTGGGCATGAAGTCCTACGGCCGAGCCCCGGCGTTCCTCGCCATGACCGGCTACGAGCAGGTCCGCTCCATCGCCGCCGCCCTCGCTCCCTGAGCCACGGGTGCGGCAGCGGTGTGGCGGGGTGATCGGCGTCCTGGCGTTGGCAGAGCCGCACGGTCCACGTCGTGGACCCGTCGAGGGCGATGGCGGGGCGTACCGGTCGTTGATCGGCGGCAAGGCGGCAGCCGGCGCCGCTGCCGTCCGCACACGCCGTCGACCCCGGCGTTGCCGGTACCCGTTCGGCGGCTTCCGCCCTGGTGATCCCGGCGACCATCATGGGCGCGTCGAGCGAGTGGGAGTACGCCATGCCCCAAGGATCGCAGCAGTGGGCGCCGAGGTGGCTGGTGGTGCCCGCGCTGGTGCTGTCGGCGATGCTGTTCATCGCGTTGGGGCGGATCGACGCGGGGCTCGGCCGGATCGAGGCACCGGACCACCCCGCGGCGACCTGGAGCAGCCTGGTCGCACTCGATCCCCTCTCCGAGCAGGCCGCCGCCGACGCACGCACGGCGTGGTGCGTCTGGTTCAACGCGATGCCCGACCGGCGGGCGGTGGCCGCCGCGCGGGGACCGTACGACGATCCCGGGCCGGGGCCACGGGTGGAGACCTGCCTGAACGCCTTCACGAGCCAGCCCCGGCCCGCGACCGCACCGCAGGCCGGCGGCGACGAGGCGCGGCTGCTGATCCGGTGGTACGTCGGCCTCGACGCGGTACTCGTCCTGCTCTACGTCTGGTTGCTGTACGCGGCCCTCACCGCCCTGCGCGCCAGGATTCCGTGCGGTCCTCCGGCCTCGCAGCCCGACGACCCGACGAGTACGACGCTCTGCTGGGCGACCAAGCGGTCGCGGCTCGTGATCCTGACCTGTGTGCTGGTGTCGGCGGAAGTGGCGGAGGACACCGGGCAGTGGATGCTGACCGGGCGCAGCCCGTCACCGGGCACGATCGACTTCCTGAGCCGGCTCATCGGCTGGGCCGCCCTCGCCAAGTGGGCGTTCGTGGGCCTGGCGCTGCTGCTCCTGATCGTGTTGACCCTGCACACCGGGGTGCTCCGAACGGTGCCCTGGCGGGACTTCGTGGTGGTACGCGTACAACTCTTCGTGTCGGCCGTACTGTTGCTGTTCATCGTCGGCGTCGGGACCGACCAGGTGCCGGACGCCCTGCTCGGCCTGCTCGACCACTGGGCCACCGCCATCGCCACACCGGTCGCGGTCTTCCTGCTGTCGCTGCTGCTGTGGCGCAGCGTGCACCGCGTCGCCCTCACCCGCGACTCCGCGCTCGCTCCGGTCCATCAGTGGTGGGTGGCGGGAGCGGCCGTCGTCTGCGCGGTCCTCGGATTCTGGCTGCGTAGCCTGCTCGGGCTGGCCATGGTGCTCGGCTTCGTCTTCGTCCTGTCCTGGATCGCGGGCGCGCCCTTCCGCCTCGGCGACGCGGCGGTGGATCCCGGAGCCGACGTGGCCAAGGCAAGGGCGCAGGGGCGGGCCGCCCTGATCGTCGGCGATCCGAGGAGGAACCTGCGGAGCATCGCGCGGTGGCTCGCGGCGCTACCGCTCCTGGCCCTCGGGGTGTTCGCCGTCCGGTCCGCCGTGGTACCGGCCATCGTCGGCCCGCGCCGCTGGTCCGCCGTCCTCCTCGTGGTCCTCGGGCTGTTGGCGGCCGCCGTCGGTTTTCTGCTGCCGTACCTGCTGGACTGGGCCGAGCGGCACTGGTCCTGGGCGAAGGAACCCGACACGCAGAACCGAAGGGATGAGCTGTATGTCGTCCTGGCCGCCCTGTTCGGGGCGTTCGCGGTCGGCTGTACGGTCACGCTCGTCACGGACCGGGCATGGAACCTGGCGGTCTGGGCGGGGCCGATGGCCGTGCTGATGGTGTTCCTCGGCGTGGTGCTCGTGCTCCTGAACGAACTGCAGCTCTGGTCCGAACGGGCCACTCCGGTCGCAGGATTCCGGGCCCTGAAGCTGGACCGCACCCCGGTCTTCGTACTGCTGATCGCCTGGTTCCTCCTCGGCTCGCTCGTCGATGCCAAGGGCCACCACCAGGTGCGCGTCCGGGAGGAGGCCGGGGCGCCGGTCCTGGTCGACGTGGACCTCGACACGGCGTTTCAGCGCTGGGCCGCCGCCAATTGTGCGACGGTGCCGTCCCCGGCCGATGCCGCAGCGGGCCCGGGGACGAAGCAGCCCCTGCCACTGGTGATCGTCGCGGCATCGGGCGGTGGCATTCGGGCGGCCTACTGGACCGCCTCCGTGCTGGACTGGCTCTTTCCACCGGGTCCGGTCACTCCCGCCGCAGGAGCCTCCTGCACACCGTCGGACGGACGGGCCCCGGTCTTCGCGGTCAGCGGTGTCTCCGGAGGCAGCCTCGGATCGATCTCCTGGATCGCACGGACCTCGCCCGACGCGCCGGACGGCGATCCGAGCCACAGGAAGGTCTTCGGGCAGGACCATCTCTCCGGCGCACTCGCCTGGATGGCATTCGTCGACCTGCCGCGAGCGTTCGTCGGCTTCCCCGGCAAGGACCGGGCGGCCGTACTCGAACAGTCCTGGGAACACCGGCAGAAGGAGCTGGAGCAGCCGTTCTACGCGACCTGGCAGCCGTCCTCCGACGGATCCACCACCACGTGGACCCCGTTGGCGCTGCTCAACGGCGCCGCTGCCGAGAGCGGTTGCCGCGTGCTCACCTCCGCCCTTCAGCTCGGGGCCTTCGACCAGCCCGTTGGATCCACCTCGTGCCGGCAGCGCCCTGAGGAGTCCCGCCAGAAGACGCGGGGGCCGCGGCCTGCACAGGCCGGGCAGGGCAGTCCCACCCTGATCGATTTGCGTAGCGGATTCCTCTGCGGAAAACAGGACGTCAACCGGTCCACCGCCGCCCTGCTCTCGGCGCGCTTCCCCTTCATCACGCCGTCCGGCCGGCTCACCGGCGACGCCTGCCACCACACCGGGGCGGGGCTGTCCGTGATCGACGGGGGTTATGTCGACGCGACGGGCAGCATGACCGCCACCGATCTCCGGGAGCAGCTGGAGCATCTGAGCGCCTGCCACAACCAGCGGGTCGCAGGGGGCACGGGTGGCGCGGACTGCAAGCCGGCCGCCGGCACCGCGGCGCGGCCGGTGGAGGTGGTGCTGGTCCAGATCGACAACGGCTATACGAGTGTGGCGTCGGCCCCCGCACCGGGCCGCCCCCGGGAACTGCTGGTGCCGACGAAGGGCAAGGCCGCCGCGGTGTCGGCGGCCGAGTCGACCGTGCGCCAGCGGGCTCTGGAAGCCTTCGGCTGCCCTGACTACCTCACCTTCGCCAACGTACGCGGCCCGGGAGCGCAGGCGCCCCTGGGCTGGGTGCTGTCGCTCAGTGCCAAGAAGGACCTGGACGACCAACTGGCGAGGCTCAAGGGTGAAGGAGCGGGGAACGTCTCGCCGCTGACCGCCCGGCTCGCCGCCGCGCAGCAGGCCTGCGGGCGCGCGGGGATGACTCGCTGACGGGGGCCGTCAGTCTCGGAAGCGTGCTTCGAGGGTCTCGACGAGGCCGTCGATCACGCCGTCCGGTGACGGGCTGTAGTGCGGCAGGGCCCATCGCGTGATCTCGGCGTCGATGAGCGTGGGCCGGCCGGAGGCCAGTGCCGCGCGGAACGCGTCCTCGAAATCCTCAAGCGTCTCCACCCGGTAGCCGTCCGCGCCGCATGCACGGGCGTACGAAGCGAAGTCCGGGTTCTGGAACTCGACAAGGCCCGACTCGGCGTACGTGACCATCTGGAAGAGTTTGATCAGCTTGAATTCCCCGTCGTTGAAGATGACCCAGATGACGGGGATCTCGTGCTCGACGGCGGTCATCAGCTCGAAGCCGGACAGCGAGTAGCACCCGTCGCCGCAGCCGACGACGACGGTCCGGTCCGGGTGGGCGACCTTGACTCCGAGGGCTCCGTTCACGTGTCCGGCCATCGGCCCGAAGGAGCCGGCCTTGCGGAAGTTCTGCCCCTGTTCGAGCTCCACGTAATACCCGAGCCACGCCACGTGGGCGCCCGCGTCCGCGAGCAGGACGCCCCGGGGCGGCAGCATGCGCCCGATCGACTGCGCGAGTTCTCCGGGGTGGATCTTTCCCGTCAGGTGGGTGATCTTCCGGGCCTCGTAGTCCCGGCGGTCGATCTCGACCGCCGGGACTTCGCCGACCATCCGCTCCAGCGCGTCGGCCAGGGCGGCCACTGCGGGACGCGCGTCGGACAACAGGGTGTGGTCGGCCCGGTAGGCCTTGCGGAACTCGCCCTCGGAGATGTTCACATGGATGAGCAGCTTGTTCTCGAACAGGTCCTCGCGGTAATTGAACGTGGCGTGCTGATTGAGGGAATTGCCGATGCACAGCACGACGTCGGCCTGGCGGAAGGCCTTCCACGCACTGGAGTGGCCGCTGTCGGCGAAGACGCCGACCGCGAGCGGGTGTCCCTCGGACACGATGCCCTTGCCGTCCAGGGTGGTGAGCAGTGGGATCTGGAACCGCTCGATCAGCCGCTCGATCTCCGGTCCCGCCCCGCTGCGTACCGCACCGAAGCCGACGAGCGCCACGATCCGCTTCCCCCGTGCCAGGGCGTCCGCGAGTACGGCCGCGATCTCCGCCACCCGTGCCGGGTCCGGCAGGACCGGCTTCACGTCGAGCCTCAGCGGCCGGAAGTTCGTGACCTCGACGCCGTGGTGGGTCAGGTCCTCGGGCACGTGGATGTGCACGGGCCCGGGCCTTCCCTCGAATGCGATGTTGACCGCCTCCTCAAGAACGTCGCAGGTGTCGGCGATGTCGGTGAGCAGGAAGGACTTCTTGGTCGTGGCCGCGAACATGGCCTGGGAGTCGGGCGTGCGGTTCACTCCCGAGGTCTCGTTGAGCGAGCCCCATCCGCGCCATTTCATGGTGGCGTACCCCGAGACGGCCAGGACCGGATAGGAGTCGGACATGGCCACGGCCAGCCCCGAGAACAGGTTGAACGCGCCCGGCCCGGCCGTCGCGAAGCAGAAGCCCAGCCGATTGGTGTACATGGCATAGCCGCAGGCCATGAAGGACGCGGCCTGCTCGTGTCGCGTGATGACCGGCCGGATCTGCCGCGAATGCTTCAGCGCCAGCATCAGACCCGCCGCGTTCTCCCCGGCACCGCCGAAGGCCGCTCGTACCCCGATGCCTTCCAGCCCCTTGACGATGGCCTCGTAGACTCTCATCGGGTCTCCCTCATCCGTCCCAGCGCGAGGTGTGCCGGCGGTGCGCTTCCGTCAGGCCGTTCTGGAAGAACCGGTCGTAGTACTCGGATTCGACGTGGTGCGCCTGCAGCCAGATGCCGGGCACATGGATGGCGTCGGTGTGTGCCGGGAACCGCCCGTGGGTCTCGTGGATGTACACGCAGATGTCCCGCGCGCATTCGATCACTTGCCGGTCGTACTCACTGGCCTCGGCGAGGTACCGCTGCGCGTAGTCGTTCTTGTAGATGCGGGCGAACAGATCCTTGTCCGCGTAGATGCCGTTCTCCCCGAACTTGGAACGGACGACGGAATCGACGGCGTCGTGCATCGACGGGTAGTTGGGTGGGCAGGCGCCCTTGATGAGGTGTTCGCCATCGGCCCGCAGCCCCACCGGGTGGGCGCGCAGCTCGGCGTATTTCGGTAGCGGCACCTGCCAGCGGAGGATGTCGGCAGGGCGGAACTTCGGCGTGACGAAGTCGAAGCCCAGCATGCGGCCGTAGGTGCGCGAGAACTTCGGGTCGCCCAGCATGATCTGTGGGCTGACCGTCGCGTGGATCCAGGCACCGAGTCCCATGGCGTCCGCGACCAGCATCATGTTCTGGAGCAGCAGGTCGGCTTCGACCTGGGTACGCATCGGCCCCAGAGAACCGAGCGGCATCTTGATCGCGGGGTTGAGGAAGCCGCTGCGCACCCACTTGCGTACCCCGGCCGGGCGGTAGAAGTTGCGGTCGTCGACGGGCGTGGGCCGAGCTCCCTCGGGCTGGGTGAGCAGGTACATCAGCGCGTTGATGTACTGATGGGAGAGATCGACCACCGGCAGGAAGAGCGTGGTGCCCGGGCGATTGGACAGGAACCGGTTGGAGTCGAGGTACGCCGGGAAGTCGCGCATCCCCTCGGCGACGTCCAGGCGGCGGTCCAGTACCCGGACCTTCGACTGGCGTGCGCGTTCGATCAGCGTGTCGGGATCGAAGGCATGGTCCGGGGAGGGAGGCAGCTTCCTCAGGTAGTACGTGCCACTGTCGTTGATCATGAAGAAGTGGGTGGCCTGCGCGTTGTCGGGGCTGCCCGCGGTCCGCCCCGTCATGTTCAGGTTCGGCTTGGCCATGATGGGTTTGTGATCGCGCGGGTCCTCGAAGGGGCGGTCGGGCATGGTGAGTCCCGAGGAGCCGGTGAGGGCGATGAGCACCGCTTCCTCAAGCTCGCCCAGCGGCTCCGGCCGGTGCTCGGATCGATAGCTCATCGACCCGGCCGGCACGGACGCGCCCCTGCTGACGCGGTGGGTGCGCCGTTTGAAGACCGTCTCCCACAGCGGACGGGAAAGAAGGTCTTCCAGGCCGGGGTGGCCTGCGTGGTGGCCTGCATGGTCGGGTGCGGACATGGCCATCTCCTGCTCAGCCGCGGCCGCGGCCGCTGTCGTTGCGTACGGGCTGGACCGGGCGCCAGGGCGCGAACGCGCTGGCCGCGCGCGGCAGGGTGCCCGCCAGCTCGGGGCAGTGCCGCAGGATGACGCTCGTCATGCCGTTGCGATCGATCCAGTCCATGCCGAGAGGCGTGTAGACCTCTGGCCGGAAGTCGACGGTGAGGAAACGGTCGCTCTGCAACCGTCTGCTGGCCATCAGGATGAAGACGCGGAAGGCGGTGTCGCTGAAGCCGAAGCCCGCGGGCGGATTCTCGGCGAAGAGCCCCACCATGGTGTCGATGTCGTCCACCGAGCGGTACACGTCCCGAAGCCGTGCGACCGTATCCGGATCGGCGGAGAGGTCCTCGAACCGCCGGATCCGCGGCTTGTGCAGGCCGGCGCGGAAGTCGTTGTAGCGCGCGACGCCGCGGCGCCGGGTGCGCACCAGGTCGACCACGGAGAGGTCGATCACCTCCCCGTCCCGCTTGAACGCCTGCAGGGCGCGCGGAAAGTTGTGCAAAGTGATCGCCCCCGGGTGGGCGATGCCCAGCGAGTACAGGGTGTTCACCAGACCGGTCTTGCGCATCAGCGGCTCCGCGGCGGCGCCCTGGACCTCGGTGAAGCCCAGGGTGTCGAGCCGATGGCCGAACCGGTGGTCGATGAGCTCGTAGTCGTCGGGGATCAGGGGGTGCATCCGGTAGACGGTGACGAACTCCTCCGTGAGGGAGTACGGGGCACCGTGGTGGTCGGGCAGGGTCTTGGGGATGCCCTTCTGCCCGTTCGCCTCCAGCAGCCAGACGCCCAGCTGGTCGAGCCAGTTCTTCGGGGGCCCCTGCCAGTTGGTCTTCATACCGATGTCGAGCGTCTTGGTGGCGAGGATCGCGGGAGTCCATTCGACCGTGTGGATCTTCGCGATCAGGGCGGAGACGATCAGCCGCGCCGTGTGGTACACCCGGTCTTCGCTCATGCGCGGATATTCGTGCCGCAGGGCTTCGCACACCGCGTTGTGCTCACGGGCGAACAGGGTGTGCATGGCGCTGAGGCCGAGCCACCAGTTGTCCGTGAATCCGGTGCGCGGGACGCCGTTCGAGCCGCTGGGCAGGTGCCCCTCCTCCAGCCGGAGCCCGGCGCCGCCATCGGGCTCGCGAAGCGACTTCGCGACGGACAGGTCGCTGCCGTAGAGCTCCGAACCGTCCCACCAGTGCGAGACGTCGCCGGCGAACACGATCGGCGGCCGCCCGCTGCCGGGTGGATCCACCGCCTCGTCCGCGCCGAAGCGCATCACCTTCTCCCGCGGTCCGCCCGGGGTGTTCTGCCAGGTCTCGCCGGGCGGCAGCGGCACCTCGATGCTCTTGGCGGCGACGGGAAGCCTCTTGTGCTTGACCCAGTCGTGCACTTGGAACTGGATCCACGCGGCGGCGATGATGTTCAGCGACGTCGCGGGGATGAACACGTCACGCTGGAGCAGTTGCCTGCTGACGGCGACCGGATTGGGCGTGTCGAACTGGTCCGGGCGGTAGACGGGGGGCACGGTGCGGCCGAAGGTCGCACCGACGGCGCCCATCCGCGGCGCCGACAGATCGTTGTAGGTGCCATCGTAACTGCGCCTGACCAGCAGCTCTTCGTCGAGCGGGGCCTCGACCGGCCCGGCCTGGGGCGGAGCCTCGTGGACTTCGGTGTCGATGAGGTTGTGCCGGCGCAATGTCTGCCGAAAGGCCATGAGGTTGAGCAGGCCGAGGGGGGTGGGCAGCCGGTGCCACGGGACGAAGCGGTCCACGGTACGGAAGGCGGCCCGGAGCGGTGCCCCGAGCAGGGCGTTGCGCCGTGGCTCGACGGTCAGGAAGCGGTGGCCCAGGCGGTGGGCGCTGCTCGCCTCGTACGCGAGCTTGCGGGCACGGTTGAGGTTGCCCAGGGGGCGGAAGTCCTCCGTGGTGTGCCAGGGGTTGAACGCCAGCAGGTCGACCTGCGACGCGGAGGTGCGCGCTTCGGCGGTGTGGATGTCCTGGAGCGGGATGGTCAGCGTGGCCACGGGCAGGACGGGCGCGTCCTCCTCCCTCCACTCGGCCGCGCCGTCCTCGACGGAGGTGCGCCGGGCGTCCACGTAGCGCTGCACGCAGAACTCGAAGACGACATCCGTCCGACTCAGCCGCTGTGAAAGCTCACGCCGCAGGTGATCGGGATCGGGATCGGGATCGGGGCCGGGGTCGGGGCCGGGGTCGGGATCGGTGCGCGGCGTTGCCGGGGCGGCGGCCGGTGAGGCGTCGGCCGCAGGCCGCAGCTGATAGCGCACCGGTCCGCAGTCGCCCCACAGGATCGCCCCACGGCTCCAGTACGTCTCCAGCGCCAGGCTGGACACCGTGCGGCTGGTTCCCGCGACGACGTTGCGCCGCATGCGGGCGGCCGTGGACCAGCCGACCGCCAGGGGCAGCTTGACGAACAGGGCGTACCCTTTGCCGAGCCGCGAGTCGGCGCCCGCCATGGCCTTCGCGAAGGCGACGAACTCCATCGCGTCGCGGGCGTGGGAGACCGGGAAGCTCGTCATCAGCAGATCGTGGGTCTCGTCGGGGCCCACCTCGACCCGCAGCGCCGCCCCGCGCAGATCGGGCGCGAAGTCGGGCTGACGGACGCCGCTCGCGTTGGAAAGCCGGACCGTGACCCGGTACTCGGCTCCGGGCCTGGCGAAACCCGTGCGCAGGGCCCCGGGGAGGTCGTCGTGGAACCTCAGACGGGCGTTCTCCACGCCGAGGACCGCCTTGGCGTGGAAGGTCCGTTCGAGAGCGGGGGAGCGGCTGCGTTTCTTCGCCTTGAGCTGTACCCGAACGAGGTCACCCGCGAGTCGCTCGAAGACCAGCCGTTCGGCCTCAGGACTGCCGCCGACGTAGCGCTCGTACCGCTCGACCTCGTCCATGCGCGCCTCTTCGCGAAGGGGGTGTCTGTGCACTCCGCACGACGTTGCCCTACCGCTGGGACGGTGTCGTGTGGAGCGGGGCAGATGGGCGAAGGACCTCACCCAGCCTGCCTCCCCGGCACCGGAGGTTTCCAGGACTAGCCTCCACATCATGCTGCGTATCGCCGACACCCGCACCGGACGCTTCGTGGACGTTCCCTCAGCCCACCGCCACCTGCTGCGCATTTGCGTCCACCTGCCGGTCATCGGCACCGGAGACGGCGCGGTGCACCTGAGGGTGCCTCTGGTCGGTGACGTACTGGCCCGCACCGCGGAGCTGCACGGCCTGGAGGCCCTCACCGTCCTCATCACGCCGGACCTGCCTCCTGAGCAAGCCCGAGCGCTGGATCGCGCCATGTCCGCTCTCGGCATCCACCCGCCTGCCGGCGTCGGGGTTCACGGGCTGACCGAGTCGCTCTGCTCCGCTGCCGATGTGCACCTCGCCGAGTACGGCACCCCCGGACACGACGCCGTCGGCGGGGTCTGGATCGACGTGGGCCAGGTCAGCCCGGCACTCCCCGAGGAGGGCGCCCCCGACCGTGGTCATCTCCTCGCCCCGGAGGGGACCGATCCGCTGGCTGTGAGGATGTTGTTGGTCCGCCACGCCTACCGCACACCGGTCACCGTCACCGGCGCCGCGCTCGCCGAGGCCCGACGGACACTGGGGCAGTGGCGGCAGCAGGTGGCCGCATGGGCACAGGAGCCGTCCAGGCCGATCCCCGCCGATGTGCTTCGGCAGGCTCATGCCGCGCTGGCCGATGATCTCGGAGTCCCCGCCGTCCTGGACATGCTGGCACAGGTGGCGATTCGCCCGGACGTTCCGGCCGGCGCCAAGTTCGAGACGTTCGCCTTTCTCGACCGAGTCCTCGGTCTCGACCTCGCGCGTGAGGTCGGCCACCGACACCCGGTGACGCCATGACGGCGCCCAACGCCCGGCGCCCGGCGCCTGGTCGTCCTGCGGCACGCCAAGTCCGCCTGGCCGCAGGTCCCCGTGCCGCAGCCCACCGACATCGCCGAGATGCTCGCCGAGCGGATGACGACGGCGGTGGAGCGCCGCATGGCCCTGTACGGCACGACGTCCACGGACATCTCCGGGGGTATCGACAGCAGCGTGGTCGCCGCCGTGGCGTCGAATCGGCCGCCGGTCCTCGCCATCACGTACACCGACCAGCAGATGGCCGCGGAGGACGACCTGCTACGGCTCTCGAGCCCACCTGACCGGCCGTGGCGGGGACGACGTCCTGGACGCGGTTGCGACCACGGACATCGACCGCTTCCGGGACGGACGGCGGTCGCCAGCGGTTCGCCGTATCGGGGCGTTCGCCCGCGCACGGCACCGCTCCGTTCTCTCCGTCGTCGCGCAGGCAGCCCGTACGAAGCGCACGAACTGCCCGCAGGCCCTGACCCGGCCGGCCGGACAACTGGAGCGCCCCTCCGCTCTGGCGCAGGCCGGGCTGATCGACCCGCTCCGAGTCGTCGCCGCTCTGGAGGCGGCCGTGCGTGCGGAGCCCGCCCCGCCGGCCGGACTGCACAGCCTCATCACCGTCGAGCGGTGGCGGGCCTCCCTCCCCATCCGGCGCGAACTGTTCCGGGAGCAGGCCCCGGCCGCGAAGGAGGCAGCATGAAGCGCACCGGTGGCGTCTACGCCGCACGGACGAGCGCAGGACTGCCCTGATGGACACCCGCCGCGGTTGGCCGGAGCGGGCGCGGCCGGCAGCTTCTCGACCGTGCCCGTCTCCCGTAGGCCCTTGAGGAAGAGGTCGCTGGAGAGGTTCGTCGCGGCCGAGGAGAGCGAGAGGTCGGGTGCCGCGTCGGGGCCCAGCCGGCGAGAGCGCTCCGGCCTGCGGTATCGCGGCCGTAGCGGCGAGGAACGTGGCACCGGTGACGGCCAACCGGCGCAGGAGCGGTCCGGTGCGGCGGAGGGGACGCTCGGTCGAGCGCAACACGCCGCCCAAGTGGCCCGCGCACTGGGCGGGGTTGCCCGTGGGACGGGTGGTGTGTGCGTGCCCCCACGCTCATGCAGTCGGTCCGATGCCCCGTCAACATCCCGTTCGGCACGCCCGGTTGGCGCGCCGATCTTGACCCGGGCGTGCCGCGGGGCGAGGATCGCGCCATGACGGCAGTGCGGGACAACACGGTCGACGGACTCGTACGGGACAGCGCGCGGCGGGTCCCCGGCCGGGTGGCGGTCCGCTACCGCGACCGTGCCTGGACCTACCGGGAACTCGACGCGGCCGTCTCCACCGGCGCCGCCGTCCTGCGCGGGCGCTACGGGCTGGCCGCGGGCGACCGGGTCGCGACCTTCGCCCACAACAGCGACGCCTACCTCATCGCCTTCCTCGCCTGCGCCCGCGCCGGCCTCACCCACGTTCCGGTCAACCAGAACCTCACCGGCGAGGACCTCGCGCACATCCTCGGCGACTGCGGCAGCGCCCTGGTCCTGGCCGACCCGGACCTGGCGGAGCGGGTGCCCGCCGCACACGCCGTCCGCCCGCTGCGCGACGCCCCCGGCTCCTTCCTGGCCGAGCTCGCCGAACCGCTCCCGTACGACGGGGGGCCCGGGGATCCGTCGGCGGTGGTGCAGCTGCTCTACACCTCCGGGACCACCGCCCTGCCCAAGGGCGCGATGATGACCCACCGGGCCCTGGCGCACGAGTACGAGAGCGCGATCGACGCCCTGGACCTCCGGGAGGCGGACCGCCCCGTCCACGCCCTGCCGCTGTACCACTCGGCCCAGATGCACGTGTTCCTGCTGCCCTACCTGGCGGTCGGCGCGCGCAACACCGTCCTCGACGCACCGGCCCCCGACGCGCTCCTCGACCTGGTGGAGGCGGGCGGCGCCGACAGCCTGTTCGCACCGCCGACGGTGTGGATCGCCCTCGCCGGCCACCCGAGGTTCGCGGCCGCGGAGCTGGGCGCACTGCGCAAGGCCTACTACGGCGCCTCGGTCATGCCGGTGCCCGTCCTGGAACGGCTGCGGGGGCGGCTGCCCGGGCTCGGGTTCTACAACTGTTTCGGGCAGAGCGAGATCGGCCCGCTGGCCACCGTGCTGGGGCCGGACGAACACGAGGGCCGGATGGACTCCTGCGGCCGGCCGGTGCGCCACGTGGAGGCGAAGGTCGTCGACGAGGACGGCGCCCCGGTGCCGGACGGCACGGCGGGGGAGGTGGTGTACCGCTCGCCACAGCTGTGCCTGGGCTACTGGAACGACGCGCGGGCCACGGAGAAGGCCTTCCGGGACGGGTGGTTCCGCTCGGGTGACCTCGCGGTGCGCGACGCGGAGGGTTATTTCACCGTCGTCGACCGGGTGAAGGACGTCATCAACTCGGGCGGGGTGCTCGTCGCCTCCCGGCAGGTCGAGGACGTGCTGTACACCCACCCGGGGGTGGCGGAGGCGGCCGTGGTCGGACTGCCGGACCAGCGGTGGATCGAGGCGGTCACGGCGGTCGTGGTCCCGAGCGGGGAGGTCACGGAGGCGGAGCTGGTGGCGTACGCCCGTGAGCGGCTGGCGCACTTCAAGGCCCCGAAGCGGGTGGTCTTCGTGGACGCCCTGCCGCGCAACGCCAGCGGGAAGATCCTCAAGCGGGAACTCCGCGACCGCTTCGCTGAGCACTGAGCACTGAGCACTGAGCACTGAGCGCTCCGCGCTGACCCGTCTTCGTCTCCGGCGGACGACGGGCGGGCCGAGACCTGCCGGGCCGTGTGGGAGCCGCTGTCCGGGCTGTGGGTTCCGGCTCTCGTTCCCCCGACGCGGACGAGGTCGTGCCGCCGGTCCGCGGCGGCGTCCGCCCCTGGAAGGGGCCCCGGGACGTCGCCGCGACCGGGCCGGCACCACCCCGAGTCCCCGTATCCGCCAACTGGGGGCTGAAGATAGGCTCATGGTGCTCCGTCAGCCGACCGCGGCGCTCGACGGCGGCCCGGAATGGCCGGGATCCCGCTCATGACCCGAAATGAGGAGCCATAAGCTCGGCCGGGGGGCCGCGAGCGTACGGACAAGGGGCGCATGCATGGAGTTCCGCGTGCTCGGAACGGTGGCCGTGGTGACGGAAGGCGGCCTTCCGCTCCCGCTCGGCCCCGCCAAACGCCGGAGCCTGCTCGCCGCACTGCTCCTGCGCCCCAACGCCCCCGTCGGCGTGGAGCGGCTGACCGAGGCCCTGTGGGACGAGGACCCGCCCCGGCACGCCCGCACCGTGCTCCAGGGCCACGTGTCCCGGTTGCGCGCGCTGCTCGCCGCGTACGGAGCACCCGCGCACGGGGTGGAACTCCTCACGCAGGGGCAGGCGTACGCCCTCCGCCTTCCCGCGCCACTGCTGGACGCCCACCGCTTCGAGGAGCTGCTCGCCCGTGCCCGGACCCGCGCGGAGCGGGAACCGGCCGAGGCCGCCGCGCTGCTGCGGGAGGCACTCGCTCTCTGGCAGGGGCCCGCCCTCGGGGGGACCGTACGCGGACCCGTGCTGGAGACGGCCGCGCACGGGTTGGAGGAGCTGCGGCTGACCGCCGTCGAGGAACTGGCCGCCCTGCACGTGCGGCTGGGCGAACACGCCGCTTCGGCCGCCCTGCTGCACGCCGAGGCCGTCGGCCGGCCGCTGCGGGAACCGCTGGTGGCGGCGTTGATGCTGGCCCTGGCCGGAGCGGGCCGGCAGGCGGAGGCGCTGGACTGGTTCCACCGCACGCGCCGGCTCCTGGCCGATGAACTCGGCGTGGGCCCCGGGGCGGTGCTCGCCGACGCCTACGCGGCCCTGCTGGAGGCCGACACCCGCATGCCGTCAACGGCCCGGCGGCCTCAGGCGGTCACCCCGCGGGCCACCGACGCCGACGCCGCGGCCCCCGGGGCACACGGGACGCGGCCGCCCCAGGCGGGGGCAGCCGTCGCGCGGGCCGGCTCAGGAACCGGGTCGGGGCCAGACACCCGGGCAGGGGCAGGGGCAGGGCCGTCGGCCGGGCCAGGGTCAGGAGCCGGGTCAGGAGCCGAGCCGTCGGCCGACCCGTCGGCCGGGTCAGGGGTCGGGTCAGGGGCCGGGTCGGCCTCCGGGGGCACCGCGCTGCCCGTCGACGCGGCCGGGCCGCAGCTCCTGCCGCGCCGTCCCCGGGGCTTCACCGGCCGCGAGGGCGAACTCGCCGCGCTGGACCGGGCCGCCGCAGCGGCCTCCGACCCGATCGTCATGCTGACCGGCGGCGCCGGCGTCGGGAAGACCGCCCTGGCCGTGCACTGGGCCCACCGGAACGGCACCCGCTTCCCCGACGGCCGGCTCTTCGCCGACCTGCACGGCTACAGCCCCCTCCCGGCCCGCGACACCACCGCGGTCCTGCGGGAGTTCCTGCTCGCCCTCGGCGAACCGGCCGAGCGGATGCCCGGATCGCCCGAGGCCCTCGGAGCCCGCTACCGCGAACTGACCTCCGGACGCCGGATGCTGGTCCTGCTGGACAACGCCCACGACGCCGAACAGGTGCGACCCCTCCTGCCCGGCGGCGCCGACTGCCTCACCGTCGTCACCAGCCGCAGCCGCCTCGCCGCACTCGTCGCCTCCGACGCCGCCCGTCCCGTACCGGTCGCCCCGCTGCCCACCGACCAGTCCACCGCACTGCTGGCCGCCGTCCTCGGCGCCGACCTGGTCGCCGCCGAACCCGGTGCCGCCGCCCGGCTCGCAGGCCTGTGCGACGGCCTGCCCCTGGCCCTGAGGCTCGCCGCCGCCCGGCTCGCCACCCGCCCGCACCGGGGTCTCGCCGCGTTCGCCGGTGAACTGGCCGACGAACACACCCGGCTGGACCTGCTGGACGTCGGCGACACCGGTGTCGCCGCGGCCCTCGCCCTCACCGTCCAGCACCTGCCCGAACCGGCCCGGCGGATGTTCCACCGGCTCGGACCGCACACCGGCGCCACCCTCGACACCTGCACCGCGGCCGCCCTCGCCGGCTGCCCGCCCGGCCGGGCCGCCACGGCCCTGGACCAGCTGGCCGCCGCCCAGCTGATCGTGGAGGCCGGGCCCCGGTCGTACGTGCTCCACGACCTCGTACGCCTCTACGCCCGCAGCCTCTCGCCGGGCCACGACCCCGAGGGCCTGCTGCGGCTGCTGGACCACTGGCTGCACACGCTCCTGGCGGCCTGTGCCGCCGCCGAGCCCGGCAGCGAGCCCTGCTGCGCCCCGCCCCCGGAGGCCGGGCCGGCGGGCGAGATCAGGCGCTTCCCCGACCGCACGGGCGCACTGGCCTGGTTCTCCGCCGAACGGGACGCGCTGCGCGGTGCCGTGGAGGCGGCCGCCTCCGCGGGAGCGCACGACCGGGCCTGGCGGCTGGTCCTGCTGCAGTGGCCCCTGGTCCTGTGGCAGGTCCGCGACGGCTGGGTGCCGTTGCTCGAACAGGGGCTGGCCTCCGCCGAACTCGACGGGGACACCGGAGCCCAGTCCCGGGTCCGGGCCCTGCTGGGCTGGGTGCTGGCCGAGGAAGGCCGGTCCGAGGAGGCCCTCCGACAGCTGGAGCGGGCCCCCGCGCTCGCCGCCCTCGCCGGGGACGCCTCCGGGGAGGCGACCGCCCGGATCAACCTCGCCGTCGCCCTGATGCGCCGCGGCGAACGCAGCCGCCCCGGGGAGCTGCTGGTCCGCGCCCTCGACCTGGCCGAACGGGACGGGCTCACCGGCACCGTCACCCTCGCCCACCAGCACCTGGCGCACCACCTCCTGTCGGTCGGCGCCGCGGAGGAGGCCGTCGAGCACGCCGCCCGGGGCCTGGCCCTCGCCACCCCGCCGCTGGCCGCCCCGCGGCGCGTGGTGCTGCGCACCCTGTACGGCGAGGCCCTCGCCGCCACGGGCCGCACCGGTGAGGCCGTGCGCCAGCTCGACGCCGCCATCCGCGAGGCCCGCGCCCACACCTACGAGGAGGGCGAGGCCGCGGCCCGCGCCGCCCTGGCGGCCCTGGCCTAGGCGGTCGACTCCACCCTCGTCCGTGCCCACCGGCACGCTGCCGGGCCCCTCAAAGGAGCCCCGGCCGGCGGGCCGCACGAGCACGTCCTCGGACGGTTCCGCGGCATCCGTCCACGCGGCCGACCGCCACCGCCTCGATTCGCGCATGAAGCCGGCTCCCCTCCGCAGGCACCGTGGAATCGATTGCCTGGGCTGGCGCGGTGACTGATGAGCAGGAGCGGGTGCGGCCGTCGGGAGTGTGGGCCACTGCGTTGGGGGTGGCCAGGGTGCGGGCGCTGGAGACCGAGCGGGAGAACGCGCTGTTCCGCGACCCACTGGCACAGGCCTTCGCAGGTCGTGCTGCTCGGCGCCGGCATGGACAGCAGGGCCTTCCGGATGGACCGGCCCGAAGGCACCCGGCTGTTCGAGGTCGACACCGCAGCGCCACTGGACTTCAAGGCTTCGGTGCTGCGCCAGGAGAGGTCGTCGCACGCTGCGAGCGGATCACCGTCGCGGTGGATCTGCGTGAGGACCGGCCACGCGCGCTGGCCGCCGCAGGGCACGACCCGGCCGTGCCGACCGCGTGGATCGCCGAGGGACTACTGATCTATCTGCCCGACGACCCGGTGGGCTGGCTGGCCGGGCACGGCTGGGCGGCCGACAGCCACACCCTGCGCGAGCGCGCCGCCGCCTACGGCCGCCCGATCAGTACCCCGCCGCAGCCCGAGGAGCGGCCCGGCGGACTGATCTCGGCGGTCCGCCGGTAGAGCGCCTCCCGGTTCCCTGGACGATCGATTCCAAGGGGGCCTGAAGAGTGGAGCCGGCTCGCGCGCGGCCGGCCGGTCATGCACGCACTGACTGCCCACGACCATCACCTCTTCGTCTGTGAGCGAGATCCTGCGCCAACGACTCCTGTTGGCGCAACCGAGAGTCACGCGACCGCACGAAGTGGACCCGGAGCCCGAGAACGGGCTCCGGCCCACGTCGTGTGATCCATGACGGACCGTCACGGCGTTCGGCGGGCGCACGGCGTTGGGCGAACGAGGTCGTGACGGGGAAGGCGAACGGAGCCCGCCGGAGCGGGGCAGGTCTTCCAACGTGGCAACCTGCCGTGGGCAATGCGAAAATGGCGGTATCCCGTCGGCGCGGAAGCCCCGCCCACGGGGACGAAGACGGGTGGGCGCCGGCCGCCGGCAGGCGTCCCACCGGCGGATCACCAACGCGGAACCCTGGTCCCGCGAGCAGGTGAGGTGCCCCATGTTCCACTTGTGGGTGCGCGCCGGCAAGGCGCGGAAACGGATACGTGGGCGCGCCGCACGCCGCACCCCGGTCGAGGCGGGTGTGGTCGCGGCGGCCGTCCTGGCAGGTTCGGTGATCGCGGGCGGGACCGCCGCCGCCGAGATGCCGGCCAAGGTGCCGCAGGGCGCCAACCAATGCCGCGAGGGGTACGCGTGGCGCAAGACCACTTCCTGGGACCTCGTCTGTGTCCCACTCGCGGAGAGATATCTCGTCTACATCGACGCCATAAACGCTGGAGGACGCACGAATCACAACACGGGTGCGTGCCTGAGCGGATTCGTTCGCCGCGACGCCGTTCCCGGCGATGATGTATGCGTTGCGCCGGAGTCACGGCGCCGCGCGCGGGAGCAGAACAAGCTCGTGGCCTACGGGTGGGCGGGAACTGCCAGCCGGAACCCCGACAACCGCATCGTCCTCCACCCCTTCAACCTGAGCGGCGACGTGTACACGATCACCAGCGGATACACGGACCCCAGGCATCCGCTCGTGGTGGACGTGTATGCGGCGAGCACCGCCGACGAGATAAAGCTGGGCGTGTGGGGAAAACACCTCGGAAACAACCAGAAGTTCTGGTTCAGGGCGGCTCGCACCAGCGATGACAGCGTCTTTCAGAACAGCTTCGAGATAGTCGCGAAACACAGCGGGAAATGCCTGGACGTAACCTGGGCCAAGACGGAGAACGGCACGAGGGTCCAGCAATTCCGGTGCACCGGCAACATCAACCAGAAATGGTACCTCTGGCGCCGCGGCGACAACCAATGGGAGATCCGCTCCCTCCAGAGCAACAAGTGCCTCGACGTCCACAGCCCGTCCCTCGGCGCACCACAGCTGGGTGCTTGGCTGCAGGTGTGGTCCTGCCACGGCTTCGCCAACCAGGCCTGGATCCTGCGGTCCGCCGGATACTAGTGCCGCATCAGCCGACGTCTGCCCTGCCTCTGCGGTCGGGGCATGGACGCCGGCCGCCGGCCCGCTCTTCATGAGATCGAAGACCGCTTCGCCGCCATGGTCGAAGGTCGGTCGGCCGGGGACGAGGCCGACCGCTGGGCCGGCTCGCCCGGTCAGACGGCGTCGTCGTGGGCGAGCGCCAGGAGGCGGTCCAGGACGCGGGGACCGCCTGCCCGGACGCCGTCGTGTTCGAATTCGTCGGTGACCCACGTGCGCAGGCCGCGCACGGTCCGGGCGGTCTCCAACGAGTGGGCCGTGTCGACGTACATGTCGTCGTGGTAGACCGCGGCGGCGACCGGCACCTCGTTGGCGGCCAGCCGGGCCGGGTCGTAGAGCGGGGTCCAGCCGGTGCGCGCGGCGAGCAGTTCGGCGGTCTCGCGGAGCGGTTCGAGTGCCGGGTCGGTGGTGAAGTGCCAGGGGTGGATGCTCTCGCCGGTGAAGAACAGGGGCCCGTTCCCGGCGAGCGCCCCGGCGGCGTCGAAGCGGGGGTGTGCGGCGCGGACCCGTTCGGCGGCCCAGCCGGTGGGGGCGGCCGGGTCCTGGGCGTAGATGGCCTCGTGGAGCAGGGCGTAGAGCGGATGCCCGGCGAAGGAGAGCCGTTCGCGGACGGCCTCCAGGAAGGAGTCGGAGAGCGCGTGGCCGGCCGGGGTGCGGACGAACGCGTCCTCCAGCAGGTAGTGCAACTGGTGGCTGCCGTCCCCGGTGCCGAGGAGGATGCCGAGGGACTGGAACGCCTCGGGTGTCAGGCGGTGCCCGCCGGGCAGGGTGGTGCGGTGCTCGGCGAGGTGGGCGGCGATGCGGCGGGCGCGTTCCACGTCCATCGGGTAGCGGGCGTAGTGGGCGAGGTTCTTGCGTTCGACGCGGGGGAGGGCGGCGGCGTACACCTCGTCGGCGGTGGCGGTGAGGGACGGCAGGCCGCCGGTGATCAGGGCGGTCCGCAGACCCCCGGGCGCGGTGGTGAGGTAGTGGGTGGCGCAGAAACCGCCGAAGCTCTGGCCGAGCACCGTCCAGGGGGCGCCGCCGGTGAGGGCGGGCCGGATGGCCTCGCAGTCGCGGACGATGGAGTCGGCGCGGAAGTGCGAGAGGTACTCGGCCTGTCGGCCGGGTGTACCGCGCAGCGGCAGGGTCTGCCGGTTCGCGGGGGTGGAACGGCCGGTGCCGCGCTGGTCCAGGAGGAGCACGCGGTGGTCGCGCAGGGCCCGCTCCAGCCATGCCTGACGGCCGGTGAACCGGCGGGCGCCGAAGCCGGGGCCGCCCTCCAGGTAGAGCAGCCAGGGCAGGCCCTCGGGGTCCTTCCCGGTGGCGACGGCCTCGCGGGCGTAGAGCCCGATCCGCTCGCCGCCGGGGTCGTCGTGGTCCAGGGGGACCGTGAAGTGGTGGTCGGTGAGGACGACGCCGGGCTGGCGGTAGCTGGTGGTCATACGGCTTCCCTGGGTCTGCGGCGGTGCGGCCGGCCGGGATGCGGTCCGGCCGGCCGAGGGGTGCGCGGCGCCCTCGCGGCCGGGCCGAGTCTAGGCGGTCGCTCCGGGACCCGGCAGGGCTCACCCGTGGTGGGACACGCCCCTCCGTCGGCCTCGGCGCCGGGCCGGCCGGTCGGCCCCACGCTCCCCAGCGCCCCGTGGCGCGGGAGGTGCCGGGCGGGCGCCCGTCAGGCCGTCAGGCCGTGAGGCCCGTGAGGCCCGTGAGGCCCGTCAGGCCCGTGAGGCCCGTCAGGCCGGTCCCGGGCCGGCGGGCGGAGGCGGGGGCGGCTCGGTGGGGAGGGTGCCGTCCGCGCGGAGGCGGCGCAAGGTGAGGTGCTCGTGCACCAGACGGCCCACCAGGGCCCCGCCGTACACCACGAACCCCACACCGACCAGCCAGGACTGGACCACCAGCAGGGTGCCGAAGGGGCCGTAGGTGACGGCGTTCGAGGCGATCAGGGGGGAGAAGACCAGCTGGGAGAAGACCCTGAGGCCGAGCAGCCCGAGACTGGTGGCCACGGCCCCCGGGAGCAGCGCGCGCCAGCGGACCCGGCCGCCCAGCAGGAGCCGCCCCGAGGTCCAGAAGAACAGGCAGGTGCCGGTCATGTCGGCGACGGTGCCCAGGGCCGTGCCCAGCCAGTTGTGGGAGGGGGTCGGGATCCCGACGAGCAGCCCGAGGTAACAGACCAGCAGGGCGAGCCAGATCACGTGCCGCCACATGGTGTGCCAGCGGGCGGTCGGCAGGTCCCACACCTTCTCGTAACCGGTCTGCACGGCGGAGCCGAAGGTCAGGCCGAACACCGCGAGTGCCGCGAGGCCGAAGGCGGTGGTCCGTTCCAGCGCCAGGTCCGCCGCCCCGAACAGCAGCTCCACCCGGGCCCGCGAGGGCGCCGTCACCCCCAGGGCCTGGCCCAGCCAGCGGCCGAAGCCCGAGCCGCTGCCCGGCGCGGCCGCCGCGACGACGACCAGCAGCGGCACGAGCGTGAGGAACCCGAGGGCGGCGAACCCCATCGCCCGGTGCATCAGCTCGATCTCCCGGCCACGGCTCCAGGCCAGCCCCGCGGGCGAGCTCTGGAGACGGTCGTGGAGCTGCCGGAGGAACGAGGTCACGCCCCATCCCCTACCCGTACGGGCCCGCCGATTCCCGGAAGCGGCGCCGAAGTGGGCCCGAACGGGGTCGTTTCGGCCGCCCGGCGGCCGGACTCAGCCCGCCCGGCCGTCGCGGAGGTCCTTCACCCGCTTGATCTTGCCGACCGACCGCTCCAGACTCTCCGGCTCCACCACCTCGACGCCGACCGACACCCCGACGGACTCCTTGACGGCCCGCACCAGCTCCGCCGCCGCGTCCCGCCTGCGCCCGGCACCGGTTTCCCGCCGGGCCTCCACCCGCACGGTCAGGGTGTCCATCCGCCCCTCCCGGGTCAGCCTCAACTGGAAGTGCGGGGCGAGCCCGGGGATGCGCAGGAGTATCTCCTCGATCTGGGTGGGGTAGAGGTTCACCCCGCGCAGGATGATCATGTCGTCGCTGCGGCCCGTCACCTTCTCCATCCGGCGGAAGGCGGGCCGCGCCGTCCCCGGCAGCAGCCGGGTCAGATCCCGGGTGCGGTAGCGCACGACCGGCATGGCCTCCTTGGTGAGGGAGGTGAACACCAGCTCCCCGAGCTCCCCGTCCGGCAGCACCGCCCCGGTCAGCGGATCGACCACCTCCGGGTAGAAGTGGTCCTCCCAGATGTGCAGGCCGTCCTTGTGCGAGGCGAACTCCTGCGCCACCCCCGGCCCCATCACCTCGGACAGCCCGTATATGTCCACGGCGTCCATGCCGAGCCGCTCCTCGATCTCGCGGCGCATCTCCTCGGTCCACGGCTCCGCGCCGAACACCCCGGTGCGCAGGGAGGTCGAGCGGGGGTCCAGGCCCTGGCGTTCCATCTCGTCCAGCAGCGTGAGCATGTAGGACGGGGTCACCATGATCACCTCCGGCCGGAAGTCCTGGATCAGGCGGACCTGCCGGTCGGTCATGCCCCCGGAGGCGGGCACGACCGTACAGCCCAGCCGCTCCGCGCCGTAGTGGGCGCCCAGGCCCCCGGTGAACAGCCCGTACCCGTACGCCACGTGCACGATCTGGCCCGGCCGCGCGCCCGCCGCGCGCAGCGACCGGGCGACGACGTCGGCCCAGGTGGACAGGTCCCCCTCGGTGTACCCGACCACCGTGGGCCGGCCGGTGGTGCCGCTGGAGGCGTGGATGCGGCGCACCTCGGGGCGGGGCACGGCGAACATCCCGAAGGGGTACTGCTCGCGCAGGTCGCTCTTGGTGGTGAAGGGGAAGAGGGAGAGGTCGGCCAGCGAGCGGCAGTCGTCGGGATGCACCCCCGCCTTGTCGAAGGCCTGCCGGTGGAAGGGCACGCGGTCGTACACGCGGTGCAGGGTGGCCCGCAGCCGCTTGAGCTGGAGCGCCGACAGTTCGTCGGGGGTCAGCCGCTCGCCATCGTCGTGGAGATCCGCGTGCGCCGTCATCGTCGTCACCTCATCCAGGGCCAACCGAACGTTCATTCGGTAGACTGCCGGACGCCGTCCCGTAAATCAATGACTCGAACGAGTGATCGTCCGCCCGCCCCGACAGGCCGCGCCGGATCGTGCTGGTCACGCCCACGTCGTGGGCGGTGGACCTCCCCGTCACCGACGGGCAGCGGATGGCGGCGGCCCGCTCCGGGCGGCCGACGCCGCCCTGCGGCAGGTCGCGGGCGAGGTCCTCGTGCTCGCCGGCGGCCTGGACGGCAACCCGGCCCCGGCCCTGGCGGCCCGGCTCGCCGAGCTGTTCCCGTACGGTGCCGTCGACGTCCAGCCGGGCGCCGGCCGCTTCCCGTGGCTGGACGACCCCGCCCGGTTCGCGGAGCGCGTCGAGCGCTTCCTCGCCACCGGCGGCTGAGCGGCGGCCGCCCCGCCGGAGGCGTACGGTCGAAGGAGGCGCCCCCGGCCGAGGAGCGCGAAGGGAGGCGGCGGCGATGTCCGTCATCGACCCGGCGGTATCGGTACGACTGAGCGCGTCGGACGCCCGACGCCTGTCAGCGCTGCTGGCCGAGGCGGCCCACCTGCTGGAGGACCCCGGCCCGCAGCGCATGACCGACGCGCAGGCCGACGCCCTCGGCGGGAGCGCGAGCCGCACCGAACTGGCCGGCTGGGCCCGCACCCTCGCGGCGGAACTGAGGGCCCAGCGCTGAGGCGTGCCCGGGATGCCGCCGTCCGATCCGGCGCCTCCGCCGCCCGCGACGCGCCCCTTCGGCCGGTGTACCGCCACGCGCCGGAACCGCGGTGTCGGGTCCCCCGCCCGGGGTGCTCAGCGTGCCGAGTCCGCCTCCGTGGCCACCGTCTTCGCCCAGCGGTAGTCCGCCTTCCCGCTCGGGGAGCGCTGGATGGCGTTCGTGAGCACCAGCTGGCGGGGGATCTTGTACCCCGCCAGCCGGGTGCGGCAGTGCCGCTGGATCTCCTCCAGCGTCGGCTCCGGCGCACCCTCGCGCACCTGCACCACCGCCGCCACGTGGCTGCCCCAGGTCGGGTCCGCGACGCCCGCCACCAGGGCGTCGTACACGTCCGGATGCGACTTCAGCGCCTGCTCGACCTCCTCCGGGTAGACCTTCTCGCCGCCCGTGTTGATGCACTGCGAACCGCGCCCCAGCACGGTGACGATGCCCTGCTCGTCCACGGTCGCCATGTCGCCGAGCAGTACCCAGCGCTCCGCGCCCTTCCGGAAGAAGGTCTCCGCGGTCTTCGCCGGGTCGTTGTAGTACCCGAGCGGTACGTGCCCGCGCTGGGCGAGCCGGCCGGGCACGCCGACCCCCACCGGCTCGTGCGTCACCGGGTCCACCACCTGGGTGCGGTCGTTGACCTGGAGGCGGAAGCCCTTCTCCGGACCGGAGTCGTCCGTGGCCCGGCCGTTGGAACCGGACTCGGAGGAACCGAAGTTGTTCAGGAGCACCACGTTCGGCACGAGCCGCCGGAACTCCGCGCTCACCGTCTCCGACATGATCGCCCCGGACGAGGAGACGCTGAACAGCGAGGACAGGTCGGTCCCCGCGAGCGGGCCGTTCAGGGCGTCGATCAGTGGCCGCAGCATCGCGTCGCCCACCAGCGAGACGCTCGACACCTTCTCCTTCTCGATCGTGCGCAACACCTCCTCCGGCACGTACTTGCGGTGGATGACCACCCGCTGGCCGTAGTTGAAGGCGATGAACGAGGTCAGGGTCGAGGTGCCGTGCATCAGCGGGGGAGCCGGGAAGAAGGTCAGGCCCGCCCCCCGCGCCGCGACCCGCTCGGCCAGTTCCTCGGGCCGCTTCACCGGCTCGCCCGAGGGCTCGCCGCCGAACAGGCCGGCGAAGAACAGGTCCTCGGCCCGCCACATGACGCCCTTGGGCATGCCGGTCGTGCCGCCCGTGTAGATGATGAACAGGTCGTCGGGGCTGCGCTCGGGGAAGCCGCGCTCCGCGGAGCCCGCGGCCTCGGCGGCCTCGTACGCCACCGGCGCGAGCGCCGGCTCCGGGGCGCCCTCGGGCGCCGGCCCGACCCGGATCAGGTGGCGCAGCCGCGGCGTCTGCGGCAGCGCGGCGGCCACCCGCTCCGTGAACTCGCCCTCGAAGACGAGGGCCGCGAGATCGGCGTCGTTGTAGAGGTAGACCAGCTCCTCCTCCACGTAGCGGTAGTTGACGTTCACCGGAACGAGGCGGGCCTTCAGGCAGGCCAGGACGGTCTGGAGGTATTCGACGCCGTTGTAGAGGTGCAGTCCCAGGTGGTCGCCGGGCCCCAGTCCGCTGTCGAGCAGGTGGTGGGCGAGGCGGTTGGCCGCCGCGTCCAGTTCCGCGTACGTCAGGCGGCGTTCGGCGCCGGTTCCGGGGTGGTCCACGTACACCAGGGCCTCGCGGTCCGGGACCACGTCCACGACCGACTCGAACAGGTCGGCAAGGTTGTACTCCACCGTTCCTCCTGACCCGAAAGATCCCATGGCTGGGCTGCTCGGCGGTCATTAGAGCCGCGCCCGGCCCAACTGGGAAGGGTGCCGGCCAAAGAATCTGACTGAGTGTCAGAAAACTATTGAACTGCACCCTCCCCTCCTGCAACCTGTTCTAGGTCTTGAGACGGGAGGACGGCAATGGGTGGGACGGAACACCTGACCGTGGACCGCCACGGCGCCACGCTGGTGCTCACCATGAACAGGCCGGAGGCGAAGAACGCGCTCTCGCTTCCGCTGCTCGTGGGGCTCTACGACGGCTGGCTGGAGGCCGACGAGGACGACACGGTCCGGTCGGTGGTCCTGACGGGCGCGGGCGGGGACTTCTGCGCCGGGATGGACCTCAAGGCGCTGGCCGGGAAGGGCATGGAGGGCGAGCGGTACCGCGACCGGCTCAAGGCCGACCCCGACCTCCACTGGAAGGCGATGCTCCGTCACCACCGTCCGCGCAAACCGGTGATCGCGGCGGTGGAGGGGTACTGCGTGGCGGGCGGTACCGAGATCCTCCAGGGCACCGACATCCGGATCGCGGGGGAGGGGGCCACCTTCGGGCTGTTCGAGGTCAGGAGGGGGCTGTTCCCCATCGGGGGCTCCACGGTGCGGCTGCCGCGCCAGATCCCGCGCACGCACGCGCTGGAGATGCTGCTGACGGGACGGCCGTACGCGGCCGAGGAGGCGGCGCGGATCGGGCTGGTCGGCCGGGTCGTACCCGACGGTACGGCCCTCGACGCCGCGCTGGAGACCGCGGAGCGGATCAACGCGTGCGGACCGCTGGCCGTCGAGGCGGTGAAGGCGTCCGTCTACGAGACCGCCGGGCTGACGGAGACGGAGGGGCTCGCCGCGGAACTGGCGCGGGGATGGCCGGTCTTCGACACCGCCGACGCGAAGGAGGGGGCACGGGCGTTCGCGGAGAAGCGGACGCCGGTGTACCGGCGGGCCTGAGCGGGCCGCGCGCAGCCGGGGAGGCGGCCCCGCGGGGCGGTCCCCCGCCCGCCCTTCCCCCTTCCCCGGGACCGGAACCGGAACCGGCCCCGGACCCCCGGACCCCGTTGCGACGCCCGCCCGTACCTCCCCCGGCCGGCCACCCGGTCGGCGGAGCCGTTCCTCGCGAGAAATCGGAGATCCACCATGACCGCCGCGTCCCCACCACAGGTGCTCCGCGCGCCCCTCGTCGTCGAGTTCCCCTTCACCCGTTCCCTCGGCCCCGTGCAGAGCGCCTTCCTCACCGGCCTGCGCGAGCGCGTCGTGCTCGGCGTCCGGACCGGCGACGGGCGGGTGATGGTGCCGCCCGTCGAGTACGACCCCGTCACCGCCGAGGAGATCCGCGAGCTCGTCGAGGTCGCCCCCGCCGGCACCGTCACCACCTGGGCCTGGAACGGCGACCCCCGCCCCCAGCAGCCCCTCGCGACCCCCTTCGCCTGGGTGCTGGTCCGGCTCGACGGCGCCGACACCGCGATCCTGCACGCCCTCGACGCCCCCGGCCCCGACGCCGTCCGCACCGGCATGCGGGTACGGATCCGCTGGGCCGCCGACCGCACCGGCGCCATCACCGACATCGCCTGCTTCGAGCCGGAGGCACGGGGAGCGCGGGAGCCGGACGCCCGCCCGGCCGCCCCCCACGACGGGGCCTTCGCCGACCCGGTCACCGGCATCGTCGCCGAGGCCCGCCTGGACTACACCTACAGCCCCGGCCGCGCCCAGAGCGCCTACATCAACGCCCTCGCCGAGCGGCGGACCGTCGGCGAGCGCTGCCCGTCCTGCCACAAGGTGTACGTCCCCCCGCGCGGCGCCTGCCCCACCTGCGGGGTCGCCACCACGGACCGGGTCGAGGTCGGCCCCGCCGGCACCGTCACCACGTACTGCGTCGTCAACATCAAGGCCCGGAACGCCATGAGCGACGGCATCGAAGTCCCCTACGTCTACGCCCACATCGCCCTCGACGGCGCCGACCTCGCCCTGCACGGCCGGATCGGCGGCATCCCGTACGACCAGGTCCGCATGGGCCTGCGCGTCGAACCCGTGTGGACCGACGGCGGACGCTACCCCGACCACTACCGGCCCACCGGCGAGCCGGACGCGGACTACGACGCGTACAAGGAGCTCATCTGATGCCCAGGACGAGCAGGTACGCGCGCGACGTGGCCGTCGTCGCCTTCGCGCAGAGCGACCACCTGCGCCGCACCGACGAACTCAGCGAAGTCGAGATGGTCATGCCGGTCCTGCACGAGGTGCTGGCCGCCACCGGGCTGAAGGCCGGGGAGATCGGCTTCACCTGCTCCGGCTCCAGCGACTACCTCGCCGGCCGCGCCTTCTCCTTCACCATGACCCTCGACGGGGTCGGCGCCTGGCCGCCGATCTCCGAGTCGCACGTCGAGATGGACGGCGCCTGGGCGCTGTACGAGGCCTGGGTCAAGATCCAGACCGGCGAGGCCGACACCGCGCTCGTCTACTCCTACGGGAAGTCCTCCCCGGGATCGGTCCGCGACGTCCTCACCCGGCAGCTCGACCCGTACTACCTCGCTCCCCTCTGGCCCGACTCGGTGGCCCTCGCCGCCCTCCAGGCCCGGGCGCTGATCGACGCGGGCGAGACCGACGAGGCCGCGCTCGCCGGCGTGGCCGCCCGCAGCAGGGCCGCGGCCGAGGGCAACCCCCACGCCCAGCTGCGCGGGGCCGTCCCGCAGGGCGAGTACCAGGTGGCACCGCTGCGCACCGGGGACTGTCCGCCGATCGGTGACGGCGCGGCCGCGGTCGTCCTCGCGGCCGGGGACACGGCCCGCCGGCTGTGCGAACGGCCCGCCTGGATCACCGGCATCGACCACCGCATCGAAGCCCACGGCCTGGGGCTGCGGGACCTGACCGACTCCCCGTCCACCCGGCTCGCCGCCGAGCGCGCCGGGCTCTTCGAGGCGCCCGTGGACACGGCGGAACTGCACGCGCCGTTCTCCTCCCAGGAGGTCGTGCTCCGCAAGGCGCTCGGCCTCGGGCCCGGCGACGGCGACGGGGTGGCCGTCAACCCCTCCGGCGGGGCCCTCGCGGCCAATCCCGTCATGGCGGCGGGCCTGATCCGCATCGGCGAGGCCGCCGCCCGCATCCACCGCGGCGCGTCCGACCGGGCCGTCGCCCACGCCACCTCAGGCCCCTGCCTCCAGCAGAACCTGGTCGCCGTCCTGGAAGGGGATCGGGCATGAGCACGTCCGGCAAGGAGCCCGTGGCCGTCGTCGGGGTCGGCCAGACCAAGCACGTCGCCGCCCGGCACGACGTCTCCCTCGCCGGCCTCGTCCGCGAGGCCGCCGCCCGCGCCCTCGCCGACGCCGAGCTGACCTGGGCGGACGTCGACGCCGTCGTCATCGGCAAGGCCCCCGACTTCTTCGAGGGCGTGATGATGCCGGAGCTGTACCTGGCGGACGCCCTCGGCGCGGTCGGCAAGCCGATGCTCCGCGTCCACACGGCGGGATCCGTCGGCGGGTCCACCGCACTGGTCGCGGCCAACCTCGTCGCGGCCCGCGTCCACCGGACCGTACTGACCCTCGCCTTCGAGAAGCAGTCGGAGTCCAACGCCATGTGGGGGCTCTCCCTGCCCATCCCCTTCCAGCAGCCGCTGCTCGCCGGAGCGGGAGGCTTCTTCGCACCGCACGTGCGCGCGTACATGCGGCGCACCGGCGCCCCCGACGCGGTGGGCTCGATGGTGGCGTACAAGGACCGGCGCAACGCCCTGAAGAACCCGTACGCGCACCTGCACGAGCACGACATCACCCTGGAGAAGGTCCAGGCGTCCCCGATGCTGTGGGACCCGATCCGCTACTCCGAGACCTGCCCCTCCTCGGACGGGGCCTGCGCGATGGTCCTCACCGACCGGGCCGGAGCGGCCCGCTCGCCCAAGCCGCCCGCCTGGGTGCACGGCGGGGCGATGCGCAGCGAGCCGACCCTGTTCGCGGGCAAGGACTTCGTCTCCCCGCAGGCCGGCAAGGACTGCGCCGCCGACGTCTACCGGCAGGCCGGGATCACCGACCCGCGCCGGGAGATCGACGCGGTCGAGATGTACGTCCCCTTCTCCTGGTACGAGCCCATGTGGCTGGAGAACCTGGGCTTCGCGCAGGAGGGCGAGGGCTGGAAGATGACGGAGGCCGGCGTCACCGAACTCGACGGGGACCTCCCCGTGAACCCCTCCGGCGGAGTGCTGTCCACCAACCCGATCGGCGCCTCCGGCATGATCCGCTTCGCGGAGGCCGCCCTCCAGGTACGGGGGCTCGCCGGGGAGCACCAGGTCCCCGGAGCCCGCCGGGCCCTCGGGCACGCCTACGGCGGCGGCGCGCAGTTCTTCGCGATGTGGCTGGTCGGGGCCGAACTCCCGGCGTCCTGAGGGTTGCCGAGGGGAGGGCGGCCGCGCCGGGCCGGTCACCATCGGCCCGGCGGGGCCTGTGCGGGGGCCGTCGCGATGGCTACCCTGGGCCCCCGGACGACGTACCGGGAGGAGCACGCGCGTGGCGAACGGCAACACGGTGTGGGGAAAGCCCGAGCTCGATCTCAGCGGGGCGGACTGGCGGTCGGGCAGCCGGGGGGTGGGCGACGTCCAGATCGCCTTCGTGGAGGGGTTCATCGCGATGCGCAGCGGCGAGCGCCCCGACGGCCCCTCCCTGGTCTTCGCGCCGGACGGATGGCGCAAGTTCGTCCTGGGCGCACGGGGCGCGAAGTTCGGCCTGACCTGACGGGACGCTCCGCCCGGCGCGCGGCCGGCGTACCGCGCGCCGGGCGGAGTCGTCGGACCGCTCCCGTCGCACCGGCCGGGCGCGGACTCAGCTGCGACGTGATCGCCGGACACCACCACGAGCACCTGTTCGTGGCCGCCGGCCGGGCCGCCGGAGCCGTCTCCGTACCGGAGGAACCGGCCGCACGTTCGACGGAATAGGCAAATCGGTAAAACAAATCGATCTTTCCCGGCCGTAGGACCTCCGCCGCGCGCGTGCGGGCGTACGCTGAGGCCCCGAACCGGCCAGGGGGGTTCCAGCCATGACGGACCGTCACGCCCGCACGCGGCACACGCTCTTCGAACGCGAAACGGAACTCGTCGCCCTCGACGCGGCCCTCGACCGGCTCACCGGATCGGGACCCGACGCAGGCGGCGGACTGCTCGCCCTCTCCGGCCCCGCCGGACTCGGCAAGACCACCCTCCTCGCCGAAGTGCGCCGCAGCGCACTCGCCCGCTCCTGCACCCTCCTCGCCGCCCGCGGCGGCGAACAGGAACAGAGCCAGCCCTTCCACGTCGCCCGCCAGCTCATCCAGCCCCGGCTGGCCGGCCGCTCCGAAGCCTCCCTGCGCGCCGCCCTCGGCGGCTGGTACCCGATCGTCGGCCCCGCCCTCGGCCTCTGTGCCCCCGGGCAGGGCGCCCCGCCCGACCCCCAGGGCCTGCGCGACGGGCTCGACTGGGTGCTCACCCAGCTCACCGTCCAGCGCGCCCCCGTCGTACTCGTCCTCGACGACGCCCACTGGGGCGACTCCGAGTCCCTCGGCTGGCTCGCCGCCTTCGCCCCGCGCGCCGAACACCTCGCGCTGCTCCTCGTCGTCGCCTACCGCCCCGACGAACTGCCCGCCCACGCCGAGGCCTTCCGCGGCCTGCCCGGCCGGGCGGGCCGCCGCCCGCTGAGCCTCGCCCCGCTCAGCGCGGCCGCCGTCTCCACGCTGGTCCGCGAAACGGTCGGGGAACACGCCGAGGAGGCCTTCTGCCGCGAGGCCTGGGCCGTCACCACCGGAAACCCCTTCGAGGCCGTGGAACTCACCGCCCGGGTCCGGGCCAAGGGCCTCGAACCCACCTCGGCCAGCGCCCCCCTGCTGCGCGACCTCGCCGCCGCCCAGCGCGGCAGCGGGCTCATCGCCCGCCTGCACGGCCTCGGGCCCTCCACCGTCCGCTTCGCCTGGGCCTGCGCCGTCCTCGGCACCGCCATCCCGCAGCGGATCGCCGCACGCGTCGCCGGCCTCGGAGCCGAGGAGGCCGCCGACGCCACCACCCGGCTGCGCGACGCCCGCATCCTGTCCGCGCCCGCCGAGGACGGCGACCCCGAGGGCTGCCCCCCGCTGGAGTTCGTCCACCCGCTGCTCGCCACCGGCATCTACCGGGGCATCCCCGACGCCCTGCGCGTCGCCCTCCACGGAAAGGCCGCGGCCGCCGTCGTCGACGCCGGACTCGGCCCCTCCGCCGCCGCCCGCCACCTCCTGGAGACCCAGCCCGAGAACGACCCCTGGGTCGTGCGCACCCTGCGCGAGGCCGCCGCCGAGAACCTGCGCGCCGGCGCCCCCGAAGCCGCCCGCCGCCAGCTCGACCGCGCCCTCCAGGAACCCCCGGACTTCGACGAACGCGCAGCCGTGCTCTACGAACTCGGCTGCGCCTCCCTCCTCACCGAACCCGCCAACACCGTCAACCACCTGCGGGCCGCCCTCGCCGAACCCTTCGACGACCCGGCCCTGCGCCAGGGCATCGTGATCCGGCTCGCCCAGGTCCTCGCCCACAGCGACCACCTCTCCGAGGCCTCCGAACTCCTCGCCCGCGAGATCCCCCACACCACGGACGCCCGCGCCCGGCTGCGCCTGCAGTCCGAGCAGTTCATGTGGGACGCCTTCGACGCCGCCGAAGCCGACTCCCCGGCCCGCTCGCGCCGGCTCGCCAAACTGGCCGACCGCCTCGGCGGCCGCGACCTCACCGAGCGGTACGTCATCGGACTGCGCGCCTGGGACGCCTGCCTGCGCGGCGAGAGCGTCGAGACGGTCCTGCACCACGCGCGCCGGGTCCTCGGGGAACCCTTCAGCTGGGCCTACGCCGACCGCGGCTTCGAGGTCCCGGTACTGACCGCGATGGTCCACATGTACGCCGACCGGCCGGGCCGCGCCGAGCAGCTCTTCGCCGCCGGCACCGCCGAGTTCGAACGGCAGGGCTGGCGCGGGGCCCACCTCTCCTTCGCCCACGGGCTGCGCGCCTACATCCGCTACCGGCGCGGACAGCTCGCCGCGGCCGAGGAACTGGCCCGCGCCGGCCTGCGCCTCGCCGAACGCGTGGGCCGCCGTACACCGGTGCACTGGTACGCCATCGCCATCCTCCTGACCACCCTGGTGGCACGGGGCCGGGTGGACGAGGCCTGGGAACTGGCGCGCGAGCACGGGTACGGCGAGCCCTTCCCCGCCGCCGTCGTCTTCCCCGACTCGCAGACCGTCCACGCCGAACTGCTGCTGGCCCGGGGCGAGACGAAGGCGGCGGTCGCCGCACTCGAAGGGGTCGGCCGCCGGCTGACCCCGCGCGGCATCCAGAACCCGGCCTGGTGCCCCTGGCAGCTCCACCTGGCCCGCGCGGTGGCCCCCGAGGACCCCGCCGCGGCCCGCGCCCTCGCCGCCGAGGCCCTCGGCCGTGCCCGTGCCTTCGGCGCCCCCTCCGCCATCGGCCAGGCCCTGCGCGTCCGCGCGGAGGTGGCGGACGCCCCGGGGGAGCGGGCGGCCCTCCTGGAGGAGGCGGTCGCCCTGCTGTCGCGCTCGCCCGCCGGATACGAACTCGCCCGCGCCCTGGCGGCCCTGGGCACCGAGCGCGGGGACCGGGAACTGCTCACCCGGGCGCTGATCACCAGTCGCGAGTGCGGCGCCGACGCCCTCGCGGCGAGCACCGCCGAACGGCTGGTCGCCCTCGGCGGCGCCCTGCCCTGCGGTTCCTCCTGGGAGGACGAGCCGACCCCGGAGGAACTGCGCGCAGCCGAGGACGCCGTCCGGGGCGCGCCGACGCCGGGCCCCGAACTGTCCGCCGTCTGCCGCAAGCTCGGCACCGACCTGAACGGCCTGCCCGACGCACTCGCGGCGTTCGCCCGCGGCGGACACTGAGCCCGTGGCGTTCACCCGTGGCGCAAGCCGGGGCCGCGGGACCCGCCGCCGGGCACAGTGGCCCGTATGGATCACTCCACCCGAATCGGGATCTTCCTGACCGAAGCGGCCGCCTTCGACCGGGCGTTGCGGCGCGCGGCCGGCCCGGGCGGCCGGCCGCCCCTGGTGCCCGCCTGCCCCGGCTGGTCGGTCGCCGACCTCGCCGGACACCTCGGCAGCGTCCAGCGGTTCCTCACCCACATCCTGCGCGAGCGGCTCACCACCGCGTCCGATCCCACCGACCCGTCCCTCTACGGGCTCCCCGCCGACCCGGCGGTCCGCGCCGCCTGGCCGCTGCCCGACCGGACCCCGACCCTGGGCCCGGTGCCCGGGGAACTGTTCGACTGGTCGGCGGAGGCCGCCCGCGGCCTGGCGGAGGTACTGGGCGGGCTCGGCCCCGACGTCCCGGTATGGAGCTGGTCGGCGGAGCGGACCAGCGGCTTCTGGCTGCGGATGCAGACCATCGAACAGGCCGTTTACCGCTGGGACGCCGAGGACGTCACCGGGGAACCCGCCCCCTTCGACCCCGACCTGGCGGCCGACGCCGTGAGCCAGACCTTCGAGGTGATGGCCCCCGCCCGGCGCGGCTGGAAGCCGGCCCCCGCCGGGGACGGGGAGCGCTACCGCTTCCGCCGCACCGACGGCCCCGAGACCTGGACGGTGGAGTTCCGGGGCGACGAGGTCCGCCTGGAGCCCGGCGACGACGGCCCCGCGCACGTCGAGCTCGCCGCCACCGCCTCCGACCTGCTGCTCCACCTCTGGCAGCGCAGGCCCGCCCGGGAACCGCGCGTCACCGGGGATCCCGCCCTGCTCCCGCACTGGTTCACGCTCGTCCCGCCGGTCTGACGCGAACGCGCCTCACCCGCGCGGACGCGGCCCACCCGCGCGAACGCGCCTCACCCGCGGGGGACGCGGCCCACCCGCGGGGGACGCGCCCCCGCGGCACGGTTCACCCGCGCAGTGCCGCGACCGCCGCAAGCTCGGCCTCCGCCAGCGGCGGCCCGGTCAGCTGCGCCCGGCGCGGGCCCAGCGCGGCGGCCAGCAGCACCGGCGGGGTGAACAGCCGGGCCGCGGGCCGCTCCAGGGTCATCACGTCGGTGACGGCGCGCGCCACCCGCCCGTTGCCGGTACTCGTGTGCAGCAGCCGCCGCACGTAGGCGGCGGCCACCTTCTCAGCCCGCGTCGGACCCCCCTCGATGGCACCCGGGTAGAAGACGTCGTTGCCGGTGGACAGCGCCCACGCGGCGCTCACCGGCCCGGCGACGGCCTTCTGCACGCGGGCGCCGAGCCCGTCGGCGGACCAGCCGTGCCGGGCGATCACGGCCCGCAGGGCGAGGGCGCTCTGCGCGGCCACCGACATGCCGTGCCCGTACACCGGGTTGTAGGCGGCGACGGCGTCCCCGATGACGGCGAACCCCTCCGGCAGCGCGGACTTCTCGTAGTGGTGCCTGCGGTTGACGGTCGTCCGCGTGACGACCACGTCGGTCAGCGGCTCCGTCCCGCCGATCAGCTCGCCGACGACCGGGTGGCGCAGCTCCCGCGCGAAGTCCTCGAACGCCTCCGGATCCGCGGTGGGTTCGCCGCCCCGCGTCCCCGACAGGGTGACGAGCCAGCGGTCCCCCTCGATCGGCACCAGGGTCGCCGAGCGGCCCGGACCGGGCTCGCGCGGATCGGCCTGCACGTTCACGATGACCGGGAAGGCGTTCGCGAGGTCCTCGGGGGCACGGAAGATCCGGCTGGCGTAGACGAGACCGGGGTCGACCGTCCGCACCGCGGGCTCCGCCATGCCGAACCCGGTCAGCCAGGCGGGGGCGCGCGAGGACCGGCCGGAGGCGTCGACCACCAGGTCCGCCGCGACGACCCGCTCCGCGCCGCTCCGTTCGCGCACCCGGACCCCCGTGACCCGGCGGGCGTCACCCTCCAGGCCCAGCACCTCCGTACGGTCGACGACCCTGACCCGTGCCAGGGCCCCCACGGCCCGGCGGACGTGCCAGTCCAGGAGGTCGCGGCTGGCCACGACCACGTAGTGGGAGGCCTCGGCCCAGCGGCGGAACCAGCCGGCCGGGGAGAGGCCCACCATGTTGGTCGGCAGCGCTATCCGGTGGGCGCCGTCGTCCATGAGCCGGCCGATGGTGCCCGGCAGCAGGCTGTCGATCGCCGCCGCCCCGCCGGACCACAGCAGGTGGGCGTGATGGGCCTGCGGCAGCGCCCGGCGCGGCAGGGGACCATCGGGCAGCGCGTCCCGTTCCACGACGACCACGTCGGCGGACTCCGCGAGCGCGGCGGCCGTCAGCATCCCGGCGAGGCTGCCGCCGATGACCACAGCGGTGCGCGGACCCGCTGACGACGGTGCGGTGCTGCTCATGAACCCACGCTCTCTGGATGGTCTGCCGGCCCGGACCGGGCGCGGAAGGAGGTGACGGCCGGGGACCGGCGCAGGGCCTTGGACACCGCGACCAGGTCCGGGGCCTGGGCCTGGCCCGCCGCGGCCGCCTCCTCGGCTTCGGCACCGCCGCTCATGCGGCGCAGCGCCGCGACCACGGCGACCGCGTCGGCGGTGGCCGCGGCCTGGGCCGGGGCCTCCCTGCGGGCCAGTGCCTCGGCGAGGGCCCGCTCCCGGACCTCGGGTTCCATGTACGGCTGGAGGCGCAGCAGTCCGTCGCTGATCTGGGTCCTGCGCTGGACGAGGCGCCGGCTGATGGGGGAGCGCCGCGGCAGCCTCAGCGAACCGGTGTCGAGCGGCTCCAGTTCCTTCACGAACGGCACCAGGCAGCGGAAGTGGTAGTAGTCGGTCCCTATCCGCTGCAGGGCCTCGCCCGCGTGGGGCAGGATGAAGCCCACCGCGATGAACAGCGCGCACACGGCGGCGATGGGCGGGGCGACGTAGGTGCTGAGCCAGTCCAGGTCGTTGCCGCTCCAGCGGGCGAACACCGCGATCAGCTTCACCGTGTCGTAGCAGAGGTTCAGGATGAAGCCGATGACGAGGAGCACCAGGCCCGCGCGCAGCCAGCCCGAGACCTGGCGCAGCCAGGACCAGGTGACCACCGAGGTGATCGCGCAGGCGATGGTGTGGGCGCCCAGGTAGAGCAGGATGTGCTCGCGCATCCAGGGGGTGTTGGCGTAGTACGTGTCCAGATCGCGCAGACGCTCCACCGGTACGTCGGCGAACGCGAAGGTGATCCACAGACCGGCGACGACGGCCGAGTAGACGATGCCGATCGTCCAGCTGGTGCGCCGCACGCGCCGCGGATCGCCGCCCCGCCAGTGGATGATCATCACCAGGCAGGAGGCGCAGAACAGCGTGAGCAGCGTGTACAGGATGGGCGCCGCGATGTTCGGGACGCCCGTCCCGCGGTTCATCGCCCCCAGCGTCTTGGGACGGCCGCAGTAGAAGACGGCGGAGGCCAGCAGCAGCAGGCCGCCCACGGAACGCACGTTGGGATCGATGCGCCAGAACCTCATCATCACGGGCAGCCGGATCGCGAACGCCAGGGTGAGGATCGCGGCCGGGATGAGGTAGGGGATGTAGTACTTGTCGGAGTTCACCGTCAACCGATCGGTCCGCGGTAGCCGAGCGCGTTGCCGATGCGCCCGGCGACGTCGTTCCTGCGCACCGCGCCGGGGGCGTCGCCGCCCACCAGCCAGGGCCGGCACCGGTCGCCGAGCATCAGGCCGAAGCTCTCCGCCTCGATCTCCTGGACGTCCTCGTAGTGGGAGCGCGCCGCGACGCTGGCGTACGTCAGGTCCGAGGCGTCCGGCAGGGAGCGGGCGGCGGCGGCCGCCCCGCGTCCGTGCTCGGTGCAGTGCCCGGCCTTCATGTGCCACAGCTCGTGTCCGAGGATGACCAGCTGGTGGTCGGGGGTCGTGTACTTCTCCACCACGACGATGTCGTACTCCTCCATGTTCAGCCACAGTCCCGAGGTGGTCAGTTCGGTGGGGAAGCGCTCGAAGCGCAGCACGATCGGGCGGCCGCCCCGGCTGCGGCTCATGGCGTCGCAGAGGGCGCGGAAGAGCGTCTGGGGCTCGACCGGCGCCTCCAGGTCGAGCGACGAGGTGAGCGCGGTGCAGAGCTTGCGCATGGAGCGAGAGACGTTCACCGGACCTCCTCGGCGGACAGCATCGAGGTGATCATGCCAAGGAGCAGTGTCTCCTGTGTACGGCTGAGTGTTCTGCCCCGGGTGGATATGGAGACCAGACCGTAGTGGTCCGTGAGTTCGGCCAGCAGATCGCCCGGTCCGTTGTCGAGGGACCGCACCGCGGGCTGGAGGGCCCTGTCCAGGGCCTGGGCCGGGGTGTCCGTCAGGAAGGCGGGTTCGTGGCCGAAGAAGGCCGCGAACTCCTCGCAGTGCCGCTGTTGCGGCAGGGGCCCGCCCGACACCAGGCGGTCGACCCGCTCCGGGGGCGCGCCGATGGCCGCCGCGATGTCCGCGACGGAGTAGGGGCGGCCGTTGGTGTCCCGGGAGGTGGCGTACAGGAAGGCCGCGCGCCGGTGGACCGTTTCCCCGGCCTCCTCGGGCGTGGGATCCGCGAATTCCTCGCCCCGCAGCAGCGCGGCCGTCACCTCGGCGGGTACGCCGGTGCGTGCCGCGAGGGCCTCCGCGTCCAGGATCTCGTCGAGGTCCAGTTGCCTCTCCTTGGCGAGCGCCCGTATGCGGGCGAGCGTCGTGGCGAGGGACAGGACAGACTCCGCCATCTGTCTGTGCTCCCATACGTCCGAAGGGCAGATCCGTCTGCACTCGTGGAGGGACGCCCCGTCCCCCCGGTCACAAGATCCTCAGCGCCGGACTGGTCGTCGTCGTGTCGTCGCACGGAGGACGGCCGGACCGGTGGTGGGGATGGACAGCAAGATACAGCCAGTGAGCGGGACTGTGGCGGGAAAGGGAGCGTGCTTCGCGGTCCGACGCGGCGACCCGCCTCCCGTCCGTCCGGACGGTAAGGAGTACAGCGGTCGGACGGTCCATACGCGCAGGTCCGGGATCTCCGGGCGGGCGGGGGCGGCGGCCGGGAGGCCCGTCGCGGAACCGCCGCAGGCCCGCCGTGTGCCCTTCGTGGAGCCTTCGCCCGGACGAGGGCCCCCGGGGCCGGAAAAGCGCCGCGGCCACGTACCATGGCGGCATGTCCTTCCTCCGCCGCCACCGTGCCGCCACTCCCGCCGGCCCGGACTTCGACGTCCTGGCCATGGACCCGGGGGACTGGCCGGGCAACCTCGGGGCCGGGCTGCTGCCCGCTCCCGACGGCAGCTGCCAGGGCGTCTTCCTGCGCTACGACCTGTTCGGCGGCCGCGGCCCCGCGATGATCATCGGCAACCTCCCCGAGGGATCCCCGGCCCGGGACCTCGCCGAGGGCCAGGTCCCCTTCGAGGTGGCCCAGCTCCTCGCCGCTCTGGAGAACGACGAGGAAGTCGAGGTCACCGGCTCCGAGGACTGCCCCGTCATGCAGGGTGACAACCTCCTCATCGTCCGGAAGGTCAAGCTCTCCGAGAGCCGGATCTCCTGCGTCCAGTTCGACCGCAGCGACAACGTCCTCGTGACCATCGCCAGCTGGGACCGCCCCATCACCGACGACCTCTACGCGCTGCTCAAGCCGCTGCCCGCGGAGCTCTTCCAGCAGGGCTGAACGGTCCCCTCCGTGACGGGGCGGGCCCTCCCGGGCCGGCCCCGCCGGTGCCTGCGGCTCCGCCGCTCCGGTCAGGCGTCCGCGATGTCGTTCGCCGCCACGTAGCCGAAGGTCATCGCCGGCCCGATCGTCGATCCGGCCCCCGCGTAGCTGTGGCCCATCACCGCCGCGCTCGCGTTGCCCGCCGCCCACAGGCCCCGGATCACGGAGCCGTCCGGCCGCAGGGCGCGGGCGCGGGCGTCCGTGACGATCCCGCCCTTCGTGCCCAGGTCCCCCGGCACGATCTTGAAGGCGTAGAACGGCGGTACCCAGACCGGGGCCAGACACGAGTTCGGCTGCACGGCCGGATCCGTGTAGTAGTGGTCGTACGCCGTGTCGCCCCGGTGCTGGTCGGGGTCGGTGCCGTTCCACGCCTGGGCGTTGAAGCGGTTCAGCGTCGCCCGCAGCGCGGCCGCCGGCACCCCGATCTGGCCCGCCAGGGCGTCCCAGGTCCAGGCCTTCTTCGCCGCGCCCGCCTCGTACCAGGAGTCGGGGAAGGGGAGCGTCGGCAGGATGTCCTTGAACAGGTACCGGTTGCGGTAGTTCTGGTCCACGATCAGCCACGCCGGTATGTGGGAACCCGCCCCCGCCCGGTCCTTCTCGTACATCACGTGCACCACGTCACTGTACGGAGCGGCCTCGTTCACGAAGCGCGCCCCCGCCCGGTTCACGATCAGACCGCCCGGCAGGGTCCGCTCCGCCAGGCAGAAGTAGGGCTCCCCGGGCAGCGGGATCGACGGCCCCCACCAGGCGTCCTCCATCAAGGCCAGCGCGGCGCCCGCCCGTTGCCCGGCCCGGATCCCGTCGCCCGTGTTCTCCTTCGCGCCCACCGACCACTCGGTGCCGATCGGCTGCTGCTGGTACTGCGCCCGCATCTGCGCGTTGTGCTCGAAGCCGCCGGAGCCGACGATCACCCCCTTGCGCGCCCGTACGACGCCCCGTACGCCCTCCTTCTCCACCACGACGCCGGTCACGGCACCGTCCGGCCCCTCCTGCACCAGGTCGACCAGCGGGCTGTTCAGCCACACCGGCACCCCCGCCCGCAGCAGTCCGGCCCGCAACCCGGCCGCCAGGGCCTGCCCCATGGTCAGCGGCTTCTCCCCGAGCAGCGCGGCCTTGGTGCCGCGCGCCAGGCACTCCGTGGACACCGCGAGCCCCTTCGCGCTGACCGCGGCGAGGTTCAGCCACTTGTAGTCCTGGCTGAAGACCACCATCCCGGCGGGCACCGGCATGTACGCCGGGTTGAGGTGCGCCAGCTCCGCCCCCAGGACGTTCCCGTCGATCTGGTCCGGCTCGACGGACCGGCCGCCCGGCAGCCCGCCCGGCAGGTTCGGGTAGTAGTCGCTGTAGCCGTCCATGAAGCGGAACCTCAGCGGGCTGTTCGCCATCACGAAGTCCAGCATCCGGGGCCCGTTCGCCAGGAACGCCGCCTGGCGGTCGGCCGGTACGTCGGGGCCGACGACGGCCGAGAGGTACGTCGCCGCCTTCTGAGGGGTGTCCGGGACCCCGGCGCCCAGGATCACCGAGTTGTTGGGCAGCCAGATCCCGGCACCGGACCGGGCGGCCGACCCGCCGAAGGTGGGGGCCTTCTCCACCACCAGGACGCTCAGCCCGCGCCGGGCGGCGGTGAGCGCGGCGGTCATCCCGGAGGCCCCGGACCCGACCACGACGACGTCGTACTCGCCGAGCGGCGGCCCGTCGGCCGCCCGCGCGACGGCGGACGGGAGCACGGTGGCGGCGAGCACCCCGGCGCCGGTCCCGGCCAGGACGGTACGCCTGGAGGGGAGGGCGGCGGCGGGGGAGGTGCGTGAAGCGCTTGCGGACATGGGCGGGCTCCGGCGGGAGGGAGGGGAAGGGTGGCTCCAGCATGTCTGATGCTGAGTCAGAAACCTGTTCGGGGGATCATGGGATGTCAAGGCATCCGGCGCCGCCGCGTCCAGTACCCGACCGTGGCGACGCCGAGCAGCGGGCCCCACAGCACCAGCGGCGCGTAGCAGGCGTAGAACCACACGGCGGCGAAACCCCCCGCCCGGCCGGGGAAGTCGTCGGGCAGCGGCTCGCCCGTGACGGTGGTCCCGGCCACCTGGCTCCACGCGACGAAGCCCCACAGGACGGTCAGCGCGAGGGCGCCGAGGGCGGCGGGGATCCCGGCGGCCGCCACCGGTATCCGCCGCCCGCCCAGGACCGGCAGCCGGCGCGGGACCCGCTCGCCCCACGCGGCGACCAGCCCGACCGCGGTGAAGGCCAGCAGCTCGGTGAAGACCGTCAGGGCGACCAGGTACACCCGCATCGGGATCCACCCGGGCAGGTTGTCCCGGGCCCCCTCGGGATCGTCGGCGAAGAGCAGGCCGAGCCGCCAGATCCCGGACGGCAGCACGGTGAACGGGACCGCGTACGCGGCGGCCCGGGCCCACCGCGCGACCCCGGGCACCGGGGCGTGTGCGGTCCTCCAGGCGGCGCGCAGGCGCCCGCCCGACGGCGGGGCGTCGATCATCTGTACGGGCACGGTGTCCTCCGGGGTGGCCGGCGTCCGGCGTCTTCAGGGGTGCCCTCCGAAGATCGCAGCCGCCCCCGGGCCCGTGGATCCCCCGCCGGAGCGATCCGCCTCGCCCGCGCGGGGGAAGGCGGATCCGCCGCGCGGCGTACGCACACGAGCGAAGTCCCGTGGCGGTGGGAGCCACGGGACTTCGCGTCATGGGGGCGGGATCAGCGCGTGCCGACCGCGGCCCTGACCGCTCTGCGCGCCATCCCGGCGTCGTCGTGCAGGCGGCGCAGCAGCAGGCGCTGCTCCTCCCCGGAGGACAGGGCCCCCGCGGGCAGCGGCTGCGTCGGTGCGGCGGCCGTCATCGACCGCTGCACCGCCGTCTCGGTCATCCGGATCTCCCGGGTCAGCACCAGCATCAGGTTGACCAGGAAGGCGTCCCGGAAGGCGGGACCGGCCGACTGGGCGAGCCGGCTGATCTGGCCGCGCGCCGCCGGGGCGTCGCCCAGCACCGCCCACAGCGTGGCCAGGTCGTAGCCGGGCAGGTACCAGCCCGCGTGCTCCCAGTCCAGGAGCACCGGACCCGCCGGGGAGAGCAGCAGGTTCGACAGCAGCGCGTCACCGTGGTTGAACTGCCAGGGGATCCCCGCCGGCCGCAGGCCGTGCAGCAGCTTCTGCAGGTCGCCGAAGTCCCGGTCGGGCAGCAGCCCGAGCTGGTGGTCCCGGCTGATCCGCCGCGCGTAGTCCACCGGGTGTCCGAACAGGTCGGTCGGCGGCCGCCACTGGTTCACCCGGCACACCGCTCCGAGGGCGGCCCGCAGGTCCGTCCGGGGCGGGGCCTCCACCGGGTGCCGCTGGAGCGCCGCGACCCGGCCCGCCATGCGCTCCACGATCAGTACGCAGTTCTCCGGATCGGCGGCGATCAGCCGGGGCACGCGTACCGGCGGACGGTGCCGGACGAAGGTCCGGTACGCAGCTATTTCGTGCCGGTACCGCTCGCGCCACTCGGGCGAATGGTCCAGTAAGACCTTCGCGACGGCGGTCATCCGCCCGGTCGTTCCCACCAGCAGGACCGACCGGCCGCTCCGCCGCAGGACCTGTACCGGAGCGAACTCCGGACAGATCCGCTGCACCGAGGCGAGCGCGGTGCGCAACTGTGCTCCCTGCGGCCCCGACAGGTCGATTCTTCCGCTGAGCGGCTGCGATCCGGTACCCGGCATCCGCCGCGCCCGTACGGCGCCGGCGCCCTGCGCCGGGGCCGGCGCGCGGCCGGGTTCGAGGTACGGGCCGCCCCCCGCCTGGAGGGTGCGGTGCGGACGGACCGGGGCGGACACGGAGGACGTTGCTGCGTACATGGCGTTTACGGTTCCCTTCGTGCGCCGACGAGTTGCGTACGCCGCCCCGCCGGATCCCGTACTTCACCCTGGGGAGTTCCGCCGGTGAACCGGGTCGGGGAGGCGCATTCCTACCTGACACCCGGCGGTCCCTGGCGAACCACTGGGCGTGCCCTGGCGAACCCTGGCGAATAGTCCACGGGGATCTGACAGGGGGTTACTGTCAACTCAGCCGAGAACCTGGGGGCTTGACGTGAGCAAGGGTCCAAACACCCGTCTGAACGACCTGTTCGGCCTGGCCGGCTGGTCCAAGGGCGAACTGGCGAGGATGGTCAACCGGCAGGCGGCGGCCATGGGTCACCACCAACTGGCCACCGACACCTCGCGGGTGCGGCGCTGGATCGACATGGGGGAGACCCCGCGCGAACCGGTGCCCACGGTACTGGCAGCACTGTTCACCGAGCGGCTCGGTCGTGTCGTGACCATCGAGGACCTCGGGTTCGTACGGCAGAGGCGCACCACCAAACGGCAGCCGGACGGGGCGAAGGACAACCCCGACGGAGTGCCCTGGGCGCCCGAACGCACAGCCGCGGTCCTCACCGAATTCACGGGAATGGACCTCATGCTCAACCGTCGCGGCCTGATGGGCGCGGGAGCCGCGCTCACCGCCGGCTCAGCCCTCAGCAACGCCATGTACGACTGGCTCCACTCCGACCCCGCCGCGGCCAAGAACGCGCAGCGCTTCGGCGACGCGCACCAGGCCGACCCGGCGGGCTACGACCGCTACGAGGCCGCCCCCATCGGCTCCCAGGAGATCGAGGCCCTGGAGCGCTCCGTGGAGGTCTTCCGCGCCTGGGACGCCTCCCGGGGCGGCGGCCTGCAGCGCAAGGCCGTCGTGGGCCAGCTGAACGAGGTGGGCGGCATGCTCGCCTACCACCACCCCGACCACCTCCAGCGCAGGCTGTGGGGGGTGGCGGCCAACCTCGCGGTGCTGGCGGGCTGGATGTCGCACGACGTCGGCCTCGAACCCACCGCGCAGAAGTACTTCGTCATCGCCGCGCACGCGGCCCGCGAGGGCGGCGACCGCCCGCGCGCCGGAGAGGCGCTCTCGCGGGCGGCCCGGCAGATGGTCCACCTCGGCAAGCCGAACGAGGCCCTGGACCTGATGAAGCTGGCCCAGTCGGGCTCCGGCGAGCAGACCCTCCCGCGCACCCGCGCCATGCTGCACACCATCGAGGCCTGGGCACAGGCCGCCATGGGCAAGGGCCAGGCCATGCGCCGCACCCTGGGCGAGGCCGAGGAACTCTTCGTGTCCGACAAGGGCGACGTACCGCCGCCCTCGTGGATGCAGCACTTCGACGAGGCGGACCTGCACGGGATGCAGGCCCTGGCGTACCGGACGCTCGCCGACCACGACGCCACGGCGGCGCCGGTGGCGGCGCGCCACGCGCGGGAGGCACTGCGGCTGCGCGGCGACGGCTACCAGCGCTCCCAGACCTTCGACTACATCTCCATGGCCTCGGCCTGCTTCATCGCCGACGAACCGGAACAGGCCGACCGCTACGCCCGGCTGGCCCTGGTCTCCATGAGCGAGACCAGCTCGCACCGCACCTGGGACCGGCTGCGCGAGATGTACCGGCTGACCGGCCAGTACGCCGGCTACGCCCGTATCGAGGACCTGCGCGAGGAGATCAAGCTGGCCCTGCCGGACGCACCCGCGCCGAGGGTCGCCCGTGGGACGGAGGCGTAGAGGGGGAGGGGTGCCACGGAACGCATGCGGAAGGGAACGGACGCGGAACCGGAGGGGAACGACGAAGGGCCGCGCCCCGGGCGCGGCCACCAACCTGCGGTCGTCGCCGGGCTGCGGTCCGCCGGCCGACGCCCGCGGACCGGTACGCGGTGCCCTAGCCGCCGATCCGGGCGACCAGTACGCAGGCGTCGTCCTCCCGCTCGCCCTCGCCGAACTCCTCCGTCACCAGCCGTACGCAGTCCCGCGCCGAACGCGCCGCCGGGATCCGCGGCGCGAGCGCCAGGAGGCGTTCCGCGCAGTCCGACCGGCCGAACTCGATGCCGCGCGGCGCCAGTCCGTCCGTGTGCAGGACGAGCACGTCGCCCGGTTCGAGCAGCTCCTCGGCCTGCCCGTACGCGGCCCCCGCGGTCGCGCCCAGCAGCACGCCCTCCGGCGGCCGCAGCGCCCGGCCCCGGCCGCACCGGAACAGCAGCGGCGCGGGGTGACCGGCCTGGGCCCAGGTGAGCAACCGGCGGGCGGGGTCGTAGCTGCAGCAGACGGCCGAGCCCAGGGCGGGCTGTACGGAGGCCTCCAGCAGTCGGTTGAGCCAGCCCATCAGCGGGCCGGGCTCGATCCCGGCGATGGCCATCCCGCGCAGGGCGCCGAGCATCATGGCCATGCCGGACGTGGCGCTCACCCCGTGCCCGGTCAGGTCGCCGACCGTCAGCAGGGAGCGGCCGTCCGGCAGTTCGAGGGCGTCGTACCAGTCGCCGCCGATCAGCGAGCCGGTCGTGGAGGGCAGGTACCGCGCGGCCACGTCCACGGCGGCGGCGCTGTCGTGCGGGAACCGCAGGGAGCCGCGCCACGGGGGGAGCACGGCTTCCTGCAGTTCGACCGCCAGCCGGTGCTCGGTCCGCGCGATCTCCTGCCGGCGCTGGAGCGAGTCCTGTGACTCGCGTACCGCGCGCTGGCTCCGGCGCAGTTCACTCACGTCGCGGAGCACGGCCCACATCGTGGCCGTGCAGCCGTCGGAGTCGAGTACCGGCTCGCCCCTCATGTGCAGCGTCCGGACGCGGCCGTCGGCCCGGACGATGCGGAACTCGCCGTCGATCGGCTTCCCGTCGACCAGGCAGTCCGTGACCATCGCGGTCAGCAGGGGCTGGTCCTCGGAGAAGAGGGTGGAGCCCAGCTCGTCGAGGGGCAGCGGACCGGCCTCGGGAGAGCGGCCGAAGATCTGGAAGAGCTCCTCGGACCAGGTGACCTCGTCCGTCAGCAGGTTCCACTCGGCGCTGCCGATGCGGGTGTGCCGGTCCTCGGTGGTGGTCCCGGGCGCCACCGGGGGGAGTCCGGAGGGCTCCGGGGCGGGCGGCAGCCCTTCCCTGAGCCGGCCGAGGTGCTCGCCGAGGTCGTCGAGCTGGTGCACGGCCAGGTCGCAGAGCGCGCGCTGCCAGCGGCCCTGCGGGTCGTCCTCGTCCACGACGGTGTCGCGGCGCACCGCGTCCACGTCGCCCCGCAGCCGCCGGGTCCGGGAGATCAGGGCGTCCACCGGTCCCGGCTCGGGCGGCTGCGCGGGGCGGTCCGCGTACAGATGGGACGGCATGGGCACTCCGATGCAGGCGCGGCGATGAGAACGCGGCACGGCCAGGTCCTGAAGCAGGACCGGCTACGACTGTGGCACAGCCCGCGACGGGCTGTAAGGCGTTTGGCAACATCCGTACAGGCCTTGCTCCCGGCATATGCCGCAGGCCTTCCGGTCTCCCGGCGCGCGTACGAACGAATCCGGTCACCCGCTGCGGGCCCGGCCGGCCGGGAGGAGCTGGTCCGTCCCTCCGCCCGCCCGGCGCGGGGCCGCGCCGGGACGGCCGGAAAAGGGCGCTCCGCGCGCCATTCATCGAGCGTACGGGCGAAGTGTTCGCACCAGCGGGGCCCCTCGGGCGAGCCCGTGATCACTCCCTCCGGGGGATCCCCCGGAAGGGGGATCCGAGTCCCGTGAGGGCCGAACCCGGCGGGCTCGGCGCGCGGTCCGTGGCCACTGGGGTCACTCCGTCCCCGCGCTTCCCACCCCGTCCGGTGATCGCTACTCTACGTGTCGGTAATCAGCCGGTGGCGGTCCGAGCGGCGGGCCGGGGGCAGGGCGGGGACACGACCAGATGACCGAACAGACCAGGGTGACCGGATCCGCGTCCGCGTCCGCCGCCGACGGACCGGCGGCCGGCTCCGGGAGCAGCCGGCGGTCCTTCCTGACCTACCTCGTCGGGGCGCCGACCCTGGCACTGGTCACCCGGGCCGGGGCCGACGTGCTCGCCCCGCAGCCCGCGCACGCCGTGGTCCCGACCCTGCCCGCCATCGCCGACCTGGTCGACCTCGGTGACCTGTTCATCCTGGCCGGCGCCCCGACCTCCGCCCTGCTGGCGCTCGCGGTGGAGGCGGACGGCACGATCCGATTCCGGCTGCCGCGCGAGGAGGTCGGCCAGGGCCTGACCACCGCCGTGGCCATGCTGGTCGCCGAGGAACTCGACGCGCCCCTGGGCTCGGTCCGGGTGGAGCTCGACGACGCACGCCCCGAGCTGCTGTTCAACCAGCTCACCGGCTCCTCGAACTCGATCCGGTCCCTGTACGGCCCGGTCCGCCAGTGCGCCGCCACCGCCCGCGCCCGCCTCGTCGCGGCGGCGGCCGTCCGCTGGAACCTCCCCGCCTCCCGCCTGACCACCGCGAACGGCGTCGTCCGGGCCCCCGACGGCCGCGCCGCCGACTACGGCGGCCTCTCCGCGGAGGCGGCGGCGCCGGGCCTGATCGTCCTCGGCGCCACCCCGAAACCCGCCGCGCGGCACGCCCTCGTCGGCACCCCCACCCGCCGCATCGACGCCCGGGCCATGGTCACCGGTGCCCAGAAGTACACCCTCGACCTCGACGTGCCCGGTGCCAAGCCCTGCGTGGTGCGCCGTCCGCCCACCCTCGGCGGCGCCGTGCGGAGCGTGTCCAACCTCGACGCCGTCCGGGCCATGCCCGGGGTCCTGCACGTGGTCACCGTCCCGACCGGGGTCGCCGTCGTCGCCGAGACCTTCGGACAGGCGCTGGACGCGAAGGCCGCCCTCCAGGTGCTCTGGGGCCCCGGCCCCGCCGACCGGCTCTCGGACGCGCAGATCCGTGCCAAGCTCCGGGCCGCCGTTCCTCCGCTGCTGGTGCCGCCGCTGCTCACCCCGTACGTGGACGCCGAGTTCGACTTCGCCTTCGTCAGCCACGCCCCGATGGAGACCAACTCCGCCGTCGCCGACGTGCGGGACGACCGTGCCGAGATCTGGTCCGGGCTCAAGTCCCCGATCGTGGCGCGCGAGACCATCGCCGCCGACCTCGGGCTGCCGCTGGACAAGGTGAAGGTGCACGTGGTCCAGGCCGGCGGCTCCTTCGGGCGGCGGCTGTTCTTCGACGCGGCCCTGGAGGCCGCCCGGATCTCCAAGGCCTGCCGCCGCCCGGTGAAGCTGATGTGGACCCGCGTCGACGACACCCGGCACGGCCGGATGCGCCCCGCGACCCACCACCGGATCCGCGCCACCCACCTGCTGGGCGAGGTGCTCAGCTTCGAGCACCGGGTCGCCGCCGCGGAGACCGACTTCCGGCACGGGCTCGGCGAGATCATCACCGCCACCGCGGCGAGCCTGCCGTCGGGCATCGGCAACGCCACCCTGGCGCAGACCCTGTTCCTGACCACGGTGAAGTCCCCGTACCACTTCGGGCTCACCACCCAGGCGCTGAGCGAGGTGCCCACCGGCGTCCCCACCGGGTCCTGGCGCTCGGTCTACTCGGCCAACACCCGGGGCGCCGAGGAGATCGTGGTCGACGAGCTGGCCGCCGCCACGGGCAAGGACCCGTACCGCTTCCGCCGCACCTTCCTGAAGACCGACGCCCAGCGCGCGGTGCTGGACAAGGTGGCCACCGAGGGGGAGTGGGGGCGCGCGCTGCCCGCCGGCTGCGCTCAGGGCATCGCCTTCCACGAGGAGTACAAGTCCCGCACCGCCTGCCTGGTGGAGATCGACACCCGGGATCCGGAGCACCTGCGCGTCACCCGGGCGGTGATCGCGGTGGACGTGGGTCTGCCCGTCAACCCGAGCGGCCTGGAGGCACAGATGATCGGCGGCCTCACCGACGCGATCTCCACCACGCTGCGGGCCGGGCTGCACCTGGACAAGGGGCTGCCGCTGGAGGGAAGTTACAGCCAGTTCCACTGGGCGAAGCAGCGCGACACCCCGCTGGACGTACGGGTCTTCGTGCTCCCGGCGACCGGGACCGACCCGGGCGGTGCCGGTGAGCTCGGGGTGCCGGCCGCCGTCGGCGCCATCGCCAACGCCTGGGCCCGCGCCACCGGTTCCAAGCCGCGCAGCTTCCCCCTCGACTTCGACGTCGACTTCACCCCCTACCCGCGCTGACCGACTGGAGCACGCCGTGCCCTCGCACACCTTCACCGTCAACGGGCGGAGCGTCACCGTCGACGCACCCGACGACCTGCCCCTCCTGTGGGTGCTCCGCGACATGCTGGGCGTCACCGGCCCCAAGTACGGCTGCGGGGTGGACGTCTGCAAGGCCTGCACCAGCCACCTCGACGGCACGGACGTCCGCCCCTGCGTGGTGCCCGTCTCCGCCTGCGCGGGCAAGCGGGTCACCACCATCGAGGGCCTGGCGGACGGGGACGTGCTGCACCCCGTGCAGGAGGCCTGGCTGGAGCAGGACGTGGCCCAGTGCGGCTTCTGCCAGCCGGGCCAGATCATGGCCGCGGTGGCGCTGCTCCGGCGGACGAGCGAGCCGACGGACGAGGACATCGACGCCATCGCCAACATCTGCCGCTGCGGCACCTACTTCCGCATCCGCGAGGCCATCCGCAGCGCCGCCGCCCGGATGTGAGGCCGTGGGCGGGGGCCGGATCCCGACGGATCCGGCCCCCGCCGCGCCGCATGGGGGTCAGGCGAGCAGCTTCTGCTTGGCCTGCTGGAACTCGGCCTCGGTCAGATCGCCCTTGGTCCTCAGCTCGGAGAGCCTGGCCAGCTCGTCCGCCGTGCTCTTGCCGGAGCCGCCCGCGGTCTCGCGGATGTAGCTGTTGAACGCCTCCTGCTGTTCCTGCGCGTGCGAGATCTCGCGCTTGCCCATGTTCTTGCCGCGGGCGATCACGTAGACCAGGACGCCCAGGAACGGGATCAGGATCAGGAACAGCAGCCAGAGGGCCTTCAGCCAGCCGTTCATCTCGTGGTCGCGGAAGAGGTCCACGATGATGCGGAAGAGCAGGACCAGCCACAGGACCCAGAGGAAGATCCACATCACCGTCCAGAACGCGCCCAGCACGGGGTAGTCGTAGGCCAGATAGACGGATGCCTCCATGGCCGTCCTCCTTCGTTCGGGCGGCCGTCCGTTCGCGTGGCGCGCGGGCGGCCGACGTGATCACCATCGCAGCAGCCCCCCAAGATCGCCACTGGGCCGGACGGAGGCCCGACGCGGGCCCGGCGGGGGCCCGACGGCGGCCGGACGGACGGGTCGCTTCCCCGTAAACCGGGCACCGATGGACGATCATGCCGGAATGAGGCGTATCAATCTGAAACGCGTGCTGGTCGGTCAGCCCCTCGACACCGCGCGCCTGGGTGAGACCCTGCTGCCCAAGCGGCTCGCGCTGCCGATCTTCTGCAGCGACCCCCTCTCCTCCGTGGCCTACGCCACCGAGGAGATCCTGCTGATCCTCGCCCTCGGCGGGGTCGCGCTGCTCCACCTCACGTGGTACGCGGCCGCCGCCATCGTCTTCCTGCTGGTGGTCGTCATCGCCTCCTACCGGCAGACCTGCCACGCCTACCCCGGCGGCGGAGGCGCGTACATCGTCAGCTCCGAGAACCTCGGGCCGACCGCCGCCCTCACCGCCGCCAGCGCCCTGCTCGTCGACTACGTGATGACCGTCGCCGTGTCCGTGGTCTCCGGGGTCGACGCCATCACCTCCGCGATCCCCTCCCTCAGCGACCACGAAGTCGCCCTGTCCGTCGCCTTCGTGGTGCTGCTGACCCTGATGAACCTGCGCGGCGTGCGGGAGTCGGGCCGCGTCTTCGCCATCCCCACGTACGGTTTCGTGCTGGTCGTCTACGTGATGTTCGCCGTCGCCGCCGTCCGCTTCGCGACCGGGGACAGCGTCCGGGCCGAGTCGGCCGACCTGCCGATCCACGCCGTCGGCACCTACACCGGCTTCGCCGTGGTCCTCCTGGCCATGCGCGCCTTCGCCTCCGGCTGCACCGCCCTCACCGGCGTCGAGGCCATCAGCAACGGCGTCCCCGCCTTCGAGAAGCCCAAGGCCAGGAACGCTGCCACCACCCTCGCCGCCATGGGCGTGCTGTCCGTGACGATGTTCTCCGGCATCACCGTCCTCGCCATGGCCTACCAGGTGCACGTCGCGGCCGACCCCACCGAACTCGGACTGCCGCCCGGCACCCCGATGTCCACCGCGCTCGCCCAGATCGGCCGCGCCACCTTCGGCGACTGGCACTTCCTCTTCTACCTTCTCCAGGCCGTCACCGCCGGCGTCCTGATCCTCGCCGCGAACACCGCCTTCAACGGCTTCCCGATGCTCGCCTCGATCCTGGCCAAGGACCGTTACGCCCCGCGCCAGCTCTACAACCGCGGCGACCGGCTCGTCTACTCCAACGGCGTCGTGCTGCTCGCCCTCGCGGCCATCGCCCTGATCGTCGCCTTCGACGCCGAACTGACCCGTCTCATCCAGCTGTACATCATCGGCGTCTTCGTCTCCTTCACCCTCTCCCAGGCGGGCATGGTCCGGCACTGGCGGCGCGCACTCGCCTCGGCGGCCACGCCCCGCGCCGACCGGGTCCACATCCACCGCCGGCTCGCCATCAACGCGGTCGGCGCGTGCATGACCGCCGTCGTCCTGGTCATCGTCCTCATCACCAAGTTCACGCACGGCGCCTGGCTGGTCGTCATCGCCATGCCCGCGCTCTTCATCGGCATGAAGGGCGTCCGCCGCCACTACGACGTCGTCGCCCGCCAGGTCACCGTCGCCCCCGGGATCAAACCCCGCAGACCCGCCCGCCACCACGTCATCGTCCTCGTCGCCTCCGTCCACGCCCCCACGCTCAAGGCCCTCGGCTACGCTCAGGGGCTGCGGCCCGACACCCTCACCGCCCTGTCCGTCGCCGCCGACGAGGAGGACGCGCAGCGGCTGCGCGAGGCCTGGGCCGCGCACGACCCGGGGATCGCCCTGAAGGTCCTGCACTCGCCCTACCGCGAAGTGGTCGCACCGGTGATGGCGTACGTGGAGGAACGGGCGGCCGCCGAGGGCACCGACGTCCTGTCGGTGGTCATCCCCGAATACGTCGTCGGCCACTGGTGGGAGCAGCCCCTGCACAACCAGAACGCGCTGCGGCTCAAGGCGCGGCTGCTGTTCACCCCCGGGGTCGCGGTGATCGACGTGCCGTACCTGCTGGAGTCGGCGCGCCACCCCCGGCCCCGGGAGGAGCGGGAGGCGGGGGCTCCGCGCGGGTAGCGGGCCGCTGGGCCACCGCCGCGTGCGCCAGGGCCAGTTCGACCACGTGGGCCGGGTCGGAGAGGGCGCGGCCGGTGAGCTGCTCCAGGCGCCGCAGCCGGTTGGAGACGGTGTTGCGGTGGCAGTAGAGGCGCTGGGCGGCGTACGTCGTCGAGCCCCGGCAGGCCAGCCAGGTGCCCAGGGTGTCCAGCAGCACCCGCGCGTCCTCCGGGGGCAGCGCCAGCACCGGACCCAGCACCACCTCGCGCAGCCGGCCGGCGAGTTCCGGGTCGCCCGCCACCAGGGCCGCGGGGAGCCGCTCGTCCAGCAGGACGGCTCCGGCTCCGGTATCGGCCGCCTCCGGGGCGGTGCGCAGGGCGAGGACCGCGAGCCGGCGGGCCCCGGCCAGCGCCGCCGGCGCCGCCACCACGGGGCTGACCCCGACGGGCACCCCGAGCGGCGCGAGGACGTCGCGCAGCGAGTCCAGCGGATGGTGGCCCAGGTCGACGAGGCCGGTCTCCCCGTCGGTGCGCACCCGCCACAGCACCCGGGGCCCGCCCGCGTCCGCGCCCGGCCCGGAGCCGGCGCGGGCTCCCGGGGCGCCGGCGCCGAGGACGACCACGGCGTAGCGGCCCCGGTCCGCGAGCCCCAGCCGACCGGCCGCCGCGGCCACACCGCCGGCGGTGCCACCGCCGTCGAGCAGGGTGTCCAGCAGGGCCGCCCGCAGCTCCCGTTCGCGCTCGCCGCGGTCGGCCTCGGTCCGCAGGTACGCCTCCGACGCTGCGTCCGTCATCTGGTCCAGTACGTCCCACAGCGCCACCGCACCCGGGAGCAGCCCCGCAAGCTCCGCCCGGTCGTGCGCGGCCACCGCCTCGGTCAGGCTCTGCCACAGCAGGCGTCCGCCGCGCCGGTAGGTCCGCCGCAAGGAGGCGAGCGGCACCCCCTGTTCGGCGCGCAGGGCGCCGGTGGCGCGGGCGTCGGCCAGCTCGGCCGGCAGCCCCCGGGCGCCGCGGACCAGGCCGTCGACGGCCTGGGTCAGGGTGAGGTGGATCCGCTCGCGCAGCTCGGCCCGCCCGAGCCGGGCGGCGTAGGCGGGATCCTCGGTCAGGGTCCGGTCGGCGAGCCGCTCCGCGGCGATCCCGATCCGGCGCTCCAGGTCCTCGCGTATCTCCTCGATGATCCGCTCCATGACGGGCAGGGTTGCACGGGCGGGGCCGCGGTGGGGAGGGCCCGGAGCGCGAAGGTCCGCCGGCGTGTGCTGAGCACTGCGCGTGCAGTGCTCAGGAAAAGGCCCGTCCGCACCCCGTCCGCACCCCCTCCACACCCCAGGGATCCGCGCATGCGACAGAACCCGCAACGCCGAGCCGCCCTGCTCGACGCCGCCGAACTCGCGGGCCCGCCGGACACGGAGGTACTGCTGCGCCGGCTCCTGGAACGGATGCGCCGCGAGCGCAGCATCCACATCGCCGTGCTGGACTCCGGGCGCGGCCGAGTCCTTCCGGCCGTTTCCACCGCATCGCCGATCTCCATGTCCCCTCCCCGCCGGGCCCGTCCGGGTCCGCGGCCACGGAAGGACGGAAGGCGCCCCGGGCCCGGGGGCGGGCGGGGCGGCCGTGTACCACTGGCTGCGCACACCGAGCCGCCAGGGGTACGTTGAGAGGGGAGGAAGGGTCCTTCCGGCCGGCCGGTGATCTGCCGCCGATGTCGTGATCCGATCCCGGAAACGACCCCCTGATCACACTCTTGATCAGAAACGAACACGATCCGGCCAAGCTGCCACGCGCGACCGCGCATGTTCCAGCGGAAAATGCCAGAACGCCTTTTCGCAGAGTGGAAGTTGAGTAAGTTCCCTTCTTGTCGCGCCGTAGGACCGTGCATTCAGCACGTGCGGCCGGGAGGGGAGCCCGCGTGCCCGGGATCGACGAATGCCTGCTCGAAGCCATGGCCCTGCCGGGTGCGCGCGGGGCCGCGCTGGTCGACTGGAGCAGCGGACTGGCCCTCGGCACGGCAGGGGAGTCGCCCGTCGGTGACCACGAGACCACCGCCGCCGAGACTGCGGAGCTGGCCCGGGCGGCGGCCGAGTACGAGTCGTTCGCCCCCGCGCCGGGCGAGCCGGGCGCGGTCGGCGGGCCCGCCGCGGCGGGACCGCCCGTCGAGGACCTCATCGTCACCACGCGCACCGGCTACCACGTGCTCCGCTTCGTCGAGACGAGTTTCGACAGCAGCGTCTTCCTCCACCTCTGGCTCGACCGGACCGACGGCAACCTCGCCCTCGCCCGCCTCAGACTCCGTGCGCTGGCCGAAGGGCTGGTGCTCAGATGACCACCGCCGTCTCCCCGCTGCTCACCCGGCTCGCCGCCGAACGGGCCACCGGCGCCCTGCTCCGCGACCGCGGGACCCTCTTCCTGGAGGACGGCCGCGTCGTCCACGCCGAGAGTCCCTCCACCCCGGGCCTCGACGTCCTGCTCACCACCGGCGGAGGCCTCGCCCCCGAGCGCTGGAAGGAGGCGGTGGACGAGGCCGGAGGCCGCCGTCAGGTCGCCCGCTTCCTCGTGGACAGCGGAGGGCTCGCGGACGGCGAACTGGAGATCTGTCACCTCGCGGCGATCTTCGACGCAGCCTTCTTCGCGCTCTCGCCTGGCAGCGGCCCGTCCCGCTTCCGCCGCGGCGCCACCCACTGGATCGGCTCCGTCCGCTCGGTCCCCGCCGAGGCCGTCGAGCGCGAGACCCGCCGCCGCCGCGAGCTGCTGGACGCGGTGTGGCCCTACCCGCTGCTCGACATATCCCCGGTGGTGCCCCGGCAGGCCGCGCCCGGGCAGACGGTCACCGCGCGGCAGCGGATCCTCCTGGGGCAGGCCGACGGCGTGCGCACCCCCGCGGACCTGGCCTGGGTACTCGGCCGGCCCGCCTTCCACACCTTGCTCGACGTGCGAAGACTCGCGGCCGCCGGGCTCGTGGAGACTCCCCGTACCCGGCCGGTCCCGCTTCCGGCCGCCCCCCTGCCCGACTGGATCACCGAGTCCCAATCCCCGGACGTGGCTCTGCTCCGCCGGTTACGCGACGCACTGGAGGCAAGTCTGTGAGGCTCCCGCTGCGACCGGTTCTGCGAGCCGACCGTTCCGAGCGGAGGCCGCTCGAAGGGAGGAAGGCCGACATGAACACGGCGATGGTGCCCGCCGAGGCCGAAGCCGAGATACTCGCCGAGCTCCGGCGGCTGAGGGCCCGTGTCCCCCAGCTCACCGGAGCCCTGGCCGCGAGCGCCGACGGACTGGTGCTCGCCCAGGACAGCGCCGCCACCGAGGCCGAGTCCGTCGCCGCGCTGACCGCGGCCGCCCTCGGCGTCGCCCAGCGGCTCAGCGACTGCACCGGTCAGGGCGGTTTCCGCGAGCTCCTCGTGCGCGGGGAGAACGGATACGTCGCCACCTACGCCGCCGGCGAGACGGCCGTCCTCACCCTGATCGCGGAGCCGCGCGTCAACGTCGGACGGCTCCACCTGGAGGCGCGCCGCTCCAGCCTGCGGATCACCGAGCTGATCGACCGCAGCCTCGGCCGGCGGGGCCCCGCGACGCCGCCGGCCCTCGGCCCGGCGGGCCCGCCCTCCTGACCTTCTTCTCTCTTGGCAAACGACAGCACGTCAGACCCTCACGCACAACGGACAAGCGACAGCAGAAAGAGGAACCCCCATGGCCAACGTGGAAACCGCCCTCAAGGAAGCCACCACCACCATCGACGGGGCGCTCGGCGCGGCCCTCGTGGACTACGGCAGCGGCATGGCCCTCGGCACCATCGGAGGCAGCAAGGACCTGGACCTTTCGGTCGCCGCCGCCGGCAACACCGACGTGGTCCGCGCGAAGGTCCGCACGATGGAGATGCTGGGGCTGAACGACGAGATCGAGGACATCTTGATCACTCTCGGCAGTCAGTACCACCTGATCCGGCTGATGAAGGCGAGGGGCTCCAGCGGCTTCTTCCTTTACCTGGCCCTCGACCGGGGACGGGCGAATCTCGCGATGGCGCGGCACCAGCTGAGGAAGATCGAGGCCGAGCTGGAGATCTGAGGCACCCGAGGGGTCGTGACGGCGCGGTGGCGGGCGGTCGAATTCTTTGCCGTCCGCCCCGGCGGCCCCCACTGATATGTCCGGGATGGGCGGACTTTATCATCCTGTTACAGAGTAAGATGCTGTAATCAGCTGATCATTAACTCATCGACAAAGCAAAAAACGCTGGAGAACCTGCCACCCATGCCCCCGCGCCTGAGCATCGTCGTACCTGTCTACAACGTCGAGCTCTACCTCGACGAGTGCTTGGAGTCCATCGCAGCTCAGACGTTCGACGACTTCGAGGTCGTGATCGTCGACGACGGGTCCACGGACGCGAGCGCCGTCATCGCGAAGAACTTCGCGGAGCGTGACCAACGGTTCCGGGTGGTCCTCCAGAAGAACGCGGGTCTCGGTGCCGCCCGGAACGTGGGCTTCCGCCACCTCGCCGAGGGCACCGAGTACGTGGCCTTCGTGGACAGCGACGACACCATGCCGCCGTACGCCTACGAGAAGCTGATCGCGGCCCTCGACAAGACCGGCTCCGACTTCGCGGGCGGCAACGTCCGCCGCTTCCGATCCGTCGGCATGCAGCAGTCCTGGGGCCACCGGATCGCATTCGCGAACACCCGGCTGAAGACCCACATCTCCAAGTTCCCGGCGCTGGTCACCGACCGCACCGCGTGGAACAAGGTCTACCGGCGCAGCTTCTGGGAAGAGCACGGCTTCGCGTACCCGGAGGGCATCCTCTACGAGGACGCTCCCGTCAGCATCCCCGCCCACTACTTCGCCAAGAGCGTCGACGTGATCGGCGACGTCGTCTACCACTGGCGGGTCCGCGAGACCGGCGAGCGCTCCATCACCCAGCGCGCCACCGACCCGGTCTCCCTCACCGACCGCGTGACCTCCGTCCGCCTGGTCCGCGAGGCCCTCCTCGGCAAGCAGGGCGAGAAGTACGCCCGCTACCTGCGCGACTACGACCGCAACGTGCTGAGCGAGGAACTCCCCCTCATCTACAAGTACGTCGGCGAGGCCGGTCCCGAGTTCCGCGCCGCCTTCGTCAAGGAGGTCGGCGGCCTCATCCGGGAGATCGGCACCGAACCCTGGAGCGACCTCACCGTCGCCGACCGGCTCAAGGCCTACCTGGCCCGCGAAGGCCGTGTCGAGGAGTTCATCGCCCTCGTCCAGCACCAGAAGGACTTCACCTACAGCGTTCCGGTCAAGGGACTGGCCCGCCCGCAGGCCGACTACCCCTTCCTCAAGGCGCCCGTCCCGGCCAAGTTGCTCACCCTCGGCCCGCGCGAGCGCCGCGTCGTGAGCCGGGTGGAGCAGGTCGCCTGGAGCGACGGCAAGCTGCTGCTGCGCGGCTACGCCCTGCCCGGCCACATGGGCGCGGAGAGCCGCCTGGGCTCCCGCAAGATGCTGATCTTCCGTGAGAACGGCAAGCGCCGGCGCACCGTCGTCAACACCCGCACCGTCGCCTCCCCGATGGCCACCGTCAACAGCCCGCACCTCGCCCTGCGGCACGCGGACTGGGCCGGCTTCAGCGCCGTCGTCGACCCCACCGTCTTCCAGTCGGGCGGCAAGTGGCGCGAGGGCATATGGTCCACCTCCATCGCCGTCACCGGCGCCGGGGGCCTGCACCGCGCCCGTCTCAAGGGCGGCGAACACGACAGCGGACTCACCCCGCCGCCGTACTGGGCCACCCCCGACGTGCGCATCCTGCCGACCGTCTCCGGTGTCCTCACCGTCCAGGTCGAGATCGTCCGCGCCCGGGTCCTGGACGTCCGCGCCACCGGCGACGACGCCCTGGAGCTCACCGGCGAGCTCGCCGCCGAGGCCGGCACCGACGCCACCTTGCAGGCCACGCAGGCCGGCACCACCCTCACCTTCCCGCTCACCACCTCCGCGGCCCGCCCCGGCGGCCGGATCCCCTTCACCGTCACCGTGCCGCTCGCCGTCCTGGGCGAGGTACCCGACAGCGGGGGACAGGCCGGCGGATGGCGTCCCCGGCCGTGGAACCTCTCCGTGGTCCGCGCCGACGGAACCCGCCACCCCCTCGCCCACGACGAGCGCGGCGGCTTCACCAGCCTGGTCGCCCCGATCCCCGGCGATCCCGCCGAGCGCACCGTCTTCGCCAAGCGCGGAATGACCGGCCACCTGATCCTCTCCGTCCAGGCCTCCCCGCCGCTGGTCGACACGGTCACCGCCCAGGAGGGCGTCCTCACCCTCGGGGGCACCTTCCGCGCGCCCGCGAGCACCGCCGGCGAACCGTACGAGCTCGTCCTGCACAACCAGTACGGCATGGAGTTCAGCTACCCCGTCACCCGGGACGGCGACCGCTTCGAGGCCTCCTTCGAGCCCGTGCTCCCCGAGCCCTACGCCGGCCGCACCAGCCTCCCGCAGGGCCGCTGGTGGCCCACGCTGCGCCCGGCGGCCCAGGGCGGATCCACCGCCGGCCTGCTCGGCGTCGACCGCGGCGCGCCCGTCCAGCTCGTGGCGCCCGTCCTGACCTCCGGACCGCACGCCATCACCGTCCTCGGCCGCCGCATGCGCGTCGAAGCCCGCCTGCACGACCGGATGGCGCTGGTCTGCGACCCGGTCCTGAGCCCGCACGACCGCTCGCACTACGCCCAGCGCGTCGCCCGCGACGTGACCTACCCCGCGCAGCGCGCCCTGCCGGTCAAGGACATGGTCGTCTACGACACCTTCAAGGGGAACGGCGCGGGTGACTCGCCCCGCGCCGTCCACGAGGAGCTGCTGCGCCGCGGCGAGAAGCTGGAACACGTCTGGCTGGTGCGCGACGGCCGCGCCGAGGTGCCGCCGACCGCGCGCGCCGTCCAGTACGACAGCATGGAGGCCTGGGAGGTCCTGGCCCGCGCCCGCTACTACGTCGTCAACGACAGCGTTCCGCCGACCTTCTCCCGCCGCCCCGGCCAGACCGTCGTACAGACCTGGCACGGGACGCCGCTGAAGCAGATCGGCTACGACTTCACGCACGACTACTACACCAGCCCCGAGGTGCTGGAGGGGCTGCAGCACGACAGCGCCCAGTGGTCGCTGCTCGCCTCCCCCAGCTCGTACGCCACGCCCATCCTCCGGCGGGCCCTCGGCTACCAGGGCGAGGTCATCGAGGCCGGCAGCCCGCGCACCGACGCCCTGGTGCGCCCCGACGCGGCACGGATCGCCGAGGTCAGACGCCGGCTCGGCCTGCCGGACGGCAAGAAGGTCGTCCTCTACCTGCCCACCTGGCGCGAGAACCGCCTCGGCTGGACCGGCGGGTACAAGCTCGACCTGAGGATCGACCTGGACGCGGCCCGCCGCGAGCTCGGCGAGGACCACGTCCTGCTGGTGCGCGGCCACCACAAGGTGGGCGAACAGGTCCGCGAGGGCGTGCGCGACGGCTTCGTCGTCGACGTCTCCCGCTGGCCCGACACCACCGACCTGCTGCTCGTCGCCGACGTGCTGATCTCGGACTACTCCTCCGCGCTCTTCGACTTCGCGCTGACCGACCGGCCGATCCTGTTGTTCACGTACGACCTGGAGCACTACCGCGACACGCTGCGCGGCTTCACCTTCGACCTGGAGTCCAAGGCCCCCGGACCGCTCCTGGCGGACTCGCCGAGCCTGATCGCCGCCGTGCGCGACTCGGACGCGGTGGGCGCCGAGTACGCGGGGGCGCGGGCGGCGTTCCGCGCCGAGTTCTGCGACCTGGACGACGGCCACGCCGCCGCCCGCGTCGTGGACCGGATGCTCGCGATGTAGCCCGTACGGGTGGAAGTACGGACCGGTCCCGCGCCCACCGATGAGTTCGGGGCGCGGGACCTGTCTGTAGGTGGGGGACGGCAGCCGCCGCACCCCACCCCTCGCAGGGAGGCAGTCATGGCCAGTACCGGTTTCACCACGTGCCTGTGGTTCGACGGCGACGCGGAGGCCGCCGCCGACCACTACCTGTCGGTCTTCAAGGACGGCCGGCGCGGCAGGACCGCCCGCTACAACGAGGCCGGGCCCGGCCGGGCCGGTGACGTGATGGTCGTCGAGTTCGAGATCAACGGCCAGAAGTTCATCGGCCTCAACGGCGGCCCCCAGTTCCCCTTCACCGAGGCCATCTCCTTCCAGATCCACTGCCAGGACGAGGCGGAGGCCGACTACTACTGGGACGCCCTGACGAAGGGCGGCGGCGAGGAGGGCGCCTGCGGCTGGGTCAAGGACTGCTTCGGCGTGTCCTGGCAGGTCATCCCGCCCGGCGTCATCGACCTGGTGGCCGACCCGGACCCGGCCCGTGCGGCCCGCGCCACCGCCGTGATGATGAAGATGAAGAAACTCGACGCCACCGCCATGCGCCGGGCCGCCGACGGGGGCTGAACCTCCGGGCGGGCCGCGGGGGCGGTCGTCTCAGCCCGCCGCGATGCGGGCCAGCAGGGACGGGAGGGCGGTGCCGATCGGTTCGCGGACGATCTCGTCGGCCAGGGCGTCGTACGGGGTCTCCTCCGCGTTCACGATGATCAGACGGGCCCCCGCCTCCGCCGCCATCCCGGCCAGCGAGGCGGCGGGCTGGACCTGGAGGGTCGTACCGACGGCGATGAAGACCCGGCAGCCCTTGGCCACGGCCACGGCCTGCGCCAGGACCTCGGGATCGAGCCGTTCCCCGAACATCACGGTCGCCGTCTTCAGGATTCCGCCGCACGTCAGACAGGCCGGATCCGGCTCCCCGGCGGAGACCCGGGCCAGCGCCTCCTCCAGCCCGGTCCGGGCACCGCAGCCGGTGCAGACCACCGACCGGGCCGACCCGTGCAGCTCGAACACCTTGCGCGCCGGCATCCCGGCGAGCTGGTGCAGCCCGTCCACGTTCTGTGTGACCACGCGCACCGGGGTGCCCCCGCGTTCCAGCTCGGCGACGGCCAGGTGTGCCGCGTTGGGCCGGGGCGCGGAGGCCCAGACCTCGGCGCGCATCAGCCAGGAGCGCCGGCGGATCTCCGGATCGGCCATGTAGTACTCGTAGGTCACGAGCTTCTCGGCGTCCGGCTCACGCCTCCACAGACCCTGCGGCCCCCGGTAGTCCGGGATCCCGGAATCGGTGGACATCCCTGCCCCACTGAACACTGCGACGAGCGGCTTTCCCATGCGCCGACCCTACGCGGGCGCCGCTCCGGCCCGCGACCCCATTTGCCGCGTGCGGGCCGGGCTCCTGACGGCCGGTCAGGCCCTGCTGCGGCGCCCCCCGCGGTCTGGTACAACACCGGACATGACGGGATTCGAGATCGGCGGCGCGAGCGCCGCCGACATGGAACTGCTGCGCGGCTGGGCCGAGGCGGAAGGCTGGAACCCGGGCGACAGCGACCGTTTCGCCTTCGCGGTGGCCGATCCGGAGGGCTTCCTCGTCGGACGCCTCGACGGGGATCCGGTGGCCTGCGTCTCCGCCGTGCGCTACGGCACCTCGTACGGGTTCATCGGCTTCTACATCGTCCGCCCCGACCAGCGCGGCCGGGGGTACGGCCTGCGGCTGTGGAACGCGGCGACGGAGCGGCTGGCCGGCCGGCTCACCGGCCTCGACGGGGTGGTGGAGCAGCAGGCCAACTACCGCAAGTCCGGATTCCGTTCCGCCTGGACGAACATCCGCTTCGAGGGGGTCCCGGACGCCGGCGGGGAGGACGGCGCCGTGCGGACCGTCGACGCGGCCTCGCTGCCGTTCGACCGGCTCGCCGCCTACGACCGCCGGTTCTTCCCGGCGCCCCGCGACGCGTTCCTCTCCGCCTGGACCGCCCTGCCCGGCCGGACCGCCCTCGCGGCCGTCCGCGACGGGCGGATCGAGGGCCTCGGCGTGATCCGGCCGTGCGGGGCGGCCTCCCGGATCGGTCCGCTCTACGCGGCCACCCCGGAGGTGGCCGCCGCCCTGGTGCGGGGGCTCGCCGGGTACGCCCCCGGAGGGGAGGTCGCGGTGGACGCGCCCGACGTGAACCCCGCCGCGGCCACCCTGCTGGCCGGGCTCGGGCTGCTCCCGTCGTTCGAGACGGCCCGCATGTACACCGGCCCGGCGCCCGATGTGGATACGGCCGGACTGTACGGGGTCACCAGTCTCGAACTGGGCTGAGGGCCGGGCCGCCGCGGCGCGGGGCCGGACGGCGGTCGCACGGCGCCGCCCGGCGCACCGGGGGGAGGGGGCCCGGCCGGGACCCGGGGCTCAGACGCCGAACAGCACTCCGGTGCTGGCGTGCAGGCCGCACGGGTTGGCGAACGTGTAGGTGTAGCTCAGCCGGCGCCCCTGCCACACGCCGTCGGCGGTGACCGTCACCGGGTCCCACTCCCTGGTGCACCTGACGTTGGGCCGGGGCGCGGTGAGGGCGTCCAGGGCGGGGCCGTTCGCCTTCAACTCGGAGCAGGCGGCGGCGGGGTCGGGGTGGGTGCCGCCCGGCCGGGGCGCGCACACCAGCGTCACCGCCCGCAGCACCGTACCGTGGGCGGCGTCCGGTCCGGCCGTCACGCTGACCACGAGCGCGGACGGCGCGTACATGCTCTGCGCACCGGACGGAGCCGCGTCGGCGGCTCCGGTGCCGGCCAGCGCGGTGAGGGCGGTGAGCGCCATTGCTCCGGAAGCCAGTCCCAGGCTCCTGGTGATGGACCGCATTTCGAACACTCCTCGGCTCGGTGTTTCGGATAACGGACGGGAGTCTTGCCGATCCGGAGCGTGAACGCCCGTTCGTACCGCTGTTTCTCGTCACCGATCGTGAGCGCATGTGTGCAGTCCGCAGCGACGGCACCCGTCGTGACCTGTGGGGGAGCGGACCGCCGAATCGGCTGAACACACCCCCCGGAAAGGGGTTGGCACGGCGACCGCGGAGCTCGGGCCGGTCAGCGGGTGGCCCCCGTGCGGGGGGCGTAGAGGTCCAGCAGCCGGGTCCTGGTCTGGTGGAGCCGCACGGCGAGGACCCGTCCGACCCAGTGCCCCACGGCCGAGCCGAAGGCCGGGTCGGCGTCCATGAGCAGCCGTACCGTCTCGCCGTCGAACTCGTAGGCGCGTACCGGGGTCATCGCCTCGGCGCTCAGCTGCCACACGTACGGCGGGAACAGCCAGGACCAGCCCACGAGCTCCCCGGGTCCCAGGCTCTCGACGGGCGCCGGCCGGTTGCGGCCGGGCAGGGGGATCTCCAGGGTCACCGTGCCCGAGCGGACGATCCAGAAGGACCGCGCCGGGCCGCCCTCGTCGAAGAGCCTCGCGCCCTCGGGGAAATTGACCTCGCGCGCGTGGGACATCAGCCGCCCGCGGTGCTCGGCGGACAGGACGGCGGCGATGCGGATGGGGGAAGGTGTGCTCACGACAGCCTCCGATCACGACCCCCCGCAACCTGCTGGTCTCCCCAGTGTCGCCGACCCCGGCCCGGATCACGGCATGCCGCGGCCCGGTGCCGCGGCGGCCGGTACGGTCGGTCGCCCGCCACCGCCCGGGGTGGCGCACCCCTGTTCCGGAGCGTCGCCCGCGACCCGCCGGAGGAAACCCTTCCGGTGGAGTCCGGCGGCTACTCCTCGGCGTTGGCCTCCAGGCAGGCCAGCTCCATCGCGTCGAGCACCGCCTCGTGGCTGCGCCGGCTCAGCTCCGCGACGTTCTCGATCTGTGCGGTCGCCCAGGCGGCCAGCGTCATCACCAGCACGCGCAGCCCGTCGGTGCCGTGCTCGGCGAGGATCGCGTCCGCGACGACCATGGCCTCCTCCGGTACCTGCTCCGGGGGCTCCAGCCCGGCGAGCCCGCGCAGCATCGCGAGGGTCCGGCGGGAAATCTCCGGTGTCATCCTCGCCAGCCGCATGTCTTCTTCGTCGTCCATCAGCCCCACCCTCCGGTACGCGCGCCCGTCCCCTGGGTGCACCGTAGGGGGAGGCGGGCCCGCGCGGGGCGGTTTTGCCGGGCAGGGCCCGTGGGGAGGGGTGGCGCGGACCCGCCCGGGTTGACGGCTCCGGGGCTCCGGAGCGGGGCCGCCGAAGCCTTCCCTGTGACACGACCGACCGGTAACTTGTGCGCCGCAGCCGCCCGGACCGGGGCGGCCGGAGCCGGCGGGAGCCGACATGAAGAGCCTTCTACGGGTGGTGCTGAGCGTGCTGCTCCTGGCGGGCGGGGCCCTTCCCGCCGTCGCCGCGCCCGCACCCCCACCCGCGCCGGAGGCCGCGCCGCCCGCGGCCGCCGACGCCGCCTGGACGCCCCCGCTCTCCACCCGGGGCCGCTACATAGTGGACGCCCGGGGCGAGCGCTTCCGCCTGCGCTCCGGCAACTGGGACGGCGCCCAGGGCTCCTGGAGCGGCTCCGGAGACCGGAACGACCCGGCCACCCACCACGCGGGCCAGGACTCCCACGGCATACCGCTCGGCCTGGACCGGGTCGCGCTGCCCACCCTGCTCGCCGACTTCCGCGCGCTCGGGCTCAACAGCGTCCGGCTGCCCTTCTCCAACGAGATGCTGCACACGGCCGCTCCCGTCCCGGACTCCGCCGTCGCCGCCAACCCGGCCCTGCGCGGCCGCACCCCGCTCCAGGTCTACGACGCCGTCGTGAGCGCCCTCACCGACGCCGGGTTCGCCGTCATCCTGAACAACCACACCGGCACCACCCGCTGGTGCTGCGGCCTCGACGGCAACGAACGCTGGAACAGCGGCCGTTCCACCGCCCAATGGGCCGACGACTGGGTCTTCCTCGCCCGCCGCTACCGCGACAACCCGCGCGTGGTCGGCGCCGACCTCTACAACGAGGTCCGCCGCGACACCTGGGACGACCCCAACTGGGGCCTGGGCGACGCCCACGACTGGCAGGCCGCCTCCCAGGAGGCCGCCGACCGGATCCTCACCGAGGCCAACCCCAACCTGCTCATCGTCATCGAGGGCATCAACTGGACGGGCATCCCCCTGGACGGCCTCCCGCACGGCCGGCCCACCCTCACACCCGTCCGCACCCTGTCCCACACCCTCGTCGTCTCCGGCAAGCTGGTCTACTCGGCCCACTTCTACGGGTACACCGGCCCCCACCACAGCGGCGCGACGGGCCTCGGCGAGACCCACGACCTCCGCTACCAGGACATGACCCCCGCCCAACTCCGGCAGACCCTCTACGACCAGGCCTTCTTCGTCTCCGCCGAGACGGGCACCCACTTCACCGCCCCCGTCTGGATCAGCGAGTTCGGCATCGGCGCGGACGAGAGCGGAGCCGTCCCGCGCGCCTGGTTCCAGAACTTCACCGGCGAGCTCGCCGCCTCCGACGCAGACTTCGCCTACTGGCCCCTCGTCGGCTGGAGCACCACCGCACAGGGCGCCCCGGGCGGTGACAGCTGGGCGATGCTCCGCTACGACGCCACCGGCCGCCGCACCGGGGTCCTCGACGCCGCCGACTGGCGCACCACCCCGTGGACGGCCCTCGCGACCGCCCCCGGCCGCACCGGGCCGGTCCCCGCCGGCCCCGCCTGGTACCAGCTGGACACCTCCCACCGCGACCACGTCGCCTCGCTGCGCACCCGCGCGGCCGGGGACTGGGACGTCGGTGCCCGCAAGGCGGTCTGCCCCGACGGTGCCCGCCTGGCGGGCCTGAGCCACACGGGCGGGTACGGCCTGTGCTCCACCTCGGACCTGCGCGCCCCGGCCGGCGGCCAGACGGTGGTCCGTGACGAGGCGTACGTCCCCGCGGGCGGCGACTGGGCCGGCGGCTACACCAAGTTCCAGTGCCCGGCGGGGCAGTTCCTCATCGGGTACAGCGAGCGGGGCGAGCGGGTCTCGGCGGCCCTGTGCGCCCCGGCCCGCGGCGCACTGCCGACGGACGGCGGGCGCACGGTCTGGTTCGACCGCGGGGACAACCGGCCGGAGGGCGCCGCGGGCGGCGACTTCGCCTCCGGGCACTACAAGGGGCAGTGCCTGCCGACCGAGTACGCGGCGGGCATCGCCTTCACCACGCGCGTCGGCTCCCGCCCTTCCCCGGCGGCCCTCCTGTGCCGGACCCTGCCGGCCGCCTGAACGCGGTCCGTCCGGGGGCCTCAGCCCCCGGACGGACCCGCCGCGCGCAACAGCCGGGCCGTCTCCGCGTGCCCGCCGCGCAGCGCCCACTCCAGCGGGGTCGGGCCCTCGCCGTCGTCCTCCCGAAGCGCGGGGTCGGCGCCGCCCGCCAGCAGTGCCGCGACCGCGGCGGCGTGCCCCCAGGCGGCCGCCCCGCACAGCGGGGTGCCGTCGGTGGGCCCGCCGCTCTGGGCGTCCGGGTCGGCGCCGCCCGCGAGGAGGTCCCTGACCGCTCGCTCCGCACCGGCGACGGCGGCCGCGTACAGGGCGGTGGTGCCCTCGGAGTCGGCCGCGGCCGCCGGGGCGCCGGAGCGCAGCAGCGCCGCCACCCGGGGCGCGTCACCGCGCGCGGCCGCCCCGACGAGCAGACCGGACAGCCGCTTGCGCTCGCGCAGGTTCACACCTCCCCCAGCAGGGCGGGCAGTTCGCGCATGTCGGTGAAGACCGTCGTGCCCGCTCCGGCGAGGGCCGAGGCGGGGGTCAGGCCGCCCGCGTAGCCCAGGGAGCGCATGCCGGCCGCGCGGGCCGCCTCGACGCCCGGCCGGCTGTCCTCGACGACCACGCAGGCCGACGGGTCGACCCCCATGCGGGCGGCGGCGTACAGGAACAGGTCCGGGGCCGGCTTGCCGCGCGGCACCTCGGTGGCGCTGTGGATGCGGCCCGCGAAACGGTCGTAGAGGCCGGTGCGGCCCAGGGTGTGCCGCATCTTCTCGTGGGACCCGCTGGAGGCGACGCAGGTGGGCAGGGTGATCCGGTCGAGCGCCTCGGGCAGGCCGTCGACCGGGGCGAGGCCCGCGTCCACGGCCTCGGCGTGCATGCGGGCGAAGGATTCGTCCCACTCGTGGGCCGCCCGGTCCCCGAGCCGGGCGGCCACCTGTTCCCGTACGGAGGCGCTGGAGCGGCCTATGAAGCGGCTCACCACCTCGTCCTCGGTGAGCGGCCAGCCGAGCCGCTCACCGAGGGCCACCTGCACACGGGCGGCGATGCGCTCGCTGTCGACGAGAACCCCGTCGCAGTCGAAGATCACCAGCTGGACGGGTCCGTTCGCAACGATCATGCAGGAAGGTTAGGCGACGTGCCGCGCGCCGGGTTCAGGGGTTGCACTTGAGCGTGAACACGAAGAAGTCCTGCGCCTTGCCCGCGAGCAGGGTGGCCGACACGACGGGTGCGGGGTCCGCGGCCTTCGTGCGGGGGGTGGACCTGACGACGAACGAAGGCGCGGCCGTCTCCGGGCCGGTGAACTTCAGTGTCGGATTGCTGTTCTTGCCGCTGCTGCCGGTCCATTGCAGGTCTACGTCTCCGGTGCCGCTACCCGCGACCTTGCCCGTGAAGGTGACGTTCTGTGCCACCGTGCAGTCGACGGAAGCAGGGGTGGTCGACGCACCCGTGATGTCCACGTCGGAGACGCGGACGGCGGTCGTGGTCGTCCTGGCCGGCTTGCCGCAGGTGATCGTCCTCTTGCCCTGGTTGTTCCCCTGGACCGTCGCGTTGTAAGTGCCCTTCTTGACGTCCTCGTTCGTTGCGGCGCCCGCCCCGTCGGTGGTGAGGGTGAACTTCTCCGGGCCGGTGATCCGGACGCTCTGGTTGGACCTGAAGCCGGTCAGCGTGAGGTCGAACTCCTGGGGATTGGTATTGGGCGCCGCCACCAGCGCGCAGGCCGCCTGGGGAACCGCAGCGGGGGCCGACGACGCCACCGCCGCACGGGCCATCGTGGACGGCATGGCGACGGCGGACACCAGGAGTGGGGTGAGCAGTGCGTAGCGAGCGTGCCGATTCATGCGTTCCCTCCTCGGCTGGGGAAGCATCGGGTCGATGAGCGGACGCCCACCGGTGGCGCGCACCGTCGGCGCGGCCGTGTGCGGGGCCTCACGGGATCCGGTCCGCGTACGGCGGCCCCGGGGCCTGGGCGTCCTTTTTCAGCCTATCCCGGGGGCCGGGCCGCAGCACCCCGGGCGGCCCGGCCCGCCGGTCCGTTCGGCATCCGATGGGTCAAGTCGGATGACCGGCCCGCCGATTCGTCCTAGGGTGCGCCCGTACGCACGGCCGTGCGCCCGTCCGCCGGGCCCGGCCGTACGTCGGTGTGCCGCGCCTCCCGCGCGGCGCACGCGCAGCGCAGTACCCACGTACACCGAACTGGGGGGTCCATGCGTAGATCCAGAGGGCTGGCGGCCGCTCTCGCCCTGTCCCTGGCCGGCTCCGGCGCGGCCGTCGGCCTCGGCCTCGTCCCGCAGGCGGCGGCCATCACCCCGCCCGTAGCCTTCACCGCCGATCCACTGCCCACCTGGCAGCCCAACGGGGTCGTCTGGGCCCTCGCAGAGGCCGGCGGCACCGTCTTCGTCGGCGGCACCTTCTCCACCGTGCGCCCGCCCGCGGGCGGCGGGGGCACCGAAAGACCGGCGGTGAACTTCGCGGCCTTCGACGCCGCGACCGGCGCCCCCACCTCCTGCGACCTGTCGTTCACCATCGGCAGCGGCACCGCCACCGTCCGCGCGCTCACCCTCTCCCCGGACAAGAAGACGCTCTACGCGGGCGGCTACTTCGGCGCGGTCAACGGCACCCCGGTCTCCAGCATCGCCGCCATCGACGTGGCGACCTGCACCGTGAACCAGTCCTTCCGGCCCGCCTTCGCGGCCACCGTCCGCGCCATCGCCGTCACCGACGACACCGTGTACGCGGGCGGCGACTTCCTCACCGTCGCCGGCCAGCCCCGCCAGCGCTTCGCGGCGGTCGGCGCGACCGACGGCGCGCTGCGCCCCTTCAGGGCCGACGCCGACGACCCGGGCCGCGCCGTGGAGGTCACCCCGGACGGCGGAAACGTTCTGCTCGGCGGGGACTTCTTCACCGTCAACGGTACGAACACCCACGCCCTGGCCGTCGTCGACGCCGCCAGCGGGGCCCTCACCAAGACCTACCCGGGCTTCATCGAGACCAACTCCGTCGTCAAGGACATCGCCACCGACGCCACCGGCTTCTACACCGCCAACGAAGGCACCGGCGGCGGCGTCTTCGACGGCCGCATCGCCCTGAACCTGTCCGACTTCAACCAGCGCTGGCGCGACACCTGCCTGGGCGCCACCCAGGCCGTCCTGCCGTACCGGAGCGTGCTCTACAGCGCCTCGCACGCGCACGACTGCTCCAGCGTCGGCGAGTACCCCGACGGCCAGCGCCACCACCTCCTCGCCCAGCCGACCACCAGCGTCGGCAAGCTGGGCTGGGCCCCCGACACCAACGACGGCATCGGCGAGGGCATCGGCCCGCGCGTGATGACCGTCGGCTCCAAGGCGAGCACGCCCTACCTGTGGGTCGGCGGGGAGTTCACCACCGTCAACGGTGCGGCGCAGCAGAGCCTGACGCACTTCTCCTCCACCGACGACACGGGCGCGCCCACCACCCCCGTGGCGAGCGCGGCGGCCTTCCGGCCCGGCGAGGTCCAGGTGCGCTGGCGCACCAGCCTCGACCTGGACGACAGTGCCCTGACCTACCGGATCTACCGCAACGGCGCGGCCACCCCGATCGGCACGGTCACCGCGGACTCGCTGTTCTTCAAACGCCCGCAGGCCTCCTGGACCGACACCACCGCCCAGGCCGGCCAGTCCTACACCTACCGGGTCACGGCCACGGACGCCGCGGGGAACGTCAGCGCCCCCTCGGGCACCGTGAGCGTGACCGTCCCGACGTCGGCGGACGCGTACCCGAGCCAGGTCCGCGCGGACGGCGCCCAGCTCTACTGGCGCTACGACGAATCGTCCCTGCCGTACGTCGCGGACTCCTCCGACGGCAACCAGGCCGGCGTGCACCAGAACGCCCCGGCACTGCGCCAGTCCCCGGGGGCGGTCGGCGGCGCGAGCACGGCGATCGGCTTCAACGGCACGAACGCCCACGTCTACGGGGACCGTCGGCAGAACGTCGGCAGCACCTACAGCATCGAGACCTGGTTCAGGACGGGCACCACCCAGGGCGGGAAACTGGTCGGCTTCGGCAACCAGCAGATCAACGGCAGCAGTCAGTACGACAAGCACGTCTACATGACCAATGACGGGCGGCTGGTCTACGGCGTCTACACCGGCGCCACCCGCACCATCACCACCGCCGCCTCCTACAACGACGACAAGTGGCACCACGTCGTCGCCACCCAGGGTCCCGGCGGGATGACCCTGTACGTGGACGGCGCGCAGAAGGGCACGCTGAACGTCACCACGCACGAGAACTTCACCGGCTACTGGCGGGTCGGCTTCGACGGCCTCGGCGGCTGGCCGGACCGCCCCACGAGCGAGCACTTCGCGGGTCTGATCGACGAGACCGCCGTCTACCCGGGCGTCCTGAGCGCGGCGCAGGTGCAGAACCACTACACCCTCGCCTCCGCCCCGGCCGACACGGTCCTCCAGGTCACCGCGTCCGAGGACACGTACGCCAACGCGGGCGCCCCGGACGGCAATTACGGCACCTCCGGCTCCCTCGCGGTGCGCGGGACCTCCCTGTACACGAGCTACCTGCGCTTCGGCCTGCCCGCCGCGCCCGCCGGGACCGTGCTCAAGTCGGCCACGCTGAGCGTCAAGACCAGCACCATGGCGGGCGCCGGGACCACGGACACCGTCTCGGTGGTCCCGGTGACCGGAGCGTGGTCGGAGGCCGGGACCACGTACAACAACCGTCCGGGCCTGGGCGCCACGGCGCTCGGCACCTTCCCCGGCGTCCCCGACGGGTCCGCGGTCCACACCGCCGGTCTGGACACGGCGGCGCTCGCGGGCGCGCTCGGCGGCTCCTACGGCCTGGCGCTCACCAGCGCCGGGACGGACGCGCTGTGGCTGTGGTCCTCGGAAGCCGCCGCGAACGAGGGGACGCCTCGGCTGACCCTGACCTTCGGCGCGCCGTAGCACCGGGACGGCCGCAACGGCAGGGGGCGCGGACCCGTCGGGGTCCGCGCCCCTCCGCGCCCCTCCGCGCCCCTCCGCGCCCCTCCGCGCCCCTCCGCGCCCCTCCGCGCCCCTCCGCGCGGTGCCGCGGTCAGCCCGCGGGTCGGTCCGGCGGCCGGTGCGCGGGTTCCACCTCCAGGAAGCGCCGGCCCCGCGGGCCCCGGTACAGCAGGCATTCCCAGCCGTGCCGTTCCAGCTCCGCCGCGCAGGCCGTCAGCCGCTCCCGCTCCTCCTGTGCCGCCCCGCCCCCGGGCGGCCCCGGCCAGCTCACCTCGACCCGGCCCGTGCCGGTGCCGGACGGCGCCACCCGGTAGCCCGACCGGCAGCGCCGCCCCCGGGCGTCCACCGCCGACGGCGGGAACCCGGCCGCCTCCAGCACCAGGGCCACCGCGCGCGGCATCAGCCGCAGCTCCCACGGCGCGGGCACGTCCTCCCGGCCCCCGAGCAGGCGCCGGATCCGCAGCAGCCCCTCGTACGCGGTGCGCAGCTCCGCCGCCCGCGCCGGGCCGCCGTCGGCCTCCGGGCCGTCGCCCCCCGAGGGCTCGAAGCCCCGCTCCCGCTCCGCGTCCGGCACCCCGCACCACCCCTTCTGAGTACATCGTGCGCAACGGCCTGAGTATGCGCGCCGATTCCCCGCCGCGGCGCCGCTGCTGGAATGACGGCATGACATCGGCGACCGCCCCCGACCCCGCCCCCGCGACCCACCCCCGCCTGCGGCAGGTGGGCGCGGCGGGCTCCGCGCTGGCCGTGGCCCTGGTGCCGCTCGTCGTGGGCGTGCTCGTGGCCAAGGGGATGGCCGCCGACCCGCACGTCCCGGTCAACGCCCTGATCAGCGGCGGCGGGCAGCGCGCCGGGCTGCCGCGCGCCGAATGGCGCCGCCGCGGCCACGACACGGTGCGGCGGCTGCGGACCGTCCGCCGGGAAACGGTCCGCCGCTGCGCCGACGTCCGCGGCCGGCGCCGTCCCGCCGCCTGAGCGGGCGCGGACGCCGCCCGCGCCGGGGTCAGGCGACCGGGCGGATCCGCTCGCCGGTCGCCGCGCGGAGGACGTGCGCCAGCCGGTCGCGGGCCTCGGTCTGGGCCGCGATGCGCCGGTCGAGGACCGCGAGGCGGTCCAGCGCCACCCGCAGGCCCTTGTCCGAGGGCGGCGCGGCGGCCACGTCCCCGTCCAGGCAGGGCAGGAACACGCGTACGTCGTCCAGTGTGAGCCCCGCGGCCAGCAGGTGGCGGATGTTGCGGACCCGCACCACGGCCCGCTCGTCGTAGACGCGGTAGCCGTTGGGCGCCCGTTCGGAGCAGATCAGCCCCGCCTGCTCGTAGTGGCGCAGGGCGCGGGCGGTCGTACCCGTCGCCCCAGCCAGCTCGCCGATCCGCATGCCCCCGCCTCCCGCACCGTTTCCCGTACCGCTTCCCTCACGCCACCACCGCACCGCCGTCGACCGGGAGCACCACACCGGTGACGAACGACGCGTCCGGCGAGGCGAGTTGGGTGATGGCCCAGGCTACCTCCCCGGGACGGCCGATCCGGCCCAGCGGGGTGTGCGCCACCTGCCAGTCCCGCACCGAGGCCCTGCGCTCCGGTGTCAGCCCCTGGTGCTCGCCGATGGGGGTGTCGACCGCGCCCGGGGCCACCGCCACCACCCGGATCCCGCGCGGCGCCAGCTCCACCGCCCAACTGCGGGTGAGCAGTTCCAGGGCGGTCTTGGTCGCCGCGTAGACCGAGTTGCCGGGCCAGGCCCGCTGTCCCACCGACGTGCTGACGTTGACGATCACCCCGCCCGACGCCTCCAGCAACGGCAGTGCGGCCTGCGCCAGCAGGACGGGGGCCACGAGGTTGGTCGAGAGCTGCGCGCCGATCAGCTCCGGTGTCAGAGTGCCCAGGGCGCCGCCGCGCACGATGCCGGCGTTGTTGACCAGCACGTCCAGTCGGCCGTACCTCCCGGCCACGGCCGCTACGAGCCGCTCGGGCGCGTCCCCGTCGGTGATGTCGAGGGGCAGCGCGGTGATCCGGTCGTCCCCCGCCGCGGTCTCCCGGAGCGGATCGGCGCGCCGTCCGACGGCCACCACGTGGGCGCCCCCGGCGGCGAAGGCACGGGCCGTGGCCCGGCCTATGCCGCTGCCGGCGCCCGTGACGGCGACGACCTTCCCGGAGGGGGCCGCGGCACGCTGTGTGCCGCCCGCGCCGTCCGTGCCGCCTGTACTCCGACTGCTGCTCGCGCTGTTCATGCCGGTCATCGTGCAACCCTGCCGCCGGCGGCAGGGTCAAACCCGGCCCGGCCCGCGGGGTCAGGGCAGCAGTGGCTCCTGGAGCTCGGTGACCCACAGGTCCCGGTCCTCGGGGCAGTCCAGGTTCAGCTCGCGCGCGTATCCGGACGAGCGGTGGCCGTTCGCGTCGATCCACCGGGCCAGGGCCTGCGCCGTCGGCAGCACCCCGTCCATCGAGCCGCGGTGCACCACGGTCGCCGCCCGCTCGATCCCGGGCAGTTCGACGATCCGCACCCCTGCGCCCAGGTCCTCGGCGCGGACGGCCGCGGCGACCGGGAGCCCGGCGTGCACCAGGACGGATCCCGGCTCGCCGCCGGGAGCGGGCTCGTAGTGGGCCAGGCCCGGACCCGTCGGGACCACCCCGGCGCGCTCGATCCGGGAGCACAGGTCCTCGTACAACGGGCCGATGACCGGCCCGATGTCCTGCGGGGCGTAGCTGGCGGCGACCCCGGTCAGTTCCGCCAGGCGGACCGGCGGCAGGCTCTTCACGACGATCTCTTCGGTGGGCATGGTTCCCTCGTTCTCGATGGACCGGAGCCTCGTCTCGACCTGCGTGAGCCGGGCGGCGGCCTCGGCCGCGGCGCTCTCCAGCTCCGCGCGGCGCAGCCGCAGCATCCCGCGCAGCTCCTCCGCGCTCACCTTCGCGTCGAGGATCGTCCCCACCTGTTCCAGGCTGAAGCCGAGCTCCTTGAGCGCGATGACGCGGTTGAGGCGGGCGAGCTGCCCGGCCTCGTAGGACCGGTAGCCGGTCACGGGGTCGACACGTGCGGGACGCAGCAGTCCGAGGGCGTCGTAGTGACGCAACATACGGACCGACACCCGGCCGTGCTTGGCGAAATCTCCGATGCTGAACATGACGTGCTCCAGTGGACGGCCTGACACGGTGTGAGGGTCAAGTCTCCCCGGGAGTGCCGGGCGAACCCCCTGGTGGGGGCCGTCCAAGGGAGGCGGGGCCGGGTCAGCGCCCGTACTGGCGCACGCACAGGTCGACGACCGCGGGCGGGAGCGCGCCCTCCGCCGCGGCGCACAGCTCCTCCCCGCGCGGCGTACGCGGCGCCGCCGGCCGGGGCACGTGCGGCGCGGGCCCCGGCGGCCGTACCCGACGGGGCGCCGCCGGCTTCGCGGGCCGTTCGGCGGGCCGGTGGACCGTGCGCGGGAGTGCGGGCTCCGGCCCGGCCGGGGAGGGCGTCGGGTCAGCCTCGGGGATCTCGCCCAGCGGCAGCGGCAGGGACCCGCCCGGCGGCACCGCGGCGGCCCGGTGGGCGGGGGAGCCGTCGGGTCCGTCGGCCGCGTCGGGGGCGTCGACGGGCGGGACGGAGCCGCGCGCCGGGCCGGGACCGCCGGACTCCGGGGTGACGCAGACGCACCCGGCGCTCGCGAGGAGCGCGAGGAGGGAGAGGGGCAGGGCGGCCCGGCGTAACTGCATCCGACCACCATGCCGTAGTCCGGGGCGGCCCGGTTCCACGGCTCACGCGTCCGGGTGAAGCGGCCCGGGGGGCGAGGGCGCCGCAACGGGCGGGCCACCCCGTTGCCGAATCGATTCGTCACGGGGAGGCCGCACCCGGCGCGGACGGTCGCAGAATGGGGCGCGAACGCGATCGGCACGGCACGGCAGTGCGGGCGGCGGGGGAGGCGCGACCCCCGGAGCCTGGTGCCGCCGTGCCCCGTTCACCCGTCCGCCCGCCTTCTGCCGTACGGAGTGCCGAGCATGACCGAACCCGCCGCGTCCAGTGTTCCCGAACCGGGCCCGGAACCCGGCCCCGGATCCGAGCCCCGCTGGGGATGGGCGGCCGTGTCGGCCGCCTCCCTCGGGATCTTCTGCCTGATCACCTCCGAGCTGCTGCCCATCGGACTCCTCACCCCGGTCGGCGCCGCCCTCGGCGTCTCCGAGGGAACGGCGGGCCTCATGGTCACCGTCCCCGGGGTCGTCGCGGGCTTCTGCGCGCCCCTGGTGGCCGTCGGCGCGGCCCGTCTCGACCGGCGCCACGTGCTGTGCGTCCTGGTCGCGCTGATGGCCGTCGCCAACCTCGTGGCCGCGCTCGCCCCGGACTTCGCGGTGGTGCTGGCCGCCCGCCTGCTCGTCGGCGTGGCCGTCGGCGGGTTCTGGGCCATCGCGGGCGGTCTCGCGGTCCGGCTGGTGCCCCCGCACCACGTCCCCCGGGCCACGGCCCTGATCTTCGGCGGCGTCCCCACCGCCTCGGTGCTCGGCGTTCCGGCCGGGACCCTGCTCGGCGAACTCGGGGGCTGGCGCACCGCCTTCGCGGCGGTCGGTGTCCTCGGAGCCGTCACCGCCACCGCCCTGCTCCTGCTGCTGCCGCCGCTGCCGACCGCCCGCCGCGTCACCGCGCGCGAACTCCCCGTCCTGCTGCGCCGCGACCGCGGGGTCCGGGCCGGGGTGACCGTCACCTTCCTGGTGGTGACCGGCCAGTTCGCCGCGTACACCTTCGTCCGCCCCGTCCTGCGGGAGGTCTCCGGCATCGACGCCTCCTACGTCAGCACCCTGCTGCTCGGCTACGGCCTCGCGGGGGTCGCGGGCAACTTCCTGGCCGGCCCGCGCGACGCCCGTCGTACGCTGCTGGCCGTCAGCGTCACCCTGGGGGCGGCGCTGACGCTGATCGCCCTGCTGCCGGGGGCCGTCGCCGGGACCGGCCTGCTGTTCGTGTGGGGGCTGGCGTACGGCGGGGTGTCGGTCAGCCTCCAGGGCTGGATGCTGAGGGCGGCGCCGCAGGCCGCCGAGGCCGCCTCCGCCCTGATGGTGGCCATGTTCAACTTCGCGATCGCGGCGGGCGCGCTCGTCGGCGGGCTCGCCGTGGACGGAATCGCGGTGCCGGCCGCCCCGTTGAGCGGGGCCGCCCTGATGGCGGCGGCCGCGGGGGCGGTGGCGTTCTCGCTCCTCCGGGGACGGGACGGCCGCCGGGGGCCCGGCCCCGACGGAGGCGTCCCCGAGCGCGCGGACAACCGGTCGGCGGAGCCGGGGAGCCGGGTCCGTCCCGCGCAGAAGGGAAGGATGGGGCGGATCGGACACCCGGCTTGACCGGAGCGCCCCCGGAGGTAAAGAGTCCGCTCAAGAGGCACCACATGAGCCGCACTTCGGAGAGACCTGGAATGTCGATGTCCGCCCGCTCCACGCTCCCCCCGGCCGCCCTCGGCGGTTCGCCCGTCCGGGGCGCGGTGGCCGACGGGCCCGGCACTCCGGACGCGGGTACCGCGCCGACCGGCGCGGACACGACGGTCCCGTTCCCGACCGGGGGCGCCACCGCGCCCGCCGCGGGGGCGGGAACGGCCCCGGCCGCCCGGCGGCGCGAGGCCTGACCGGCGGGACGGGGGCCGGTACCGCACCGCCGCACCGGCCCCCGACCGTGCCGGGAGACGATCGTGTTCCCACACCCCGATGAGAGGGCCCCCGAGTCCGCCGACCGCCGGCTCGTCCGCCCCTACGTGCCCCCCACGGGTCCCGCGACCCATCAGGCGGCCCCCACCCGTCCCACGCCCCGGGCGGTGGCGGCTCACGCCGCGTCGTCCGCCCCGGCACCGTCCGGTCCGCCGCTTTCCGCTGCCGTGACATCCGGTCCGGTGGCATCCGGTCCGGCATCGTCCGGTCCGGTGGCATCCGGTCCGGTCGCGTCCGGTCCGGTGGTGTCGCCCTGGCCTTCGGAGCCGGCCGGTGCGTCGCCCTGGCCGCTGGATCCGCCCGAGGCCCCGGCGGCGGCTGCCGCGGCGCCGTCCGGGCCCCCTGCGCCGGGACCGGCAGGAGTGGACGCCGGCGAACGGAGCGGGCGGCGCCGGAGCCGGCTGCCGTTGGCCGCCCTCGCGCTGCTCGCGTCGGCCGCGGCGGGCGGGCTGCTGTTCCTGCTGCGCGGCCCCGCACCCGAGCCCGCCCCGGGCGCCGCACACCCCGGGCTCGCCCTGCCGGCGCTGCCCGTGGGCAGCCCCGGAGCCGGTGAGTCCGCCGAGCCCGGCGAGGACGCCACCGGTACGGAGTCGCCCGCACCGTCCGGCTCCGCCCGAGGGACCGCCTCCGCGGGGAGCCCTTCGGCCGCGGCCCGGCCGTCCGGGACGCCCACGACGGGACCGTCCGGCCGGGGGCCGAGCGCGCCCGGCGAGAAGCCCCCGGGTCAGCCGTCGGGGACGCTGCGCCCCGGGGACCGCGGCCCGGAGGTGAGCGACCTCCAGGAGCGGCTCTTCGGACAGGGGTTCACGTACGTCTCGCAGACCGGTGTCTACGACGAGGAGACCCGGCGCGGCGTGGCCCAGCTCCAGCGCGACCGCGACATCAAGGGCGATCCGCGCGGGATCTACGGCCCGGCGACCCGGGCGGCCTTCGGGCTGACGGCCCCGTGACGGCTCCCGCGGCGGCTCCGTACGGCGTCGGCGCCCCTCACCGGCCGCCGGAGACGCGCAGGACCGTGCCCGTCGTGTAGGAGGCGTCCGCCGACAGCAGCCAGGCGATGGCCCCGGCGACCTCCTCGGGCTGCCCCGCCCGGCCCAGCGGGATGCCCGCCGCCGCCCGTGCGGGCCGGTCGGGATCGCCCATCGCCGCGTGCATCCCGGTCTCGATGATGCCGGGCGCCACCGCGTTGACCCGGATGCCGTCCGGGCCGAGTTCCTTGGAAAGGCCCACCGTGAGGGCGTCGACGGCCGCCTTGGTGGCCGCGTAGTGCACGTACTCCCCGGGGCTGCCCAGCGTGGCCGCCGCGGAGGAGACGTTCACGATGGCCCCGCCGCCGCTCTCCGCCATGTCCCGGGCGGCCCGCCGGCAGCACAGCAGGTACCCCAGCAGGTTCACCTCCACCACCCGCCTCAGGTCCTCCGTGCGGGCGTCGGCGAGGCGGCTCGGCAGGCCCGTCACGCCGGCGTTGTTGACCAGCCCGGTGACCGCTCCGAGTTCGGCGCCGGCGATGTCGAAGAGCCGCTCCACCGCGCACTCCTCGGAGGTGTCGCCGCGTACGGTCACGCACCGGGCGCCGGTCGCCCGTACGCGCTCCGCGACGTCCTCGGCGGCGGCCCGGTCGTGCGCGTAGCCGAGCACCAGGTCGTGGCCGTCGGCGGCGAGCCGCAGGCAGGCGGCCGCGCCGATGCCCCGGCTGCCGCCCGTGACGACCGTGACGGGACGAGCTGACATCGGGGCCTCCTGGAACCGGTGACGACGGGTGCGCGGCGGGCCTGAGGGCCGGGCCCCCGCGCGGCGCAGGCTAACACCGCGATATTCGCTGGACCAGCGTAAAAGGCCCACCCGAGAGTGGGCCGGACGTCCTGAACCTCCCGAGAGGAGCCGTACTTTGTCCACCTTGCGCGTCACCGTCGAGGAACTCGCCGTCCACGGACACCCGAACGCCGATGCCCTGGAACTGGCCCAGGTCGGCCTCTACCGGGCCGTCGTGGCGAAGGGCGCCTACCGCACCGGAGACTTCGCCCTCTACATACCCGAACAGGCCGTCCTGCCCGCCGCGTTGATCGAGGAGCTGGGCCTGACCGGACGGCTCGCGGGAAGCTCCCACGACCGGGTCCGGGCGGTCCGGCTGCGCGGCGAGCTCTCGCAGGGCCTGGTCTGCCGGCCCCGCGCGCTGGCCGGGGTGGACCTGGAGTCGGCTGCGAAGGAGGGCACGGACTTCGCCGAACTGCTCGGCATCGTCAAATGGTCGCCACCGGTACCCACGACGATGGACGGAGAGATCGAGTCGGCCCCCGACCTCCTGCCGTGGACGGACATCGAGAACCTCAGGCGCTACCCGGGGATCTTCGAGGAGGGCGAGCCGGTGGTCCTCACGGAGAAGCTCCACGGCACGGCCTGCCTGATGACGTACGTCGCCGACGGGGAGCGGGTCCTGGTCTCCTCGAAGGGGTTCGGCTCCCGCGGGTTCGCCCTCACGGAGGACGACCGCAACCTCTACTGGCGCGCGGTGCGCGGGCACGGAGTGGCCGGGGTCGCCGCCCGGCTGGCCGCGCGGCTGGGCGCCACCCGGGTCGGGGTCTTCGCCGAGGTGTACGGCTCGGGGGTGCAGGACCTGGCCTACGGGGCCCGCGGCGGCGCCTCCGACGAGCCGCCCGGCTACGCCGTCTTCGACGTCTGCGCCGAGATCGACGGCGAGGTGCGCTGGCTGGACCCGGAGCGGGTGCTCGGCGATGGCGAACTGCCGCTGGTTCCACGGCTGTTCGAGGGTCCGTACGTGCTGGAGGAGGTGCTGGAACTGGCGAACGGCCGCGAGACCGTCTCCGGCCGGGGCCTGCACCTGCGCGAGGGCGTCGTGATCCGCCCGGCGGCGGAGCGCTACAGCCCGGTGACCGGGGGGCGCGCCATCGCCAAGGCGGTCAGCCCGGCGTACCTGACGCGCAAGGGCGGCACGGAGTACGAGTGATCCCGTCCGGTGCCCCTGCCGGGGGGTGCTCCCGCCGCGCCGCGCCGCGCCGTGCCCGCCCCGCCTCCCGGGGCGGGCACGGCCTTTCGTGGTGGGATGGACAAGGGGGCGCTTCCACCAGATCACGGCACCGGATCACGGCTCACGGAGAGGGCACGCACATGCCGGAGGACACCCAGGCCACCATGCGGGCGATGACGTACGACACCTACGGCGGGACGGAGGTGCTCTCCGAGACCCGGCAGCCCGTCCCCAAGGTCGGCCCCGGCGAGGTCCTCGTCCGGGTCCGCTGCGCCTCCGTCAACCCCGTGGACTGGAAGATCATGGCGGGAGGCCTCGACGCCCTGATGGACGTCGTCCACCCCGTGGTCCCGGGCTGGGACGTGGCCGGCACGGTCGAACGCGTCGGCATCGACACCCCCGAGTTCGCCGTCGGGGACGAGGTCATCGCCTACGCCCGCAAGGACTACGTGCACGGTGGCACCTTCGCCGAGTACGTCACCGTCCCCGTACGGGCCCTCGCGCCCAAGCCCCTCTCCCTCAGCTGGGAGCAGGCGGCCGGCCTGCCCCTGGCCGGGCTCACCGCCTACCAGCTGCTGACCCGGCTCGGCACGGGCGAGGGCGACACCGTCCTCGTGCACGGTGCGGCCGGCGGCGTCGGATCCCTCGGCGTGCAGATCGCCCGCGCGCTCGGCGCCCGGGTCATCGGCACCGCCTCCCCGCGCAACCACGACCGGCTGCGCTCCCTGGGCTGCGAGCCCGTCGCCTACGGGGACGGCCTGACCGAGCGGGTCCGCGCCCTCGCGCCCGAGGGCGTCAGCGTCGTCGCGGACTTCGTCGGCGGTGTCCTCGACGTCACCCTGGCCGTCCTCGCCGAGGGCGGCCGGCACGCCTCGATCGCCGACCACACGGTCCTCGGCGCGGGCGGCCAGTGGATGTGGGTCCGCCCCGCGGGCGTCGACCTCATGGCCCTGGGGGCCCTGGCCGACGCGGGGCAGCTGACGGTCACGGTCGCCGAGACCTTTCCCCTCGCCGACCTCGCGGCGGCCTTCGCCCGCAGCCAGTCCGGCCACACCGCCGGCAAGATCGTCATCGAGGTCTGACCGCCCGCACGGGCGGGGACGGGCAGATCAGGGGAGGAGACGGCCCCGGACGGGGTGGTGGAGGTCGGGGACCTCGCCGTTCGCGGCCAGGGTGACCGCCACGCCGGGGAGGCCGGCCGACCAGGGGCCGGCGAGTGCCGCGAGGGCCTGGGAGTCCGGCGGCGTGGGGCCCAGGCCGATCGCGTACCGGGCCAGCGTGCCGGTCCGCTCGAACGGACGGGGCCAGGCGTGCGCGTCCGGGACCCCGGTGTCCGCGAGCGCGCCGAGCAGGGCGCGCACCCGCCCCCGGGTGCGGCCCATCCGCTCCTCGAACTCCCGCGGCACGTCGGCCCGTACGTCCACCACCGCCCACGCCGCGTGCCGGCGGTGCAGCGGCGGAGCCGACAGGAGCCGGTCCGGCCCGTCGGGATCCTCCTCCAGCAGCTCCCACGCCCGGTACAGCTCCCGTACGAGCAGGTCCCGCATCCCGGCACCCACCTGCCCCGTGCAGCTGCGGACCGGCGCGGAGGGGGTGAGGACGGTGACCGGGTCCGGCCCGGGGAGGGAAGGGGCGCCGGGGTCCAGGGCCACCGGCCGCGTCCAGTCCCAGGCCGCCCAGGCCCCGAAGAACTCCCGCCGCAGCGCCCCCGCGGAACGCTCCCCGCAGTCCCGTACGGTCCGCGCGGCCAGCACCGACCAGGCGAGCCCCGGCAGCCCCCCGAAGGGCGCCGAGTCCAGGCCGCGGGCCCGTGCCCAGGCCTTCACCTCCCGCGCCAGCCGGGCGAAGGCGGCGTGGTCGGCGCCCACCGACTCCCGTACGGCGTCCGCGTCGCCGAGCGCGCTCAGCGCCACCGCGGCCGCCTCGCCCAGCTCCGCCCCGCGCTCCACGGCCCGCGCCGGCTCCAGCGCGCCCGCGGCGACGATCACCAGGTCCACGTCCAGTCCGGACTCCCGCAGCCGCAGCCCCGGCACCCGGGCGCCGGTCACCTCCCGCAGCCGTTCCGCCTCCGGCAGGGCCGCCGCCACCCGCGCCCGTACCCCCGCGATGTCCGGCGCGCCCGGCAGCACCGCCACCAGGTCCAGGTCGGCACCGGGCAGGGCGCAGCCCATCCGGCGGGAGCCGGCCGTACGCACCAGCCCCTCGGGCAGGGCCGCCGCGATCCGCGCGCCGATCCGCCCGGCGGCTCCGGCCGCCGGATCGGCCCCCGCCGTCGCGGAGGCCCCCGCCGTCGCCGAGGCCGCCGGCTCGCCCGCCTCGCCCCGCTCGGTCGTTCCCGCGGGGGAGGCCGGCGCCGCCTCCGGGACCCACCGGACCTCGCCCGTCCCGAGGGCCACCGTCGCCCGTACCCGCATGGGCCCGTCCCCGCGCCGCGACAGGACGGCCAGCGAGCCCACCCGCGCCGGGGCACCCCCGCCGAGCCGGGCCGCCCACTCCCGCTCGGCCCGCCGCGGATCCCCGCTCCGGCCCAGCGTCAGGTGCGGGGTCCAGCCGCCCGCGCGGCCCGCACAGTCCGGGAACCGGTCCACCAGGGCCCGGCGCAGCTCCTGCCAGGGGGCGTCACCGCCCGTGCCCGCCGCCGGGTCCAGCCACAGCGTGGCTTCCTCCCGGTGCCCGAAGGAGTGCACCCCCTCCAGCCGGGCCGTGAACGGCCGCCGGCCGGCCGCGACCCCGGCCAGCAGCGGCAGGGCCTCCTCGAAGGAGGACTCCGGCACGAAGCCGAACAGCAGGTTCACGTGCGCGGGCCAGCGCCCGGCCGCCGGGTCGTGGGCCCGGCGCAGCTCCTCGACCGCCGGGTCGTGCGGCGGCAGCCACGCCACCGCCGTCCGCGCCGTCACCGGTACGCCGCTCAGCGCGGCTCCCGCGTCCGCGGCCCCGTACTCCACCGTGGCCTCCACCCCGAAGTGGTCGGAGGTGAACAGCCCCTCCGGCCCCGGCACATCGCCCCGCAGCGCGGCCGCCCGCACCCGGAGGCGGCCGGACGGCCGCAGCAGGATCCGGTCCAGCCGGCCCGCCCGGCCCGACAGCGATGCCAGGGCGGCCAGCGGGTTCACCCCCGGGTCGAAGGTCGGGGTGTCGTCCGCCGGGCCGTTCACCTCGGTCCAGGCGTCCCGCATCCCCAGCGCGGCGGCGGGCCCCTGGTCCCCCGTACGGCCGTCGTTGAAGTCGCCGAGCAGCGCGAAGCCCAAGCCGCCGTCGACGACGGCCAGCCCCTCGGCGAGCCGGGCCAGTTCGGCCTCCCGCCGGCCGGCCCCGTTCTCGGAGTGATCGCTGCTCAGGTGCGTCGCCGCGACGACCAGCGGGCCGCCCTCCGTGTCCACGGTGACGGCGGTGACCGCCTTGTGCCGGCCCAGTCGGTGCGCGCCCGCCTCCCGTACCGGCAGCCGGCTCAGCAGCAGCAGCCCGTTCTCGGCCACGTCCGTGCTGTCCGGATCGGTGCCCAGCCAGTACCCCTCACGCACCCACGGCTCGGCCAACAGCAGGGCGAGCAGCGCCGGTTCGACCTCCTGGAGCGCGATCACGTCGGCGTCGGCGGCCGCCAGAGCGGCCAGCAGCCGCGGCCTGCGCCGCGCGGTGGCGATGTGCGGGGCGTCGTACCGGTCCCACAGGACGTTCCAGGTCAGCAGCCGCACCCGCGCCGGGGGACCCACGGCGGGTCCGGAGGCCGCCGGCCGCCAGCCGCCGCCGTCCGCCGGATCCCACGCGTGCGGGGTCCGGGCGGCGAAGAACGGGGTCGTCAGCACGCGGACGTCGCCCACCCGCCCGGCCCGCGTCTCGTCGATCCGGTCCACCCCGGTGGCCCGGTCCCACACCAGTTCGTCGTCGGCCTCGACGAACAGCACCCGGTGCCAGGGGATGTCCCCGCCCGGCACGAAGGAGGGCAGCGGCACGCGCTTGGGGGCCGCGCCGCGCTGGAGGAGGCCGAGGGTGAACCGCGCCGGGTCGAAGCGGGGGTCCCAGCGGACCTGGTGGTACAGCTGCTCACTGGTGCGCATCAGACGCCCTCCCCTTCACCTTCACCGCGCGCGGGTCCCGGCCCGCCCGCGGTGTCCTCGACCGTGCCGCCCGCGCCCACGTACCAGGTGCGGTGCGCCTCCCCGGGGTACGGAGGGGCGAACCGGCGCAGCTGCGCCGCCAGTACCGCTCCGGGCACGGGATGGGGGCGCACGGAGTTGCGCCTTACCAGCTCGGGCTCCCCGACCAGGACCACGACCTGGGTGACCAGCGCGTCGCGGCGCCGTGCGACCGCACCGGCGAGGCTTCGCTGCCGTTCCGTCAGGGAGGTGGCGTCCCACACCACGGTGCCGCCCGCGGCCAGCGCCCGGTCCAGCCGCTCCAGCCCCTCGCGCAGCACCTCCGGGTTGGCCCGCTGGTCGGCGCGCGCACCGCGGGCGGAGCGCAGGTCGTCCAGGCTCACGTACGCGTCGGCTCCCGGCAGGCTCCGGGCGAACGTGCTCTTCCCGCTGCCCGAGGGGCCGCACAGCTGCACGAGCCGGGGGAAGGACCCGGCGTCGCGCCAGCGCCAGGTCGCCGCCACCGCCTCCTCGGGGGTCGACAGCGCGCCCCGCCCGTAGGCCTCGCGGGCCTCGGCCCAGCAGCGGTCGGCGGCGTCCCCGTCCAGGCCGGCGAGGGCCCGCCGCAGTCCCGTCCGCAGGCCGCGCAGCGGGTCCGGGGCGAGCAGCCCCGCCTCCTCGGCACAGAGCGCGGACCACTCGACGCACTCCCGCGCTCCGGGGTCGTCCTCGCCGTCCGGCAGCGCCGCCGCCAGCGCGTGCAGCACCCCGAGGTCGGCCGCAGCCGCCAGCCGGACCAGCCCGGCCCGCCGTTCCTCGTCCGGGAACGGCCGCCGCAGGGCCGGGTACAGCCCGACCAGGTCCGCCACCCGCCGCGCGGCCGCCATCCCGAGCGGCCCGGCCGCGAGCCGCGCGCCGAGGGCGGCCCGTGGTTCGCGGTGCAGCGCGGCGGCCAGGACCCCGGCCAGCCGGGCGTCCCCGGTGCGGCCGGCGCCGTCGAGCCGGGCGGCGACCTCGGCGACGGCGCGTGCGGCATCCGCCTCGGCGACGGCGCGTCCGGGACCGGCCCCGGCGCCGTGGTTCTCCGCGGCCGGTGCCGGGCCGGGTCCGACCGCGGCCAGCAGCCCGGCCACGTCCGGCTCGGAGCCCGAACGGACCGCCCACAGCGGGGCGTTCGCGCCGAGCCCGTTCGGGACGACGGGTGCGTACATCCAGTGGGTGTCGGTCCGCACGTGGCCGCCGCGGACCCACTTGGCCACGCAGCGGCCGAAGTCCTCGTGCCGGAACCCCGCCGTGGTGCGGACGACGTAGCCCTCCTGGCGGGTGGTGTCGATCCGCAGCCGCCGCAGCGCGCGCTCGTCATAGACGCCCCGCCAGAGCACGCGCGGCGTGGGAACGCCGAGCCGCCGCAGGAAGCGCACGGTCCGGTCCCAGCCGAGGCAGTGGTCGCCGTCCCACACGGAGAACCCGTAGAACCAGCTGTCGAGTTCCTCGTAGGCGAGCGAATGGCGGGCGTAGAGGTTCTCCCCGCACACCCGCCGGCCCTCCGGTATGCCGGAGCCGATCCGGCCCTGGAGGCCCTTGACCCAGGCGCGGGACGGGTGGTGTCCCGAATCGAGGGAGCGGGCGTGCAGGCCGTCCCGGTAGAGGGTGGTGTTCTCCCCGTCGAGCTTCTCGGTGACGACCACCTCCCGCCCGGCCAGCGCCGACGGCCCGCTCACGCGCACGTCGTCCGGCGTGGCGCCCGGGGACCACGGCAGATGCGCCGTACGGGGGTAGTGCGTGCGCATGATCGGGCTCCTGGCGGGTGACGGGGCGTCCGGTCACTCTAGGTATCCGGAGCGGGAGCATCCACCCCATTTGCCGGCGCTACCGGGACCCGGCCCGGACGGCGGACCGGGCGGGGCCCGACGCACCGTCGGTGACGCCCCCGGCATCAGTGACACAGGGCGACGATGGACGGGTCGACCCTCCCGCGGGCCGCCGCGCACAGGGGTGCCATGTCGAACGTCCGCCCCGGGGCCGGCCGGGGCGCGGCCGGCGCGGGCCGTCGCGCGGCCGGCGCGGGCCGACGGGCGTGCGGCTCGGGGGCGGCGGGAGCGGCGGCGGGCCCGCGGTGCTTCGGGCGGGCGGGGGAGTCCCGGCGCGGACGGGCGGGCTCCGGAGCGGGCGCCGCTCCCGGCCCGTCGGCCCCGGGCCCGGCTTCCGCCCCCGCCGCCCCCGCCGCGCCCGCCGCCGGACCCGCCGCGCCCGCCGCCGGACCCGGCTCCGCGTCCGCTCCGGCCCCGCCCGGACCGGGATCCGCCGTGGTGGGCGGAGCCTCCGGGAGCGGACCCAGCGGCAGTTCCCGTACCGGGGCCCGGCGTGCCGGAGCCGGTGCGGTACGGGCGGCCTCGGCGATCCGGGCTGCCCCCGCGGGATCCGGGGGCCGTACGGTCACGCACCCGGCGGTCAGCGCCAGCACGGCGAGCAGCAGGGGTACGGCCAGGGGCGCGGACAGCGGAACGGCCCGCGGCGGGAACGGCGGGAACGGGGGGACGGGCGGGTCGGGGAGGCCCGGCAGGGCCCGGCGCGAACGCATCCGCCCACCCTGCCGCACCGCAGCCCCGCCGGGCGCGCTCCTTCACACGGACGGGTGAGCCCAGCCCCGGCCCCGCCCCGGAGAGCCGCGCGGCCGGCCACCGCGCTCCGGGGGCCGCCCGGCGCTCTCCGTACGCGGTGCGCGTCGTACGGCTGTCGTGCCTTCCCGGCCGGTTACGTGGTCGGGCCAGCGGGTTTCACCCCGACGGCCCGCACGGCGCACAGTAGCAAGATCGACATAACCCGGTAATAAAGAGGTATAGGGAGGGTAAAGCGGATCCGCCCGCTCCTGGGGTCGCCGCCGTAACCCGGGGGCCGCGCCCGCTGTTGCACACGCGGCGGGTCCACCCACGGTGAACGGAGTTCCCATGCCCCAGCTGACCGACGACCCCGAGCGCGCGGGCACCTGGATGACCCCGGAGGATTACGGGGCCTCGCGCGCCGCCCTCTGGACCGGAGCCGTCGTCCTCGTCACCGACCCCGACGGGCGGATCCTCGTCCAGAGCGTCGACTACCGCTCCGACCGGCTCCTGCCCGGCGGCGCGGTGGACGCCGGCGAGTCGCCCGCGGCGGCCGCCGCCCGCGAGGTGCGCGAGGAGCTCGGCGTCGACGGCCACTACCCGCGCGGGCTCGCCGTCGACTGGATCCCCGCCGACACCCCCGGCTTCCCGCCCGAGATGCGCTTCCCCGGCGAGATCCTGCACGTCTACGACGGCGGCACCTGGACCCCGGACCGGATCCGCTCCGTCCGGCTGCCCGACCGGGAGATCACCGGCATCGACTTCGCCGAGCCCGCCGACCTGCCCGCCCTGATGGACCCGGGCGACGCCCGCCGCGCCCTGTCCGCGCTGCGGGCCCGGATCAACGGCTCCGGGCCCGCCCTGCTGGAGGACGGCCGCCCCACCAACCCCACGGACCTCGACCGGCTCGGCGTCCTGCGCACCCGCCGCACCCCGCAGCACGGCACCTGGCACCCCGGCCCGCTCCCCGCGCACCTGCCCGTACGGGAACGCTCCGGCTGGCTGTTCGCCCCCGACGGACGGGTGCTCCTGCTCATCGCCCGCGCCACCGGCGCCGCGCACCTGCCGGGCCCGGCGGCGGAACCCACCGCCGGGGCGCTCGCGCTCGGCCACCGGTACGCCGACGGGGGTGCCTCGGCCCGGACGGCGGCCCGGCTCACGGCCCTCGCCCCGGCCGCGGACCCGGCGTACGCCCGGCTGCTGGCCACCCCGGAACAGGTCCGGGAGCTCAGCGACTGGGGCCCGGCCGGCCGGGAGGAGCTCGCGTCGGTGCACGCGGCCCGCGCCCGCCTCGCCCTCCCGGCCCCGCCCCGGACCCCGCCCGTGGAGCTGCCCGAACAGGGTCTGCGCTGGTGACGCCCCCTTCAAATCCCGCGCGGGCGGCGGCCGGTCCCGCAGCATGGGGCCATGGACGACAGCGTGATCGACTACACCCTCTACATCCAGGCCGATCCGGCCAGGGTCTGGCAGGCCCTGACCGACCCGGCCCTCACCCGCCGGTACTGGGGCCCGAGCTTCGAGACGGACTGGGCGGTGGGCTCGCCCATGGACTGGGTCGAGCGCGGCGCCCGCACCAGCGACCCGGCCCAGGTGGTCCTGGAGTGCGTCCCGGACCGCAGGCTCTCCTACACCTGGCACACCTTCAGCACCCAGTGGGCCGCCTCCGCCGGCATCGGCGAGGAGCTGCGCGCCGAGCTGGCGGCCGAGCCGCGCACGACGGTGACGTACGAGATCGAGCCGGTCGGTGACACCCTCGCCCGCCTGACGGTCCGCCACGAGGGGTTCACCCCGGGCGGCACCCTCATCGGCATGTGCGCGCGGGCCTGGCCGATGCTCGTCTCCAGCCTGAAGACGCTGCTGGAGACCGGTGCCCCGCTGCCCGAACCGGGGCACGCGGCGGGCCGGTACGAGTCGTACGGGCACTGACCCCCGGGACGCCGGGCCCCACCGCGGCGGCGCGCCGCGGTGGGAGAGGAGGATCCCGTCCACGCGCACGCGCTCGCGCTCGCGGGGGCCGGCCGCCCCCGATCCCGCTGCCCCCACCGGACCGCGACCGCCCCGGACGGGGACTGCGATCATGGAAATTCGACCCTTGATCGGAGTGCTGACCATGGCATTTGAACACCACCGTGTCGTCATCACCGCGGCAGGACGGGACTTCGGGCGGACCCTGGCCCTGCGCTTCGCCGCGCGGGGCGCCGAGGTCCACCTCTCCGCCCGTACCCCCGAAGCCGCGGCGCGGGTCCGCGAGGAGATCCTCGCCCAGGGCCACGACGCCGACCGCGTGCACGCGTACGCCTGCGACCTGACGGATCCGGCGTCCGTACGGGGCTTCGCGGCCGCGGTCGCCGCCCGCGCGGGCCACGTGGACGTCCTGGTCAACAACGGATCCCGCTACCAGCACGGCACGGACCTGCTGTCCGCCTCCGACGAGGACGTGGTGGAGACCCTCGCCTCCGGAGCCACCGGGACGGTCCTGGCGACGAAGGCCTTCCTCCCGCTGCTCCTGAAGTCGGACGTGCCGGACATCGTGACCATGGTCTCCGGCTGCGGGGAGCGGGGGAACCACCGCTCGGACGCCCACGACTCCTTCTACGCGGCCAAGAGCGCCCAGGCCGGGTTCACCGAGACCCTCTCCCGCCGGCTCCGTGACCAGGGCGTCCGGGTGATCTCCCTCTACCCGCCGGACTTCGACAACCACGATCCGCTGTCGGAGGCCTGGGAGGGCGCCCCGCGCACGGCGAAGGACCCGCTGACCGCCCAGTCGCTGGTGGACTGCGTCTTCTTCGCCGTCGGACAGCCCCGCGACTGCTTCATCAAGGCGTTCTACTTCGAGCAGGTCTGAGCCGGCCCGCCGCCCGCTCCGCGCCGGGGGCCCCGGAGCCAAGGGGTTCCGGGGCCCCCGGCGCGGAGGGTACCCCTGGGCGCCCCCCGTTCACGCCGGTCGTGTGGAATGGGAGGCATGGGGATACGCGATCACCAGACGAGCCGGCCGCCGGGAGGCGGTCCGGCGTACCCGGCCGCAGCGCCCGCGGGCACCGGGGCGGCCCTCCGTCGTCCCACGGCGGATCCGGGGGAGGCGCCGCACGAGGCGTCCCGGGACGCGGCCGTCCCCGGGCGGTGGCGCTACACCCGGCACCTCGACCGGCTGGCCGCCGTCGCCGCCGTGGCGGGAGGGCTCCGGGCGGGAGGACCGCGGGAGGCGGAGGCGGAGGCGGAGGCGGAGGCGGTCGCGGCCGTCCTGCGCGACCCCGACCCCGTGATGGCCGAGAGCGCGGTGGTCACCCACCTCGACCGCCGCGCGCCGAGGCTGCTGCCCGGCACGGAGTTCCCCGAGTGGGCCCGTGCCCTGTACCCCGTCCTCGACGGCCATGCCTTCCCGGCGCGCAGGCTGCGCGAGTGGACCCTGCTCAAGGCGATCGAGGCGGGCACCGGCTGGAACCCCGTCGAACTCGCCGCGGCATCCGACTGGTGCCAGCACACGGCTGCCCGCTCCCTCGCCTCCCGCGAGGCCCTGACCCTCCTCGCCGCTTCCGCACGCACCCGTCGCGTGCGCAACACGGCGGCCCAGCGCTTGCGCAGAAGCGCGGCATAGGGTCCGTACGGGGTGTTGCCGCACCCCGTACCCGGCCCCACACTCACCCTCAGGCAGCTGGCACCGGGGGGTACAGATGTGGTGGTTCGTCCTTTTCGTCCCATCTGTTCTGTTGCTGGGGGCGGCCTGCGCCCGGCGGATCCGGGCCTTCCGCCGGATGGCCTCCCCACCGGTCCGCGTACCCCGGAGTACCGGGGAACCCCTGACGGTCTACGAGGTGGCCCACCTGCGCGGCGGCCGGGGGGCCGTCGCCGAGACCGCGATGGCGGTGCTCCACGCCAACGGCCGGCTCCCGGTGGTCGGCACCTACGAGGTCTCCCTCACGGCCAGGAAGTCCCGCGAGGAGGTGGAGGCCGCGGTCCTCGCGGCGCGCGACGGCCGGACCGCGCGCGACGCCCGGGCGGTCCGCGCGTCGGTCACCGCCTCGCCCGCCGTCGGCCGCGTCGTGGCCCGGCTGGTCGCGCAGGGCCTGGCCGTGGACACCGCGTACGGCGAGCGGGTCCGGCGGGCCGAGGTCCTCGAAGCGGTCGCGGCCGTGGTGGCGGGCGGCGCGGCCGCCGGTGCCACCGTCTGGGCCGCCCTCGCCGGGGACGGTCCGCCGTGGCCGCTCGGCGCCTTCGCGGTGGCACTGGGAGTCTGGGCGGTGCTGCGCGTGCGGCGTCCCTCCCCGTCCGCCCTGGGCCACGGCACGCGGACGGGCCGCGCCCTGTACCGGGCGACCCTGGAGGACGACGCCTGGGAGCCGCGCCCGGCCCGGTCCGTCCAGCTGCCCTCCAGGATCCGGGGGACCGCCGGGGCCGTCGCCCGGCAGGGCCTGGCCGCCACCGGGCGCCTGCCCGAGCTGGCCGCGGCACTGGCGGGCCCGCCCCCGCCCCTGCCGCCGGTCCGGCTCCCCGGGCCGTCCGGGGAGGCCTCCGGCCGCACGGTCTCGGACCCGCCGGCCCTCGGGGGCGTGGGCTGCGGTGGCGGCTGCGCGGGGTGCGGAGGATGCGGGGGAGGTCTGTGAGGTCCGCCCGGATCCACGGCCGGGGAGAGCGGAAGGCGTAGTACCGAAAAGCTCGCCATCCGCCGTTCGGGGGTTTATCTTCGGCATACCTGGCCGGGTGTAACAGCGTTGAACCGATGCCATTCCGCTGGAGGATGACTCTCCGTGCAGCACGTTTCACAGGCTCCCGTCACCACCCCCGACGCCGAGCCCGCGCCGCCCGAGCCCCGCGCGTTCAGCCAGGTCAAAGGCTGGTTCTCGGCCTATGACCAGGTGCTCTTCGACTGGTTCCTGAAGCGCCAGAACGCCACCCCCGAAGCGTCGGGCGACATCCTCGAACTGGGGGCGTTCCTGGGCAAGAGCGCGATCTTCCTCGCCGGATACCTGCGGGAGGGCGAGGAGTTCACGGTCTGCGACCTCTTCGACTCGCCCGCGCCCGACGACTCCAACCTGGCGGAGATGCGGGACTCCTACCCCACCCTCACGCGCCGCGGGTTCGAGACGAACTACCTGGCCTTCCACCCGTCCCTGCCGACCGTCATCCAGGCCCCGACCTCGGTGGTCGCGGACCGGGTGCGCCCCGGCAGCTGCCGTTTCGTCCACGTCGACGCCTCCCACCTCCACGAACACGTGGTCCAGGACATCGCCTCCTCGCGCCTGGTCGCCACCCCCGACGCCGTCGTCGTCTTCGACGACTACCGCGCCGCCCACTGCCCCGGCGTCGCCGCCGCGGTCTGGGGGGCGGTGGCCGGCGAGGGACTGCGCGTGATCGCGGTCTCCGCCTCGAAGCTCTACGCGACCTGGGGCGACCCCGTGCCCCACCAGTCGGCGCTGCTGGCCTGGCTGGAGGGCCGCACGGACCTGTGGCACGGCGTGGACGTGGTGGCCGGGCACCCGCTGGTGCGCATAGGCGACGAGGGAGTGGCGGCGCCGCCCGCGCCGAAGCCGCTGCGCCCGCCGGCCGAGCCCGTCGCGGCCCCGGCCGCCGCCGTGAAGCCGGTCCGCTGGCGCCGGCTGGCCAAGGACCTGCTCCCGCCGCTGCTCACCCGCGCCATCGTGGCCCGGCGGCGGCGCCGGGGCTGACAGCCGGACGTACGGCGCCGTTCCCCGCTTCCAGCGGGTCCGGCGCCGTACTCGGGGCGCCGGGCCCGTGCCGGCCAGGGCCGCCGCGTCAGGGTGTCAGGCCCTTGCGGACCCGGGCCGCGCGGCGGGCCTCGGCCGCCTGGCGCGCCTCGATGGTCTTGCGGGACTCCTTGCCCTTGCCGGGCCGGCCCGGGCGGGTGCCGATCCCGCGGAACCCGAGGTCCGTGCCGCTCGGCCGGCCCTTGGCGTCGGTCGGCGCGGACCCGGCCAGCGGGACGCCGGAGGGAGCCTTCGCCCCGGTGATCCGGCTCAGCGCCGCCTCGCCGGACCGGACCTGGGTGATGGTGGGCCGGATCTTGGCGTCGGCCATCAGCCGCGTGATGTCACGCCGCTGGTTGGGCGTGATCAGGGTGACCACCTTGCCGGACTCGCCGGCCCGCGCGGTCCGGCCGCCGCGGTGCAGGTAGTCCTTGCTGTCGGCCGGGGGGTCCACGTTGACCACGAGGTCGAGGTCGTCGATGTGGATGCCGCGGGCGGCCACGTTGGTGGCGACCAGGACCGTGACCAGGCCGTCCTTGAACTGCCCCAGGGTCCGGGTGCGCTGGGGCTGGGACTTGCCGCTGTGCAGCCCCTCCGCCCGTACGCCCATGGCCCGCAGGTGCTTCACGAACTGGTCGACGCCGTGCTTGGTGTCCAGGAACATCAGCACCCGGCCCTCGCGCGCGGCGATCTCGGTCGCCGCCGAGACCTTGTCCGCCGCGTGGATGTGCAGCACGTGGTGGTCCATCGTGCCGACCGAGGCCGACTGCGGGTCCACCGAGTGCGAGACCGGATCCTTGAGGTAGCGGCGCACCAGCTGGTCGACGTTGCGGTCCAGGGTGGCGGAGAACAGCATCCGCTGCCCGGCGTGGTGGACCTGGTCCAGGATCTCGGTGACCTGGGGCATGAACCCCATGTCGCACATCTGGTCGGCCTCGTCCAGCACCGTGATCCGCACCCGCTCCAGGTGCACGTCACGCCGTCCGACCAGGTCGCTCAGCCGCCCGGGGGTCGCGACGACGACTTCCACGCCGGTGCGCAGCGCGCCCGACTGGCGGCCGATCGAGAGCCCGCCGACGACGGTGGCCATGCGCAGCTTCAGGGCCCGCGCGTACGGGTCCAGCGCTTCGGTGACCTGCTGCGCCAGCTCGCGCGTCGGTACGAGGACCAGGGCGAGCGGGCGCTTCGGGTCCGCCTGCTGTCCCGCCGTACGGGCCAGCAGGGCCAGGCCGAAGGCGAGGGTCTTGCCGGAGCCGGTACGGCCGCGGCCGAGGATGTCACGGCCCGTGAGGGAGTTGGGCAGGGTCGCCGCCTGGATCGGGAACGGCTCGCGCACCTCCTGCTCCACCAGGGTCGTCACCAGCTCAGGGGGGAGGCCCAGTTCGTCGAACGAGGCCACCGGGGGCAGTGCCGGGGTGCCCGTGCGGGGCATGGCGAACTCGCCCTGCGGACCGAGGGTCCGGGGCGTCTTGCCGCCGTGCTTGGCTCCCGGCTTGGAGCCTGCCTTCGCTCCGGCCTTGATGCCGAAACGCCCATGAGCTGACGGGTTCTTCATGCAGAACCTTCCGTGAAGAGAGCGGGAGGGGACGGGCGCGGAGGGCGGACGGGACCGTGAACGGCGACGAGCCGGGCCCGTACCCCTCGGTACGGCCCCGGCTCGTCGTACGTGTCCGCATCGGGCCAAAGCGCCCCGCGCCTGAAGTTTCCCGCCCATTTTACCAGTCGGGACCTACGGAGCCGCGGGGCCGGGTGCATCGCCGCAGACCTCGGCGTGATGGGCCCGCATCTGCTGCGCCGCCCGGTCGAACCAGTCGGCGATGACGGCGATCTCATCCGGGGTGTACTCGGCGAACACCGTGCCGAGCCGCGCGTAGAAGGGTTCGTACACGGCGACGACCCGCGCGGTCGCCGCCGGATCGGCCACCACCCGTACGCGGCGCCGGTCGGCCGGGTCCGGGCGGCGGTGCGCGTAGCCGGCGCGCTCCAGGCGGTTGAGCACCCCGGTGACGGCGCCGGTGGTCAGGTTGGTCAGTTCGGCCAGGTCGCCGGCGGAGAGCGGGGTGTCGGCGGCTCCCAGGATGTGGCCCAGGCAGGTCAGATCGGTGACGTTCAGGCCGAGCCGCTGCGCCATCTCCTGCTGCCCGATGAGCCCGAGGGCCACGAACCGGTCCATGCGTGCGAGGGCCTCCCCGGCCGTGACCGGGGGGCGGGTCTTGCCGTGCACCCACACACTCCTTAGTATCTAAGTTACTTAGCTCGTGAGATAAAAGATCCTGCTCCGAGCCTACTGCCGTCCGTCCCTCCGAGGAGAATCCATGAGCGCACACGGACACGTCGACCTGGGCCACACGGTGGCCGGCTGGACCGGCACCGCCCTGGCCCTGCTGGGCACCGCCGGGGCCGGAGCCGCGCTCTGCGCCGGCTGGGCTCCCGGCGTCTGGGCGGGTCTCGGTCTGGTCCTGGTGGCGGCGCTGGTCACCTGGCTCCTCCATCTGGCCGGCTGGGGCAAGCCCAGCGGGCCCCGCCCGGAGGCCGAGTGGGACTGGCGCGTCCGGGACACCGCCGCCCGTACGGGGCACGCGGACTGCCTGGGCTGCCGGGCCGGCGGGCCGCGACGGGCCGCCGCGACGGCCCTCGCCCCCCGGTCCGCGGCGTCGTCGCCCGCCGCGGACCGCAGCGCGTGAACATCCGGGTCCACCCCCCGGTCGGCCGCGCTCGGAGTGTGGCCGGCGTGACGGGTGGGCAGTATCGAGACGGCCGCACGTGCGGCCCGAGTGGAACGTTGAGAAGGATCAGCCAGATGGCAACAGGCATCGTGAAGTGGTTCAACTCGGAGAAGGGGTTCGGCTTCATCCAGCAGGACGACGGCGGCCCCGACGTGTTCGTGCACTTCTCCGCCATCCAGACGACCGGCTTCAAGGAGCTGGCCGAGGGCGCGAAGGTCGAGTACGACGTCACCCAGGGCCCCAAGGGCCCCCAGGCCGAACGGGTGGTCACGCTCTGACACCGCTTCGCGAGCCCAGCCCGTGAAGGGAGCCCCCGCCGGTCATCCGGCGGGGGCTCCAGCGCGGTGGAGGGCCAGCAGCAGGGCCCAGATCCGGTCCGCGAGGGCGCCGGGGGACGCGGGGCCGGCCGCCGTCCGCTCGGGGTCCGCCGGGATCAGGCCGTGCAGCCAGTCCGCGAGGACGCCGGTGAAGGCGGCCGCCACCGCCGAGGCCACCAGGTCCGGGTTGGGCGCGCCGACCGCGACCCGCTCGGCGCGGGCCCGGGCGCGCAGCTCCCGGTGCAGGCGCTCGCCGAGCGGGCCGCCGCCGCCCGGCAGGAGCAGCGTGCGGTACAGGGCCGCGTGGCCCTCGGCGGCGGACAGGAACCCGGCGAGGGCGGCCGGGGGCCGGGCCGGGGGCGGCGCCGCCCGATCGGTCTGCCAGGCGTGCAGGGCGTCCACCGCCGCGTGCACGACGTCGGCGCAGGCGTCGACGGCCAGCGCGGGGAGGTCCTCGTAGTGCAGGTAGAACGTCGCCCGGCCGACCCCCGCCCGGCGGACCACCGCCGAGACGCTGACCTCGGCGAGCTCCCGCCCGGCGCCGCACTCGGCGAGCAGGGCCTCGCGCAGCCGCGCCTTGGTCCGGGCGGTGCGCGGGTCCCCGGCGCGCGGGCCGCTCACGCGGCGAGCAGCGCGGCGCCCAGGGCGAGCGCGCCGGGCAGGGCCTGGGCCACGAGGATCCGGCGGTTGGCGGTGGCGGCCCCGTACACCCCCGCGACGATCACGCAGATCAGGAAGAAGACCTGCGTGTCGAGGGCGTCGGTGACCAGCCCCCACACCAGGCCGGCGGCCAGGAAGCCGTTGTAGAGGCCCTGGTTGGCGGCGAGCGTCGCGGTGAGCCGCGCCGTGTCCGCGTCGAAGCCGGACAGGGCGCGCCCCGGTGGCCGCTGCCACAGGAACATCTCCAGGACCAGGAAGTAGGCGTGGAGCGCGGCGACGACGCCGATGAGGACCTGAGCGACCGTGTGCACGGCCCCTCCCTCCGTCTCGGGAACCGATTTCCTGGACGACTGTACAGGAAATCGCCGCCGCGCCCGGCCGGTACCTCAGTCCTCTCCCACGGTGATCGCCGAGACGGGGCAGGCCCGCGCGGCCTCCCGCACGAGGGCGCTGCCGTGTCCGTCCTCCCGTCCCGGCAGCACCTCGCCGAGCCCGTCGTCGTCCTGGGTGAACACCTGGGGCGCGGTCAGCGCGCACTGGCCGGCGCCGATGCAGCGGTCCTGGTCAACGGAGATCCGCACGCCGCTCACCAGGCCACGGGGAGTTCGACCATGCCCTGGATGGTGTCCCCCGGCTTGAACGGGATCCGGTCCGGTTCGGCCGCCAGCCGCAGGCCCGGCAGGCGCCGGAACAGGGTTCCCAGCGCGATCTCCATCTCCGCGCGGGCCAGGTTCTGGCCGAGGCACTGGTGGATGCCGAAGCCGAAGGCCAGGTGGTGCCGGGCCGGCCGGTGCCAGTCGAGGGCGTCCGGTTCGGGGAACACCGCGTCGTCGCGGTTGATGACGGAGGTGGAGAAGACCACCCCGTCGTCCGGCCGGATGGTGACCCCGCCGATCCGGATCTCCTCGGTGGCGACCCGCAGCATGCCGTCGGCGATGGACAGGAAGCGCATCAGCTCCTCCACCGCCTCCGACATCAGCGAGGGGTCGGCCCGCAGCTCGGCCAGCTGCTCCGGGTGGCGCAGCAGGGTGAAGGTGCCCAGCGAGATCATGTTCGCGGTGGTCTCGTGGCCCGCGATCAGCAGGATCGTGGCCAGGGAGACCAGTTCCTCGATGTCGGTCTCGCCGGTCTCCAGGCGGTCGGTGACGAGTTCGTCCAGCAGTCCGTCGCCCGGATCGGTGCGCTTGCGCCGGATCAGGGCCTCCAGGTAGGTGTCGAGCTCGTGGCGGGCGTCCTCGACGTCGGCGGGCTCGGGGCCGCGCAGCAGCCTGCGCGACTGGGCCTCGAAGAACTCGTGGTCCTCGTAGGGGACGCCGAGGAGCGCGCAGATCACCATGGAGGGCACCGGCAGGGCGAAGGCGCCGACCAGCTCGGCGCGCGGCCCGGCCGCCACCATCGCGTCGATCAGCCGGTCCACGGTCTCCTGGATCCTGGGCCGCAGGGCCGCCGTGCGCTTGACCGAGAAGCTGGGGATCAGCATCCGTCGCTGCGTGTTGTGCTCCGGATCGTCCACCCCGAGCAGGGCGACGCGCCGGTTCTGCAGCCCCTTGAACCGCCGGGTGGGGGCTGGGAAGGACTCCTTGGTGCGGTCCGTGGACAGGCGCGGATCGGAGAGCAGGGCGCGCGCCTGCGCGTGGCCGGTGACCACCCATACGGAGCGGCCGTCGAAGAGGGTGACCCGGGAGAGGGGGCGCGCCTCCCGGAGGGGCTCGTAGGCGGCCGGCGGGTGGTAGGGACAGGTTCGGTCCTGGGGGAAGGCAACGGCATCGGACATGGAAAGCAACACCTCGCAAGCGATGGTTCCGTCTCGCCGGATTCCATTACATGCCTGAGGCACCTATCTCACCTATGCCACTTTCGGCCAGTCTGACCGGGTTCACCCGGGCGCGCGTCCCCGGCCCCACCGGGGCGGTCGGCTCAGAGGTGGGTGTCGAGGAACGTCCGGAACTCGTCCCCCGTCAGCGGGCCGGCGTGGGTCGCCACCGCTTCCCCGGACCGCAGCAGGACGACGGTGGGCGCCCCGGTCACCCCGTGGCGGAGCACCGCCCCCGGGCAGCGGGTGATGTCGGCGCGGACGGCGGTCAGGCGGCTCCCGTACTCCTGCGCCAGTTCCGCGAGGAGTCCGTCCATCACCCGGCAGGCCTCCACGGCCTTCGGCCAGGTGCCGGTGAAGCAGACGAGGACCGGGCCCCCGGTCATGCCGACGATGAAGTCGAACTCCTCGTCCTCCAGTGGCCGGTGTACCCGACGGGCCATGGGTGTGCTCCTTGGTCGCTTGTCTGCCGTGACCGTCAGCCTAGGTGGTCCCGACAAGGCGCGCGGACGCCGGAGCCCGGCCGGACGGGGCCGCTCCGGGCGGGATTGTCAGTGCCGCCTGTGAAGCTGGCCCCATGGACGACAGGATGCTGCGGCGCCGGGTCTACGGCGGCGACCACGACGACCCCGACCCGGGCCCGCGACCGGGCCACAGCTACGGCGAACTCGTCGGCGGCCCCCTCGACGGGCTGCTCCTCGACGTCACCGGCTGGAGCGTGCGCCGACTGGGCGAGGAGGCCCGGCTGCCCACCGAGATAGGGCGTTACGGGCCGGGCGGGCGGGCCCACTACCGCCGCCGGCCCGGCGACGCGGACCACTGGGACTGGTCCGGCGACAGCAGGTAGGGCGCGGGGGCGCGCGGACGGACCCCCGATCCGCCGACGTGTGACCGGGGGCCCTGCACGTCTCTTCCGCCACGGCCCACCGATCGGATGCGCCGGAAGCGGACGGATCGGAGGCCACACCCGCGCGACCTCACCGCAGCGGCTCCGCGCACCGTCCGTACAGCAGCACCCGTTGCCCGACGTCAAGCCCCGTGAGATCATCAAATTTCAACGGTCCGTCTCCTTTCGTCCGCGCATCGCAACGCGGGCGAAAGAGTGCGGGCCGTTGCCATGTCCACGGTTTCGGGCAATCCACCAGGATCTGTGGACGTCGTGGACGGGGAGGGTCCCAGTGCGAAGGGCAGGTCCGGTTTGAAGTACGCGACAGAGCCGACGGAAGCCCGCATCGAGGATGCGGGCAACATCCTGGTCGCGCCTTCGACGTTGCACGACCAGGACGTGATCAGGGAGTTCTTCGGGTCCACGACCACCCCGGAGGACCTTGCTTCCGGTTCGCCGGACCTCGCGCAGAAGACCGTCTACCTGTGTGGCGACGTATCCGGGGTCAGCCGCCGCCAACTGGATGCGGCGGAGCGGGTGTTCGTCATCCGGGAGCTGTCACACGGCTACCGGGAGGACGCCGGCGAGCCGTGGACGCCCGTCGGCCTCGGCCGGGTTCCCGTCCGTGTGCACGGTGCCGGCGTGTACTACCGCCGCTTCTTCGGCCCCGGTGCCGATCACTTCGGACGGATCCGTGCGGAGCACGCGTTCCAGTCCCTGACGGAGTCCACCAAGCCCGGAACCGCCCATCGCAGCGGCATCTATCTGACGCCCGTCACGCGAAACGGTGACGAACTGCATTTCCGCCTGCTCCGGTGCTCCACGAACCTCTCGGGGCCGACCGAGGGCTTTCGCCCGACCGACACGAGCATCGTCGAGGACCTGAACCGCGAGGCCGCCGCCGTCTTCCGGAACCACGCACCGCTGAATCACGTCCTCGCCCAGATCTACCACAACACCCTCGCGACGGCCGGGCGCAAGCAGTCCAAGGCCAAGATCTCGGCCCATGCCGACAAGACGAAGGACATGCCCGTCAACGGCATCATGGCCTTCTGCACCTTCTACGACGGGCTCGACAAGCTGCAGCCCCTGGCCGAAGACGCCTTCGACCACGGGGTCAAGGGTGTCAGCGGGCTGACCAGGCTCCACTTCCGCCTCAAGGAGCCGAGCGGAGAACGCGACGGGGTCGCGCTCCCCGCGCAGTTCACCCTGACCCTCTATCCCGGCTCCGTGTTCTTCATGCCGCTGTCCGTCAACCGCCTGTACACGCACGAGATCCGGCCTTCGGGACTGGACGCGGAATCGCTCCCGACCCGCCTGGGATACGTGGTGCGCTGTTCGAGCGCCGAAGCCGTTCACAAGAACGGCCACACGTTCCTCAAAGCGGCCGGAGGCCTGGTGCGGCTCGGGCCACCCACGCCGGCGGGCATGGACGAGCTGCGCAGGCTGTACGCCGAGGAGAACAGGACCTCGTCCTTCATCGACTACGGCGACGAATTCCTCTTCAGCATGAACACGGGAGACTATGTTGCCCCCCGGGTCTAGGATCTCGGACGAGATCCTCTCGTGCGCTCTGCCGGCCGAGGAGAACCTCTTCGCGGAGCTGTCCGCATCGGTTCGTTGGGAAGACGTGGGGAAAGGCCGGCAAGGCGCCACGCTCACCAGGATCGACGAGTCGGACGGTGTGCCCCTCGTACGCACCACCACCCGGTACGGCAATCCGACGCAGCGTTTCCGGGCGGTGCACGAACGGCTGGCGCGACAGGTCCAGGAACGTGCGGCGCTTTCGGTCGGCTTCAACAACGCTCTCATCGAGAACTACACGAACGCCTACAGGACCATGGGCGCCCATTCCGACCAAGCCCTCGATCTTGCCGACGATTCGTTCATCGCCGTCTTCTCCTGCTACCGGAATCCCGAAGCGAGCCCGTCGAGGAAGCTGATCTTCGAATCAAAGGGGTCCGGTGGTGACGCGTTCGAGATCCCCCTCGCCCACAACGGCGTCGTCGCGTTCTCCGTCGACTCGAATCGGCGGCTCAGGCACAAGATCGTAGCCGCCACGCCCATCGGGGCGGCGGACAACCGATGGCTGGGCGTCACGTTTCGGACGTCGAAGACCCTCCTTCGATTTCACGGCGGACACGCCCACCTTCCGCAGGGTGCGCGCCTCCAGCGGGCCGACGACGAGCAGCGGAGCGAGTTCTACCGACTGCGGCGACGTGAGAACCACGAGACGGACTTCGTCTACCCCCCGCTGACGTACACCGTCAGCGAGAGCGATCTGGTGCCGCCCGTCCGGCCCTGAGGGCGTCAGGGCGGCTCACGCGGAACCGTCCTGGACCGCAACGGCATGCGCGGCCCGGCGGGCGGTCGCCGAGCGGCCGCCACCGCCCGCTGGTCCGGCGAGCGGCGGGTGCGCGGATGGGCCGCCCCGGCCTCTCGGAGGGGCCTGGGGCCGCGATCCTACTCGGCAGTAGCCCCGGTGGGCACGGGTCCGGACCCACCCGCCGGCCTCTGTCGGGTGGCCGCCCTCCGGGATTCTCCGAAGAATTTCCCGGGAGCTGTCGATCCGGGCGCCTCCCGTTCGACGCAGGGGTGAGAGACGGGGAACGTCCCCGCCCTCCCGACCGAGGAGTCACCATGCCGCGTTTCCTGAGCCTGATCCGCATCGACGAGCAGAACCTTCCCACCGAGGGCTTCCCCGCGGACTTCGAGGAGCGGATGGGCGCCCTGATGGAGGAGATCACCAAGGCCGGGGTCATGCTCGACACCGCCGGGCTGCTCCCCACCTCCGAGGGCACCCGGGTCGACTGGTCCGGGGGGAAGCTCAGCTTCACCGACGGGCCCTTCACCGAGACCAAGGAGGTCGTCGGCGGCTACGCCCTCCTCCAGTGCAAGGACAAGGCCGAGGCACTGGAATGGACCAAGCGGTTCCTGTCGATCCACCCCACCAGCTGGCACGTCGGCGCCGAACTCCGCCAGATCCAGGAGATGTGACGCTCCGCGCCCGCCCCGCGTTTGCCCCGGTCCGTCACGGCTGCTCTGATGGGTGGCCGTGACGGCAGTGAGTACGGCCCAGGCGGTCGAAGCGGTGTTCAGGATCGAGTCCGCGCGGATCATCGCCGGCGTCACCCGCATCGTGCGGGACGTCGGCATCGCCGAGGAACTCGCCCAGGACGCCCTGGTCGCCGCGCTCGAACAGTGGCCCCTCTCCGGAGTCCCCGACCGGCCCGGTGCCTGGCTGATGGCCACCGCCAAGCACCGGGCGGTCGACCTCGTACGCCGCAGGGAGACCTACGCGCGCAAGCTCGCGGAGGTCGGCCGCACCCTGGAGGACGTACCCCCGCCCGCCGAGCCCGCGGCCCCGGACGACATCGACGACGACCTGCTGCGCCTCGTCTTCACCGCCTGCCACCCGGTACTGGCCACCGACGCCCGGATCGCGCTCACCCTGCGCCTGGTGGGCGGCCTCACCACCCAGGAGATCGCCCGCGCCTTCCTGGCCTCCGAGCCCACCGTCGCCCAGCGCATCGTCCGGGCCAAACGGGCCCTGGCCAAGGCCGGGGTGCCCTTCGAGGTCCCGTACGGCGCCGACCGCGAACAGCGGCTCGCCTCCGTCCTCGAAGTCATCTACCTGATCTTCAACGAGGGCTACTCGGCCACCGCCGGCGACGACCTCGTCCGGCCCGCCCTCTGCGAGGACGCCCTGCGCCTGGCACGGGTGCTGGCCGCCCTCATGCCGAAGGAGCCCGAGGTCCACGGACTCTGCGCGCTCCTGGAGTTCCAGGCCTCCAGGACCGCCACCCGCACCGGCCCCGACGGGGAGCCGGTGCTGCTCGCCGACCAGAACCGGGCCCGCTGGAACCGGCTCCTCATCCGGCGCGGCGTCGACGCCCTGCACCGCGCGGGCACCGGCCCCTACTCCCTCCAGGCCGCCATCGCCGGATGCCACGCGGCGGCCGTCCGCTACGAGGACACCGACTGGGCCACCATCGCCGCCCTCTACGGACGGCTCGTCCACCTGGTGCCCTCACCGGTCGTCGAACTGAACCGGGCCGTCGCCGTCTCCATGGCCGAGGGCCCCGGGGCGGCCCTGCCGCTGGTCGACGCCCTCGCCGACGAGCCCGCCCTGCGCTCCTACCACCTGCTGCCGAGCGTACGGGGGGACCTGCTGGAACGGCTCGGACGCGGGCCGGAGGCCCGCGCCGAGTTCGAGAGGGCGGCCGCCCTCACCCGCAACGTCCGCGAACGGGACCTGCTGCTCGCCCGCGCCGCCGCCCTCCCGCCGGTCAGGCCCTGAGCGGGGCCGCCTGCTCCGCGGACCGCCGCGGCCCGGCGAGCCGGCCCGGCCGGCGGAAACCGCCCGTACGGGCCACGCTCCGCACGGTCTCGCGCAGCGCGTCCTGGAAGTCGCCCATCGTGCGGCGGGCGGGCGCCGTGTCCACGTAGAGGGAGTTCATGTGCAGTCCGTCCGCGTCCCGCTGGAACCACGAGCAGGCCCCGTTGGCGCGCGCCGACCACACGTGCGTGGCGGGCCGCCACTCGTGGTGGCGCTCCGCGCCCCGGCACTTGCGCATGTCGATGTACGAGAAGAAGTTCACCGGATACGGCCAGGAACGGGCGGCGAACTCCTCGGGTGCCAGCAGCTCCCAGGCCCGCACGAACGGCACGTCGATGTGGGAGATCATCTCGCCGAAGCCCGCCCGGACCGCCGCCATCACCTGCGCGAAGTCCCTGCCGGGAGAGGCGTCGAACTCGATGGGCATGGTGTTGACGAACCAGCCCACCGCGTCGTTCCAGGAACCGCGCCCGCGCTCGCTCACCGGCATGAACCCCCGGTAGACGCCCGGACCTCCGGCGTCCCGCAGACAGACGGCGACCGAACCGAGCAGCCCCATGAACGGCTTCGCGCCCACCTGCAGACAGGTCTTCTCGAACACCTCGGCCTCGGCCGGGTCCAGCAGCGACGAGGCCTCGTTGACGATCGGGTACATCCGGTCCGGCTCCACGCCCAGGTCCAGGGGGAAGCGGGGGAAGAACTCCCCGTTGCGGTCGATGAAGGACTTCCAGTAGCCCAGGCGTTCGTCGTCCGCCTCGATGGAGAGGTAGCGGCGGCGCTGCTCCTCGGCGAAGTCGAGGTAGCTGGGGACCGCCGGCAGGTCCCCTTCGTCGCCGCGCCGCAGGGCCTCGTACGCCGTCATCACCTCGCGGACCACGATCGGCATCGACATGCCGTCGCAGACGATGTGGTCGAAGGCGAGGTACACGGTGGCGGAGTCCGGACGCAGCACCGCGCCCATGGTGAACAGCGGCCACGACAGGGTGTCGATGCTGCGCTTGAAACGCTCCACCAGGAACGTCCGCAGCCGCTCCGCCGAGTCGAACGAGGCCACGTGCTCGGCCTCCAGGGCGAGTTCCCTGGGAGCCAGGGGCTCGCACGCCAGCTCACCGGCCAGCCGTCGGAACTCGCAGCGCAGCACCTCGTGCCGCCGGACGAAGCCCAGCAGCGCCTGGGCGAGGGCCGCTTCGTCGAGCGCGCCCTCGACCTCGAAGGTGATGGCCAGCCACGACGCGACGGGGTCGTCGGCGCCGCGGCTCTCCTCGGCGACGGTGAAGTGCTTGTCCTGGTTGAACGAGGCCCTTCTGCCCGCCGGGTCACCCCCGTCCGCGTCGGCCGGCACGGCCGTCGACCGCAACCGCCACTCGACCACCCGTCCCGGCGCCACGTGGCGCAACTCCAGAGGAAACTGCCGCATTCCGTCATCCCTTCGCCCCCGAGTCAACCCCGAGCGCCTAACGACACCCGGACCACGGAAGTGACGCCCGCACCCCGACGACCGGTCCGCGGGCGGGCGGGAAGGGCCGTCCTACGGCGCGGCGGGCCCCGCGCCGGCGTCCGGGACGTCTCCGTCGCGCAGGCCGTCCCCGTCGCGCGGGCCGTCAGGGGCGTCAGGGTCGTCCGCGTCGTCGCGGCGGACCTCGATGTGGTCGGACGCCCGGTCGACCGCGACCCGGTGCTCCATGCCCAGCGCCTCCAGGAACTTCTGCGGCAGCTGCACCCGGCCGGTGCGGTCCAGCATCACGTACTCGCGCTCGCTGACCGACTCCGTACCGTGCTCGTCGGTGACCGTCCGGCGCAACACCTCACTGCTGGTGCGCCCGTCGCGGATGGCCACCGTACGGCGGACCTCGCCCGCCACCATCGGGTCGTGGGTCACGATGACCACCGTCGCCCCCAACTCCCGGTTGACGGTGCGGAACGCCTCGAAGACGGCGGCGCCGGTCTCCGAGTCCAGTTCGCCCGTCGGTTCGTCCGCGAGCAGCACCGCCGGCTCGTTGGCCATGCCCACGGCGATGGCCACGCGCTGCTGCTGGCCGCCGGAGAGCTCGGCCGGTCGGCGGCCCGCGAGTTCGCCGATCTCCAGCGCCTCCAGCAGCCGGCCGACGCGCTCGGCCCGCCGGGCGGCCGCGCCGCCGCGACGGCCGCCGCCCTTCAACTGCATTGGCAGGGCGATGTTCTGGGCGACCGTCAGGAAGGGCATCAGGTTCTTCACCGTCTGCTGCCAGACGAAGCCCACCGTCTCGCGCCGGTAGCGCAGCCGCTCCCGCGCCGACATCTCCAGCAGGTCGTGGCCGCCCACCGAAGCCGTGCCGGCGGTGGGCACGTCCAGGCCCGCCAGGATGTTCAGCAGGGTCGACTTGCCGCTTCCGGAGGCGCCGACCAGAGCCACCAGATCGCCCCGGGCCACCGTCAGCTCCAGCCCCTGCAAGGCCTGCACCTCGACCCCGGCCGAGGTGAAGATCCGCACGAGGCGGTCGCAGGCGATGGCGGTGTCCTCGGAGCGGGTCCGCGGCGCGGCGGCGGCCAGCGCCGCGCTCCGCAGCTCCTCGTAGGTGGGCGCTTCGCTGGTCAACGTGGGTCTCCCGCTCTCAACTCGGTGGTGATCTGGCGTCGGCCCGATATCGCCGCCTCGGCGACCACGGCCAGCACCAGCAGGGCGGCCAGGCCCAGGGACTGCGCGAGCACGGGCCACGCGGTGAGCCGCACGCCCGTGGGCACGGCCGAGCCGACCAGCGTGGACAGGTCCACGGAGGGACCCAGCAGGGCGACGGCCGCCGCGGCGACCAGGCCGCCGCCCAGCGCGGCGGCGAGGGCCTGCGGCAGCGACTCGGTCAGGATCAGGGCCAGGCCCTCACGGGGCTGCAGCCCCATGGTCCGCAACCGGGCCAGCAGGGCCGCCCGTTCGGGCGCGGCCCGCACCAGGTTCAGGAGGACGGCCAGCAGCGCGAAGGCCGCCACCCCGGCGAGGGAACCCCAGAACACCCGGGCCGCCGAGGCCTGGAGGGGGGCGTGGGCGAGTGCGGCGGCCGCCGCCGAGCTGGTGTGCACGGTGTACGGATCCGCCGTGCCGTTCGGGGCGGTGGTGCGGAGCAGGTCGCGCAGCGGGCCCTCCTCGGCCCGGCCGAGGGCGAACCAGTGGGTGGCCTGCTCGACCCGGGGAAGCCGGGCCGCGGTCGGACCGGCCGGCAGCACCACCGTGTAGGCGGCGGGGCCGGGCGCCGGAGTGCCGTCGATCACGGCGACGGGCTTCACGGGCAGGGTCTTTCCGTCGCTGAAGCGCAGCTCCTGCACGCCGCCACCGGTGGTCTGCGCGGCCAGGCCCTTGCCGAACAGGGCGGGCAGCGGGGCGTCGGCCCCGGCCCCGGCCAGCAGTGCGGGGTCGAACTGCCCCCGGCCCACGGCCCGGGACAGCTCCGCGTACGTGACCGGGTCGGCGACGATCACCGTGACCTGGGTGGAGCCCTGCTGGGTGCCCATGACGAAGCCCCAGTCGTCGACCCACGCCGGGACGGAGGTCCGGATGCCGGGCAGCCCGGCGGCGGCCCGGGTGAACTCCTTGGGCACGGTGCCCAGCGGGGGCGCCGCCACCTGGGCGTCGCCGCCGACGGCGGCCCGCGCCACCTGCTGCCGGGAGGTGTCCACGGAGGCCAGGACGGTGGCGCCGAAGCCGCCCGCGGTCACGGCCAGCAGCAGCGCGATCAACGGCAGGACGGACGGCCGGGAGCCGCCGCCACCGCGGGCCGCGCGGGCCAGACCGAGGAAGGAGACCAGCCCGCGGCCGCGTCCCGCCGCACGGGTCAGGCCCCGTACGAGCATCGGCAGCAACCGGGCCAGCAGCAGGCCCCCGCACAGGGCCAGCAGCAGCGGGGCGGCGACCAGCAGCGGGTCGAGGCCGGTCCCGGCGGGGGCGATGCCGCGGCGGGAGACCTCGGCCACGGCGGCCACCGTGACGGCGAGCACGAGCAGTTCGGCCACCAGCCGCCTGCGCGGGGCCCGCCTGTTCGGCGCCGACAGCAGGACGAAGGCCCGTACGGGGAAGGCCAGCAGTGCCAGCAGGGTGACGGCCCCGGCCCCGAGGAGGGTGGGGGCCAGGCGGGGGACCGGCAGCAGCACCACGGCCAGGGCGGTGGCGAGCGCGGCGGCCGGCAGCACGGTGACCGCGTTCTCCGCGAGGAGCCGGCCGACGACGCCGCGGCGCGAGGCTCCCCGGGCGCGCAGCAGCAGCAGTTCGGCCGTACGGCGGTCCGCGCCGAGCCCGGCCGCCAGGCACAGCACCACCAGGGCCTCTCCGGCCAGTCCGGCGGGTCCGAGGGCGGCGAGCGGTGCGACCGCCTGCTGGCGGGCCTGCGCCTGGGTGAACAGCCGCGGCAGCCCGGAGGTGACCTGCAGTTGCTCGCGCCCGGTGGTCCGCCGCAGGTCGGAAGCGGTGGACCCGGCCACGTACGAGGCCACGGCGGCGGCCACGTCCGGCAGCCGGTCGGCGCGCAGCGTCCCGGTGTCCAGGGGGAGCCGCCAGAAGTCGTTGACGGTGCCGCCCCACGTGTCGAGCCGTCCGAGCCCCTCGGCTCCGACCAGCGCGGTCACCCGCCAGAAGGGCGTCAGACAGGCCGCCGTGGGACAGGGCAGGCCGTCCCAGTAGACCTCCGCGGGGTCCTCGGCGACGTAGAGCCCGACGATCTCCGCGAGGAAGGGGGTCCCGACGGCGGAAGCGGTCGTCAGGACCGTGCCGACCCGGGCGCCCAGGGTCTCGGCCGCGCTCTTGGCCAGGGCCACGGGCAGGGGGGCGCCCTCGGCCGCGCCGCCGGGCCAGCGCCCCTCGACGAGGCGGGCGTGGGAGGCGGCCTGCGGCAGGTGGAGGAGGGTCAGCAGGGTGTCCGGCGGGGGGTCGCCGGGCATCCTCTTGAGCTCAGGGTTGGACAAGGCCTGCGGGGTGACCGTGACCGTGCCGTGGACCGGGCCGGTCGCGGCCAGCTCGATGCCGGTACGGGGGCCGGTGTTCGCGCGCAGGGCCGCCAGGACGGAGTCCAGCGACTGCGGGGTCCTCTGGCCGGGGAGGGCGCGGGCGCTGGCGTACAGGCTGGTCGGGCCGGGGCCCTGCTCGTGGAGGTAGGAGCGCAGGGCGTCGTCGGCGCCGCGGTCCAGGGCCCGCGGCAGGGCGGCCGCCAGCAGGACGGCGACGAACGCCAGCGCCGCGGCGAGCCCCGCCGCCAGCGGCATCGCCCGGAGCCGGGTGCGCACCCACGGGACGCCGGAGCCGCCCCGCGGCACGGCGGCCGGGGAACGGCCGCCGCCGCCGTCGCCGGCGGTGCGGGTCGTACGGGTGGTCCGGTCCGTGGGGGCGCCGGCCGCGTCGGCGGAGGGGCCGGTGGCGCGGCCGGAGGTGGTGCGGGTCGTGGCTGGGGCGGCGCCGTCGCCGGTGCTCCCGCCGTCGTGCCGGGCGGGGCGCCCCGGCCCGGAAGAGGGGCCGGAGGCCGCCGGGTTGCCGGGCGGCACGCCGCCGGCGGCCGTGTGCGGGCCGGGCGGGGTGGGGCCGGGGGTGCTCCGGCCGGAGGGCGCGGTGCCCTCGGGACCGGCGGGCGGGGTGGTCACATCTCCTCCACGTACCGCAGCCGCGCGGCTGCACCTCGGTCGGTCCGTCGCCCGCGGCCGCCGAGCACCGCCGACAGCAGGGGCACCGCCGCGACCGCGGCGGCCAGCAACAGGGTCTGGAGACCCGGCAGGTCCACCACGACCCCGGGCACCGGGCGTTGCGCGGCCGGCGTCAGGATCATCAGCGGTACCACCAGATGGACGATCGCGGCGCCCAGGCCCAGCCCGACGGCCGTCCCGAGGCCGACCAGCAGACAGCCCTCGGCGGCGGCGGTCCCGGCGAGCCGGGCCCGCGGGGCGCCCAGGGCCGTCAGGATCGCGTGCTCGCGGGCCCGTTCCCGTCCGGACGCGGCCGCCGAGGCACCGAAGCCGATCGCGGCGAGGACCGCGCACGCCACCGCCAGGGCCGCCAGCGCGGCCTGCGGGCCCGCGCTCAGCGGATCTCGCAGCAGACCGGCGGCGACCTCCTCGCGCAGCAGCACCTTCTGCGAGCCGGCGCCCGCGCGGATCCGGGCGGCGGCCAGGGCCGGCTCCCGGTCGTCCGGCGAGGAGGCGGGCAGCCACCACTCGTCGGCGGGCGGCAGGTCCTTGGCGTCCTCGGCCGCGAGCTGCCGTGCGGCCGCGTCCAGGTCCACGGCCAGGGCGGTGTCACCGGCCACGGGCAGCGACCCGACGGCCGAGGCGATCCGCACCTGCACGGTGGTGACGCCCAGCCGGACGGGCACCTTGTCGCCCACGGAGGCCCCCACGGCGGCGAGGAACCCGCGGGTGGCGACCCCGCGGACCTCGGCGGGCGGGCCGCCGGGGCTCAGCGAGACCTCCACGGGCTTGCCGGGCGGGCCCTGGTAGTGCAGGCGCAGCAGGTCCGGTGCGGCGGGCCGCAGGGCGGCGGCCGGGACCCCCTTGGCCGCTTCGGGGGTACGCAGGTGCCAGTCGGGCGCGGTGGCCGTCACGGGTGCGGCGGCTCCGCCCGGGGTCTCGCTCACCGAGACGCGGTGCAGGGCCAGTTCCCCCTCGACCGGGACCACCGACTCGGCGTCGAACCACGTCGGCTGGAGCCCGTAGGACATCACGAGGCCCACGATGCGCAGGGGGCCGGCGGCGGACCCCAGCGGGGATCCGGTCAGCGGGTCGAGGGGGACCGAGACGGTGCCCGAGCCGCTCGTCGGGAGGGCGGCGACCGGGGTCCGGTACGTGAGCCCGAACCGGTCGCGCAGCAGCACCCCGAGCGTCGGGCGGCCGGCCGACGCGGGGTCGGCGGTCACGGACACGTCGAGGTCGATGCGCCGCGGGTCACCCGGCAGGGCGATCCCGTCGGCGCCCGGCCCGGCACCCGGGGCGGCCGGGGGCACGGCGAGCGGGGCGAACAACTCGGCCGTCGGCCGTCCGTCGCGCAGGTCGGCCCGCAGCGGCAGCCGGCCGGCTGCGCGCGAATCCAGGGCGAGCAGCCGTCCGGGCTTGTTCCCCGGCAGGGCCACCTCGGTGTGGATCACCGGGATGATGCGGTCGCCGCCGGGCAGGGCCGCGTACCGGCCGCCCCGGCCCATCGGGGCCAGGTCGCCGCCGGTGATCCGCAGGCCGCCGGCGGTGGCGAAGTCGGCCTGGTCGCGCTGGGAGGCGGACCAGGCGGAGTGCTGGCCGAGGGCGAGCACCCCGCTGGACACCGCGAGCACCAGCAGCAGCACCGGTCCGGTGGCCCGCTGCGGCCGGCGGGCCAACTGCCAGCCGACCAGGGCCGGACCCAGCCCGCGTCCCCGGGCGGCGATCCGCCCGCCCAGCCGGGCCGCGAAGGGCAGCAGCCGCAGCACGAGCAGGGTGCCCGCGCACAGGGCCAGCGTCGGGGCCGCCACCAGGACGGGGTCCACGCCGAGGACGTCGCCCCCAGCCGGAGCGGCGTCCCCCGCGCCGCCGCCGTACCGGGAGAGCTGCCGGTAGGCGAGGACCGCGAGGGCCACCAGTGCCAGGTCCGCGCCGGAGCGGGCGAAGCCCGACACCACGGCCCGACGGCGCCCGCCGCGCCGCAGGGCGGCGGCCGTGGCGCCGCGCAGGACGGCGGGCAGCGTGGTCAGCAGTACGCACAGCAGCGCGCAGACCGCCGCGGCCGGCCACAGCAGCCAGGAGCCGCCCGTGTCGAACGGCACGTGGGCCAGCGGCCCGTAGCGGACCGCCAGGCGCAGCAGGAGGGGGGTGAGCAGCGGGGCGAGCACGGCGGCCGGGACCGCGAGCAGCAGGGACTCGGCGACGGAGAGGAGGCCGAGCCGGCGGCGGGAGGCGCCGCGCGCGGTCAGCAGGACCCGCTCCGGTTCCTGACGTTCCCTCAGGAGGTGGGCCACCAGCAGCAGGGCGGCCGAGGCCAGGACGGCGAGCTGGAGGGCGCCGACGAGCAGGGTGGAGCGGGCGACCCGCTGACCGGACTGCAGGTCCGCTATGAAGGACGGCAGTTCGCCGCTCACCGTCAACCCCGAGGGGGGCGTGGTTTCGGCCGCGGCGGCCCGGCCGCGCACGGCCTCGACCGCGGAGCGGGGCGTGCCGGTGAAGTCGGGGGTCAGCAGGGTGGCGCGGCTGTTCTGCGGGAGGCCGCCCGCGGTGAAGGCCGAGTCGTCGACGAGGAGAGGGCCGTAGGTGGTGAAGCTGCCGACCTGCACCTCGCGTCCGCCGAGCGGGTCGAGCCGCCAGTACGGGGCGTCCGGTTCGGCGGCCCGGTAGACGCCCGTGACGAGCACGTCCAGCGGGGCGCCGCCGAGGCGGTCCTCCAGCCGGACCTCGGCGGGCAGCCGCTCGGGGGCCAGGCCGAGGCGGGTCAGGGCCGCCGTGGGCAGGGCCACCGGCAGCCTGCCCGGGTTCGGGCCGACCGCCTCGGGCCACCGGCCGGCGAGGAGCCGTACGCGGTTGCGGTCCAGCGCGGCGAGCAGGGTGAGGTCGGCGTCCTTGCCGGGGGCCCGTTCGCCGGGCAGCCCGTACGAGCGGCTGCGCGCCAGGCTCTCGGCGCCGGTCGGCACGGAGCCGAAGACCCGGTCCGTGAAGGCCCGTACGGCCGCGTCGTCGGCGGGGCGCTGTGGCAGGGCGTGTTCGCCGGTGAGCACGACGGCGGTGCGCGCCCGTTCCGGTCCGGTCAGGGCCCGGCGCATGCCCGCGTCGCCGACGCTCCGGGTGAACGCCAGCAGGGCGGTCAGCGCGGTCGTGGTGATGACCATGGTGAGCAGTACGGCGGTGGCGAGCGGCCAACGCCCGCGCAGCCGGCGCATGACGAAGCCGAGCATGTGCCTGTTCCTCCCCCATCCGGACTAAAGGCCCCGGATAGCGGACGATGCTGTCAGATGCGATCAAGTAGCGGAAGGGACTTGCGTGATGGATGTGACAGATGAGCAAATTCGGACGTGAGGGCGGGAGAGTGTCGGAAGCGCTCTCCGGGGCGGCGCCGCCGCCCGCCGATTCGAGGGGGAACCCACCATGACCCAGCAGCAGGTCAGCGCCGCCACCACCGCCGTCGCGCCCATGGTGGTGGTGCGCAACCTCCGGCGGAGCTTCGGGAGCGGGGCCCGGACCGTACACGCCCTGCGCGGCGTCTCGTTCGAGGTGCGGCGCGGTGAACTCACCGCTCTCAAGGGGCGGTCGGGGTCGGGCAAGACCACCCTCATGAACCTGGTCGGCGGACTCGACTCCCCGACGGGCGGCACCGTCGAGCTCGACGGCACCGATCTGACGGGCCTGGACGAGAGCGGCCGGCTCGCGCTGCGCAGGGACCGGATCGGTTTCGTGTTCCAGTCCTTCGGCCTGATCCCGGTGCTCACCGCCGCGGAGAACGTCGGCGTCCCCCTGCGGATGCGGGGGGTCCCCGCGAAACAGCGCGAGGAGCGCGTGCGCACCCTGCTGGCCCTGGTCGGTCTCGCCGACCACGCCGGACAGCGCCCCGGGGAGCTGTCCGGCGGTCAGCAGCAGCGCGTCGCGGTGGCCCGCGCGCTGGCCAATGAGCCCGCCCTGATCATCGCGGACGAGCCCACCGGCCAGCTGGACTCCGAGACGGGCCGCTCGATCATGCGGCTGCTGCGCGCGGTGGTGCGCAGCGAGGGGGTCACCGCCCTGGTCGCCACCCACGATCCGGAACTGATGGAACTCGCCGACCGGGTGGTGGAGTTGCGCGACGGCCGGATCGTCGAGGCGACCGGCTGAGGGGCTCCGGGCGGTACGGCCCGGGTGGCGGGGGGAGCCACCGGGCCAGGAGGGCGGCCGGCAGCAGCGGGGCCGGGGTGAGGAGCGTGAAGGTCACGGACCCACCACCCGCTCCCGGTCGGAGGGGCGAGGGCGCACACGGGCGTCGAGGTCCAGCAGGAGCCGCAGGGACCGCGAGGTCGCGGCGGTCTCCCAGGAGCGTCCGCTGCGGGTCCACCCGTCCAGTACGTCGAGCAGGGCCGAGTCGCAGAAGGTGACGAGGGCGGCGTCGAGGACGAGCCGTCGGGCGCCGCCGGCGGCGCCTTCGTCGAGGAGGCCGCGCAGGGGGGGCGCAGGTGAAGAGGTCGAACTCCCCGGCGAGGCTGACGGCGAGGACGCCGTCGCGGAGCGTGGACCGTAAGCGGGGCACCGGGTCGGGCGGGTCGGGCGGCGCGGCGGAGGTGGCCGAGGCGGCCAGGTCGGCCGGGGTGGCCAGGTCGGCCGGGGTGGCCAGGTCGGCAGGGGTGGCCGAAGCGGCCGGGGCGGCTGGGGTGGCCGAGGCGGCCGGAGCAGCCGGGGTGGCCGGGGTGGCCGGAGCAGCCGGGGTGGCCGGGGCAGGGATGCCGGGGGCGTCGGCGGAGCCGGCCGCGGCCAGTATCGGGGCGCTTATCGCCTTTATGGGACTGTTCATGCCCCTCCCAACGGTCTCCGCCCCGGCCGGGAAGCGGCGGCCGGGCGCACTTCACCCGCGTGGGGCGCCCGGGTGGCCCGTTCCGGCGATCTTCGTCACCCGGGCGGGTCCCCGCCGCGCGCGAACGCGTCCCGCGGACGGCGATACCGGACAGCGGGTGCGTGGACGCGGATGCGGAGGGGGACCCGGACGAGGTCGTCGACGCGCTGTACGCGCACCGTCCGGCGGGGTTCACGGCCGCGCGGGACGTGGCCGCGGCGCGGGCTCGGGGCGGCCGGTGACGCGGCGGGCGCGAAGCGCGTGGCGGCCCTGGGCCGACGCCGAAGTCACCCGGCGGGAGCGGGCTGCCGAACGGGCCCGAGCCGAACGGGCCCGAGCCGAACGGGCCCGAGCCGAACGGGACCTCGCCGAACGGGACCTCGCCCACGAGGCCCTCGCCGGGGCGGAAGCCCACCACCGGGAGGCCGACCGGGCCGCCCGCTCGGCCCGCCGCGCGGCCACGACCGCCGGACGCCGGCGGAAGCGGACGCAGGCCCCCGGGGCCGAAGTGGCGCCGTTCAGGAGCCACTTCGACGACGGGCCCGGCGGCCCCCGCCGGATCCGCGCACCCTCCCACGGGTCAGGGCGGGGGCGGGAGCCGGTGGGCGCGGCGTTCCTCCGGGGTCGGGGGATGGAGCACGCGGGCCGCCGACAGGCGCAGCAGGGGCGCGGGGTCCGGGTCCGCCGGGGTCCACAGCCGGACGGTCCGGTCGCGGGAGGCCGTCGCGATGCGGGTGCCGTCGGGGGACCAGCACAGGCCGTTGACCCAGTCGGCGTGCAGCCCCACCACGACGGCCGGGGCCGTCGCCGACGCGGGGTCCCACAGCCGGACCGTGCGGTCCCGGGAAACGGAGGCCAGCCGGGTCCCGTCCGGGGACCAGGCGATCTCCTGGACCCGGTCCTCGTGACCCGTCAGGACCACGTGCCCCGCGGAGGACCCCGCCGGGTCCCACAGCCGCAGCGTGCGGTCCCGGGAGCCGGTGGCCAGCCGCCGTCCGTCCGGGGACCAGGCGACCTTCCACACCTGGTCGGCGTGGCCCTCCAACGTCCCGACCCGCTCGCCGGTGTCCGGGTCCCAGAGGATCACCGTGCGGTCCGTCCCGCAGGTCGCCAGCCGCGTTCCGTCCGGCGACCAGTCGGCCCCGGTGACCCAGTCCCGGTGGCCGCGCAGCACCCGCAGCGGGGCTCCGCCCGCCGCGTCCCACACCCGTACGAGACCGTCGCGCGCGGCCGTCGCCAGCCGGGTCCCGTCGGGGGACCAGCAGACCGCCGACACCTCGTCGCCGTGCCCGTCCAGCTCCAGCGCCGCCGGGCCGCCGTCGCGCGGCCACAGTGCCGCCGTGCCGTCCCGGCGGCCCACCGCGAGCCGGGTGCCGTCGGGCGACCAGGCCAGGTCCCCGCACTGCCCGGGGAACAGCACCTCGGGCGGTCCGAACTCCGGGGCCCGCCAGACCCGTACGGTCCCGTCCTCGGAGGCGCTCGCCAGCCGGCTGCCGTCCGGCGACCAGGCCGTACGCCACACCGACTCGGTGTGCCCGCGCAGTACCGACGGCGGCGCGCCCGTGTCCCACACGGCGAGGGTCCGGTCCTGCGAGGCCGTGGCCAGGCGTCGGCCGTCCGGGGCCCAGGAGAGCGCGTACAGGGCGCCCCGGTGCCCGGTGAGCCAGAGCGCCGCGTCCTGCGGGTCCTCACCCGGGAGCAGGTCCCAGACGCGCACGTTGCGGTGCTGGTCACCGGCGGCGAGCCGGGTTCCGTCGGGGGAGAAGGCCAGGCAGTTGATCCCGTCCATGCTCTCGAACGTGCGGACCGCCGCCCCCGTCGCCGCGTCCCGGAGCACCACCGTCCGGTCCGTCGACCCGGAGGCCAGCAGGGCGCCGTCCGGGGACCAGCACAACGCCGTGACCCGGTTCCGGTGCGCGGGCCCGGCCGGGACCGGGCCGCCGGGGCCCGCCGACGGCCACACCCGTACGACCCCGTCCTCACCGGCCGCCGCGAGCCGGCTGCCGTCGGGGGACCAGGCCGCGCTCCACACCATGCCCGGCGGCGCCTCCAGGGTGCCGGCGGGGGACAGTGCGGCCGGGTCCCACAGCCGGAGCACCCCGTCGCCGGCCGCCGACACCAGCCGGCGGCCGTCCGGGGAGAAGGCGAGCGCCCCGTGCCCGCCGCCATCCCCGCCATCCCCGCCGTCCCCGCCGTCCCCGTGCCGTACGGTCGCCGACCGGCGCCAGGACGCCGTCTCCCACGAGGTCAGCCGCGCGTCGCGGGTGGCGCACACGAGCAGGGCCCCGTCGGGCGACCAGACCACCGCACGGGGCCACCGGCCCGGCACGTCGAGCACCGCCGAAGGCTCCTCGGCCAGGGCGCCCGTCGCGGCCTCCGCCCCGGTGCCCGCCCCGGTGCCCGCCCCGGTGCCCGCCCCGGTGCCCGCCTCCCACACGCGCAGCCGTCCGTCACCCGAACAGGCCGCGAGCCGCGTCCCGTCGGGCGACCAGGCCGCGCCCGTCACCGCCGCCCCGAAATCCCCGTGCACCGCCCGCAGCAGCGAGCCGTCCAGCGCGGTCCGCAGCGCCTGGAGGGCGCCCGGGGTCGGCGCCCACTCGGTGACCGCCGCGCGGGCGATCCCGATCGCGGTCTCCGGCTCCCGGCTCTCCAGTACCCGGGCCGCCACCGCGTCCGCGGTGCCGGCCCGCGCCGCGCCGTCCGCACGGGCGCTGCGGTCGACGTACTCCACGACGAGCGCCGACACCTCCAGCCCGGACGGGGCGCCGGCCTGCCCGGCCAGCCAGGACCGCGCGTCCGCCAGCCGGTCCCCGGTCAGCAGGAACGCCCCGCCCCGCCCCGCGAACTCCCATTCCTGCGCCCAGCGTTCCCACGCGCCCCGCTGCCGCAGCCGCTCGACGTGGGCCTCGACGGCCGCGCGGAGCGGCGGCCACCGGCGCAGCAGTGCCTCGTGGGCCAGGTCGAGGATCCCCGCGTCGGAGGTCAGCAGCCGGCCCGCGACGAAGGCGTCGGCGATCTCCCCCTCGGCGGGCGTCAGTTCGGCGCGCGCGACCCGCCTGCGCACCGCCTCCCCGCCCCGTACGGTGACCAGCCGCAGCAGCGTCCCCACCACCGGGTCGTCGCCGTGCGGACCGCCGGGGCCCAGCAGTTCCGCTCGGATCCGGTCGGCCTGCCCGACGAGCGCGCCCGCGACCCCGCCGACCTCCCGGTACAGGGCGTGGCCGATCACGGACCCGGGCCCGCCCGCGCGCCGGTACAGCTCCTGGAGGGTGTAGGCGAGCAGCGGCAGCGCGTCGCCGCCCCCGCAGTCGTCGACGATCCGGGGGACCAGCCCCGCCTCGAACTCCACCCCGGCGGCGGCCCCCGGGCGGGCCACCACCTCGTGCAGCGCCTCCCGGGGCAGGGCGCCGATCACCATCGGATCCCGTACCAGGGGCGCCAGTGCGCCCTCCAGGAACCCGGTCAGGAAGTCCGAGCGCAACGTGCCCACCAGCCACAGCCGCGGATCCCGGTCCAGGACCTCCCGTACCGCCTCCGCGAAGGCCGTGCGCTCCCCGGCGCCCGACAGCGTCAGCAGCTCCTCCAACTGGTCCACCACCAGCACCCTCGGCCGGCCGTCCCGTGGCCCGCCGTCCACGGCCGCGTGCAGCGCGCCGACCGGATCGGTGCCGGGTTGATGGCCGGGTACGCGGTCCAGCGCGCGCGGCGCCCCGTCAGCGCGGGCAGCAGCCCGGCCCGGACCAGCGAGGACTTGCCGGAGCCGGAGGGCCCGACCACCGTCACGCACCGGTGCGCCCGCGCCGGGACCGCCGGGTGCAGCCGGGCGACCAGCTCGGCGGTCTCCCGCTCCCGGCCGAAGAAGACGGCCGCGTCCTCTTCCCCGAAGGCCTCCAGCCCGGGGTACGGGGGCTGTCCGGCCGTCCACCGGGCGGCCGGCGCGGCCGGCCGGCGTTCCAGCCAGCGCAGCCACAACTGCCCGCCGACCAGGGCCAGCAGGCCGATCCCGACGAGGGGTATCGACCACTGGCGGAGCAGCCGCAGCGGGAGCGGGACCTCGCCCTCCACGTTGGTCGCGTAGTTCGTCGCGATCCCCAACAGGGCGCCCACCAGCATCAGCAGCACGTCGAGCACCAGTGCGAGAGGTCGTCGTTGCATGGGTCGAAAACCTACTCGGTGTGCAGGACCGTCGCGATCGTCGCCCGTGCGGCCGAGCGTGCCGGAACCAGCGCGCCGAGCACGGCGATCACCACACCCGCCAGCAGCAGGAGGGCCAGTTGCGGCGCGTGCCAGACGTCCTTCATCGACTCCGGGAAGGACACCACCCCGACGTGGTCCACGACCAGCCGGTGCGCCACCACGCCCAGCGGGATCCCGAGCAGGCCGCCGGCCGCGCCCAGCCCGGCGACCGAGGCCACCGTCATCACCACCACCTGCCGGGGCGTCATCCCGATCGATTTGAGCATGCCGAGGTCCCGGCGGCGCTCACGGGTGTTCAGCAGCACGGTGTTGAACACCCCGAGGGCGGCGACGACGGTCAGCAGCACCGTGAACACCGTGGAGAAGGTCACCACGGTCGTCGTGCCCGCGTTGGAGGTGTCCGGAACGGAGGCGCGCAGGCCCGGGTCGATCGCCTCGACGTCCTTCGCACGGGCCCGTGCGTCGGTCCCCGGGGCCAGCCGCACCGTGTACTCGATGGCGCGGAGGTCCGGCGCGAGCTTCAGGAGGGTCGGCCAGGAGGCTTCCAGGGCCTGCGCGTTGCCCTCGATGAGCTCTCCCACGACGACCACCGGGGCCTGCCGGCCGTGCAGTTCCAGCGTGGTCCGGTCACCGATCGCCAGCCCGCGCTGCGTCAGGAACGCCGGACCGGCGACGACCTCGCCTTCCGCCTCCGGCGCCCGGCCCCGCACGATCCGGTACGGATCCCGGGACGCGTCCCCGCGGTAGAAGTCGGCGAAGACCGTCTGTGCCTGCCCCGCCAGGTGAGCCTGGGAGAGCGCGCGAGCCCGTACCCCGGCCGTGCCGGGCAGCGCCCGCAGCCGGTCCTCGATCTGCGGGTCGGTGAGCGCCGGCGGGGTACGGCCGTTGCCCGGACCGCCCGCCGACACCTGGATCCGCGTGCCCCCGCCCTGGCCCGCGTCCGCGTAGGCCAGCATCGTGCCGGTCAGTCCGGTCGCCAGGGTCACCGTGGTGACGCCGAGCACGATCGCGGAGAGGGTCAGCAGGGTGCGCGCGGGCCGGGCGAACGACTGCCCCAGCCCGAGGCTGACGGACCGCGGCAGCCGGCTGCCGCCGAGCAGCCGCTGCACGCGCCGCCCGCGGCCGGTACGCGCAGCGCCGGACGGGCTGATCGCCCGTGCGGCGGGCAGCCGGTGCGCCCGCAGGGCGGGGGCCAGGGCGGTCAGCAGGACGAGGGCGGGCATGCCCGCCAGGCAGACGACGGACACCCACGTGCCGTACGCGCCGACGGAGGCCCGGCCGGTCTCGATGCCGGCGAACGCGACCTTCAGGATCGGCCCCGCCAGGGCGTTGCCGGCGAGGGTGCCGAGGACGCAGCCGACGGCGGCGGGCAGGCAGACCATCGTCAGGTAGACGCCGACGACCTGGTTCGGGGTGAAGCCCACGGCCTTGAGCACGCCGATGTGCCGGTAGCCGGAGACGACGGCCCCGCTGACGACGTTCCCGACGATCAGGCAGGACACCAGGAGGCCGAGCACGCCGAAGAAGGTGATGAAGGGGAGGTAGGAGTCGGCCAGCGCCGAGAAGGCCGCCTTCAGGGTGAAGTAGTCCTGCGCGCCGGTCAGCGATCCGCCCGGGAGGTCCGCGGTGGCTTCGGCCAGGGCGGCGTCCAGCCCGCTCCGGCTCGACGCGTCGGTGAACCGGTACAGCATCTGCGCGGAGGTGGGGTGCATCGCGGCCATCTGCTCGGGCGTGACCCAGGCGCTGGCCGACTTGCTCATGCCGGCGGCGAAACCGACGACGGTCAGCTTCGGCCCCCCCGGGGAGTCGAGGGTGGTGCCGAGCAGTTCCGGGCCGGGGGAGCCCTGGGAGGGCCAGTTGACGACGATCTCCCCGGGCTCGGTGGCCCAGTGCCCTTCGAGGATTTCGAGCCGGTCCACCGGGCCCGCCGGATCGGCCCGGCCCACGACGGAGAGCGTGCCGCCCGCCGTCCAGAGCCAGCCGTCGGGAACGTTGACGACGGCCTGCCCGAAGGGGCCCGCCGAGGCCTCCACCCCCGGTCGGCCCGCGGTCCGCGCGAGCTGCTCCGGCGAGACCCTGCCGGTGTCGAAGGACGCCACCACGTGCGCGCCGCGCTGGCGGGCGTGCGCCTTCTCGAAGGGGCTCGACGCGGCGTCGAGCAGGGCGAGGGCGAGCAGCACGGTGGTGGTGGAGCACAGGACGACCAGCCCGATGACGAAGGTCTGCACCCGGCGGCGCCGGACGGCCGCGCGGGCCGCCCGCCACACGGCGTTCACGCGGTCACCGCCAGCGCGCTCTCGCGGGCCACGCGGCCGTCGGCGACCTCGACCAGGCGGCTCGCGCAGCGGGTGGCCAGGTGGGGGTCGTGGGTCACGATCAGCAGGGTCTGGCCGATCTGGTTGAGGTCGATCAGCAGGTCCATCACCTGTTCGCCGGAGCGGCTGTCGAGGGCGCCGGTCGGCTCGTCGGCGAGCAGCAGCGCGGGCCGGTTCATCAGCGCCCGGGCCACGGCGACCCGCTGGCGCTCGCCGCCGCTGAGGGTGGCGGGGTAGTGGTCGCGCCGGTCGGCGATCCCGAGCTCGTCGAGGAGTTCCAGGGCCCGGCGGCGGGCCTGACGGGCGGAGACGCCGGTCAACTGGGCGGCCAGCGCCACGTTGTCGAGGGCGGGCAGGTCGTCGATGAGGTTGAAGAACTGGAAGATCATGCCCACGCCGCGGCGGCGGAACAGGGCCAGACCGGTCTCCGACAGGGACCCCAGGTCCTGGCCGTGCACCTCGACGGTGCCCGCCGTCGGCCGGTCCAGGCCGGCCACCATGTTGAGCAGGGTCGACTTGCCGCAGCCCGAGGGCCCCATCACGGCGACCGCCTCCCCCTTGCGGATCTCCAGCGAGAGGCCGTCCAGGGCCTTCGCGTCGCCGTACTCCTTGTGCACGCCGTCCAGCCGGACGACGACCCCGGGGGCGCTGTCGTGATCTTTTGTCATGCCCCGAACTTAGAAGGCCCGCCCCGCGCCGGGCGTCACCCACCGGATGTAACCCGGGGGGCGGGTCATCCCACAGATGTACGCGGGCGCGCCGCGCCCCTGCCCTTCTGGTGCCCGGGGGCCTTCGGGTCCCCGACCAGGCTGGGGTTGGAGAAGTGCACCCGGGTCTCCCGGCCGTCAGCCGTCGACGTCCCGGAGTTCCCTCCAGTTGCCGAGCAGTTCGCCGGGCGGCGAGTGGAAGAGGCCCGGCGGGTAGCTTCTCGTCGAGCTGATCGGCCGTGCACCACTTCACCACGGGGTTGATCCCGGCGCCGAATCCCGCGGGCGGGGCGGTGAAGGCGCGCCGTACCTGCTCGGTGGTGGGCCTTCCTTCCCCGGCGAATAGCCCGGTGCGGCCGTTCAACACGAGGGCGCGGTTAGAGTACTGGGCGGTCCGCGGGGGACGGGCCGGGTGTGCGGGGCGGATGAGGGGGAGGGTGCGGTGGGCTGGCTGACGGGGGTGGCGCTGGCGTCGGCGGGCGCGGCGGCCGTGGTCGCGCTCTGCCTGGGGGTCGCGCTGGCGCGGACCCGGCGTGCGCACCGGGCGGCCCGGGGGGAGCACGGCTGGCTGCTGGAGCGGGAGCGCGAGAGCGCCGCCCGCGGCGCGGTCGACGCGGAACGGGCCAGGATCGCCGCCGAACTCCACGACATCGTCAGTCACAACGTGAGCCTGATGATCGTGCAGGCCGGGGCGGCCCGCGAGGTGCTCGCGACCATGCCGCAGGAGGCAGCGGCCGCGATGAGCGCGGTGGAGAACGCCGGCCGGAACACCATGACCGAGCTGCGCCACCTCCTCGGCCTGCTCGCGCCCGCCCAGGACGGTGAGGACGAGCCCTACGGGGGCGTCGCCGAGCTGACCCCGCAGCCGAGCCTGAGCCGGCTGAGCCCGCTCATCGACAAGATCGCCTTCGCCGGGCTGCCGGTGGACGTACGGATCTCCGGCGAGCCGCGGCCCCTCCCGGCGGGGATCGACGTGACGGCGTACCGGATCATCCAGGAAGCGCTGACCAACGCGCTCAAACACGGGGACGGGGTGAAGGCCGAGGTGACGGTGCGGTACGCGGACAGTGCCTTGCGGGTGGAGGTGCTCAGCGGCGGCCCGAGCGTGCTGACCGCCGACGCGGGCGCGGACGACGGCGGGGCCCGCGCGGGCGGGCGGCCCGGCGGGCAGCCGAAGGCCGAGGGGACCGGTCGGGGGCTCCTGGGCCTTCGGGAACGCGTCGCCGTCTACGGGGGCGACCTCGATGCCCGCCGCCGCCTAGGCGGCGGGTTCCGGGTCCGCGCGCGCCTTCCCCTGGACCGGCCGTGACGGCGGCCGCACCCGGGCCCCGGGTGCTGATAGCCGACGACCAGGAACTCGTGCGCACCGGCTTCCGGCTGATCCTGACGGCCCGGGGGATCGAGGTGGCCGGGGTGGCCGCGGACGGGGTCGAGGCGGTGTCGATGGCGCGGAGCCTGCGCCCCGACGTGGTCCTGCTCGACATCCGGATGCCGCGCATGGACGGTCTGGAGGCCGCCCGCCGGATCATGGCCGAACTCCCCGGCTGTCGCGTCATCATGCTGACCACCTTCGACCTCGACCAGTACGTCTACGCCGCCCTCGCGGCCGGGGCCAGCGGGTTCCTGCTCAAGGACGTCACCCCCGAACACCTGGCGGCCGCCGTACGGCTGGTGGGGACAGGCGATGCCCTGCTCGCGCCCTCCATCACCCGCCGCCTGGTCGAGCGGTGCGCCCCGGCCGCCGGCCCGTCCGCGAACGCCGCGGCCGGGGGCCCGGCGCCGCACCGGGACCTGGCCGCGCTGACCCCGCGCGAGCGGGAGGTGCTGACCCTGATGGGCCACGGGCGGTCCAACGGCGAGCTGGCGGGGGAGCTGACGCTCAGCGAGGCCACCGTGAAGACCCACGTGGCGAGGATCTTCGCCAAACTCGGCCTGCGGGACCGGGCCCAGGCCGTGGTCCTCGCCTACGAGACGGGGCTGGTCACCCCGGGATCGGCCGACGGCCCTCCGGTGTAGCGGCCCCGCCGGGCGTCCCCCTCAGGGCATCGAATCCCGCATCACCGCGAGCGGGAGGGCCGGGTGGGCCGCCGCGGCCTCCACCACCTGCCAGTCCGGGTCGTCCAGCAGGCGGGGCAACTCCCGTGCGGGCAGTGCAGGATGGGCGGCGGCGTGCCGGCGGGCCCTGACGTCGGCCAGGCAGCCGAGCAGCGCGGGCCCCGTGGCGTTCGGATGCCGCGCCACGGCCCGCAGCACTCCCAGCACCGGCGGATCGTGGCGGACCAGTTCCTCCAGCAGGGCGCCCGGGGCGTCCGGGTTGGCGGCGACCTGCGCCAGGACCGCCACGCCGTGCCGCGCCGCCATCGCGCGCAGCCGGTCCTCGCCCAGGCCCGGGTGGGAGGCGACGGCCTTGACCACCTTCGCGTCAGGATCGGCGGCGAGGGCGTCGCGGACCGCGGGCGGCAGATCGCGCCGCCGCGCCACGAGCGCCCGTACGCCCGCCTCGGCCGAGGCCGCCAGCCGGTCGACCTCGGCCTCCGTCGCGGCGGCGATCCGGGGCAGCGGCTCCCGGCCGGCCCGCGCCCGGCCGACCGGCCCGGCCAGTAGGTCGAGTGGCAGGCGGGGGTGGCGGATCAGGCGGGACAGCACCTCCGGGTCCCGGACGCCGGCGAGTTCGCGGATCACCGCCTCACCGGTCCCGGGATTGCCGGCCAGGGCCCACAGGACCCCGGGCATCGGGTCGCGGGCGAGTTCCGCGTACACCCGCTGAGGCAGACCGGCCCGTGCGGCCACGCGCTCGCGCAGCAGCATCGAGGGGTCGCCGGCGAACCGGGCCACGTCATCGGCGGGAGTCGAGGGGTTGGCCAGGGCGGCCTGCCGCGTGTCCTGGACGGTGGACCGGTGGGAGCCGTCGCAGGCGGCTCCGCTGCGGACGTAGGGCTGCCACCAGCGCAGTTCCGGGTCCTTCTCGCAGACGGAACACTCGGACGCCGGGGGCAGTCCCTCGCCGGTGAGCAGCGCGGAGAGCAGGGCCGGGGGCACCGCCTCGTTCTCGTTGAGGGCGGTCATCAGGCGCACCTCGGCGTGCGGATGCGCGGCCAGCAGGGCCGCCGTTGCCGGGTCCGGGGTCCCGTACAGCGCGAGGCCGCTCACCACGTCGAGCTGGTGGTCGGCGGCCAGCAGGGCGGCGACCTCCGGCGGCAGACCGGGGCAGAAGGCCAGCTTCCGCCGGCGGTCGGAGTCGGTGTCCGTGACGAGGAGAGCGGGCCAGTGCGGCAGGCCCAGGCCCTCGTCGAGCAGGGCGAGGGCGGCGTCCGGCAGGGCCCGCGGATCGATGTCGTCGGCGCGGAGCACCCCCCGGCGGACCGGCCCGACGGCCAGGATCCCCCGGTGGGCGGCCAGGGCCAGGGCCTGCTCACGGCTCAGGTCCGCCCGGTCGGAGAGGGCGGAGTCCACCCAGCCGCCCTCCTCGGCGCCCTCCCCGACGGCGAAGGCGACCAGCCGGGCGACGAACGCGGGCGGCAGCGCCGGATTGGCGGCGAGCCCTTGCAGCAGGTGCCTCACCGGCCCACCTCCACGCCGGTCGGTGTGGCCGCGCCGGTGCCGGGGCCGGACTCGGGGCCGGACCCCGGGCCGGAGCCGGTGCCCGCGCCGGAGGCCGCCCCCGAGTCGGCCGCCGCCGCTTCGCGCAGGGCGTCCCGCAGGGCGGCGGCGAGCGGGTCGAGGGGGGTGCGGCGCGGGGTCGCCACCCCGATGTGGCGGGCCGGGCGCGGTGGGGCGAGGGCCACCGGGGCCGATCCGGCGGCCGGGGCCAGCGCGATGCGGGGGATCAGGGAGACCCCGACGCCCGCCCCGACCAGGGTCTGGGCGAAGAAGTAGTCGGTGGTCGACGCGGCGACGCGGGGCTCGAACCCGGCGCGGTCCGCGTACCGGCGAAGGAAGGCCTCCGTCTTCAGGCAGCCGAGCACCCACCGGTCGCCGGCCAGTTCCGCGGGCTCCAGCACCTCCCGCTCCGCCAGCCGGTGGCCGGGTGGCAGGACCGCGTACAGCGGGTCCTCCATCAGGGGCAGCCAGGCCGGACCGGCCGGACCGGCGCCGCCGGCCGGGAGGGGCCCGTCGAAGTGGTAGGCCAGTGCGAGGTCCGCCGCCCCGGAGCGCACCATCGCCAGCGAGACCTCCGGTTCGGCCTCCACCACCGTCAGTTCGACCTCGGGACGCACGGCCACGAAGGCGGCGAGCGCCCGCGGCAGCAGGTGCCGGCCGCCGCTGGTGAAGGTGGCCACCGTCAGGCGGGCCCGGTCGGCGGTCAGCCGGTCGATCCGCGACCGGACGAGGTCCAGCTCGGCGGTGACCGTCTCGGCCGTCTCCACCAGCAGCCGTCCGGCCTCGGTGAGCGCGACTCCGCGCGGGCTGCGCCGCGCCACCGGGTGGCCGATGCCGCGCTCCAGGGCGGCGATGTGCTGGGAGACGGCCGAAGGGGTCAGCCGCAGGGCCGTCGCCGCGCGGTTGAAGCTCCCGTGCTCGGCCACGGCGCGCAGGATGCGCAGCCGGTGCACGTCGATCAAGGTTCTCCCTCACGCAGGTTCGGCGATGGACCGGTTTTCGGTGGGGACACTACAGCGGCGGAGTCGACAGCATGATCGAGCTTCCGGTCACCGACGGCAGCCGGCGCTTCGGCGGGCACCCGGTCGCACCGCTCCGCGACGGGGCCGGCGCGGTCACCGCCCCGGCACGACGGCGGCCGCGCCGCCCCCGCCTCAGCGTTCGCCGCCCCCCGGATGCCGCTCCAGCGGTGTGGCTACCGCCGAGTTGCTCACACTGAAGGTGACGCTGCCGGCCCGGTACCGGTCGTCGGACCATTCGATCGGGCGACCCGTGCGGGTGGCCGAAGTGTGTCGCTGGCGCAGCAGCGGACCTCCCCGCCGGATCTCCAGCAGCCGGGCGTCCTCGCTGCCCGCCGGGAGCGCGTCGATGAGGTGTTCCCCGTAGTGGGCCACGATCCCGGAGTCCGCGGCGAGGCTGTCCATCACCGAGCGGCAGTCCTCCGGCAGCGCCTCCACGGCCGCCGCGACCCAGTCGGCGTAGGCGGTCCGTTCCACCATCGTCGGCTCGCCGTCGAGCGTCCGCAGCCGCAGTACGGCCATGATCTCCGTACCCGGAGGCAGGGCGAGCCGCTCCGCCTCCTCGGCGGTGGCGGGGCGCCGGGTGCGGGACAGGAAGCGGCTGCGCACCTCGTGGCCGACCCCCTCGGCCCATTGCGCGAAGCTGTTCAACTCGCCGAAACTGTGCCGTCGTTCGTGACGCAGGACGATCCTGCGAGCGCCCTGGCTGGAGCCGATGAGCCCCTCGGCGGCGAGGGTGGCCACGGCCTGGCGGACGGTTCCGCGCGAGACCGACCAGCGGGTGGCGAGGTCGCTCTCCGAGGGCAGCCGGCCCCCCACCGGGTGGGCGCCGGACAGGATCGCCCGGCGCAGCTCGTCGGCGATCTCCAGATACCGGGCCGTTCCCATGCCGTTCCCCCTCGTTGCGGTGCTCTGCGACCTCAAGGTCTTGATCATCATCGATGAGCATCCGGGCGGATCTGTCACGACTCCTTTCGGTCATTCTCGTCTCTTCGTCGAGCCGTGCTCCACGGTCCAGCCACCGTTCACCGTCCGTACAGCGAGCACGGGCGAACTGGAGTCAACTTGTTCAGACAAGTGATCTGACAAGTGCAGCCCCCTTCGTCTCCGGGAGAGACCGTGCTCAGTTCCACCGCCCGTCGCGGCGCGGCCGTACTGCTCAGCGCCGCCGTCCTGACCACGCTCAGCGCGTGCGGCGCAGCGCCCGACCCGCAGCAGCCCGGCGGCGCCGCCTCCGGCGACGCCAAGGGCAAGACCCAGCCGGGCGCCGCGACCTCGGCGGCCGACCTCGGCGGCATGGAGGCCCTCGTCGCCGCCGCCGAGAAGGAGGGCCAGCTCAACGTCATCGCCCTGCCGCCGGACTGGGCGAACTACGGCGAGATGGTCAAGGCCTTCCAGGCGAAGTACCCGAAGATCAAGGTAGGCGGCGAGAACCCGGACGCCACCAGCGCCGACGAGATCGCCGCGGTCAAGTCCCGCAAGGGCCAGAAGCGCGCCCCCGACGTCCTCGACCTCGGCATCGCCTTCGCCCGCAGCGGCGCCGCCGAGAACCTGTTCGCGTCCTACAAGGTCACCGCCTGGGACAAGATCCCCGGCTCCCAGAAGGACGCCGACGCCCGCTGGTACAACGACTACGGCGGCTACGTCTCCATCGGCTGCGACGCCGCGCGCATCCCCAACTGCCCGCAGACCTTCGCCGATCTCCTCAAGCCCGAGTACAAGGGCAAGGTCGCCCTCAACGGCAACCCCACCAAGTCCGGCTCCGCCTTCGGCGGCGTCTACGCGGCCGCCCTCGCCAACAAGGGCTCCTTCGCCGACATCCAGCCCGGCATCGACTTCTTCGGACAGCTCCGCAAGAGCGGCAACTTCATCCCCGTCGAGTCCACCCCGGCCACCGTCGAGAAGGGGGAGACCCCCATCTCGATCGACTGGGACTACCTGAACGCCGGCTACGCCGAGCAGTTCAAGGGCAAGGGCGTCGACTGGAAGGTCTCCGTCCCCTCCGACGGCGTCTACGCCCAGTACTACTCGCAGGCCATCAACAAGGACGCCCCCAACCCGGCGGCCGCCCGCCTGTGGATGGAGTTCCTCTACAGCGCCGAGGGCCAGAACATCTGGCTGAAGGGCCACGCCCGCCCCGTGCTGCTCCCCGTGATGGCCGCCGACGGCACCGCCGACAAGGACGCCGTCACCAAGCTCCCGCAGGTCCAGGGCACCCCGTCCTTCCCGGCCTCCACCGAGCTCGACAAGGCCAAGGCCACCCTCGCCGAGAAGTGGGACAAGGCCCTCAGCTGATGTCCGCACCCACCCCCACCTCCCCCACGCGGGGGACCGCCGGCGGCACCACCCTCCGCCGCCGGCGGCGCGGCCCGCGCACCTGGCTCGCCGCCCTCCCCCTCCTCGCCTTCACCGGGCTCTGCTTCGGCCTGCCGCTCGGCGCCATCGCCTTCGGCGCCGTCACCCGCACCGACCCGGGCACCGGCGCCACCCGCGTCACCGGCGAGCACCTCGCCCGTTCCCTCCAGGGCCCCTACCTCGACTCCCTCATCGGCAGCGTCCAGCTCTCCGCCCTGACCGCACTGCTCGGCGGAGTCCTCGGCGTCCTGATCGCGCAGGCCCTGGTCACCTCCCGCTCCACCGCCCTGCGTTCCGCGGCCCTGACCGCCTCGGGCGTCCTCGCCAACTTCGGCGGGGTGCCGCTCGCCTTCGCGTTCATCGCGACCGCCGGGATCTCCGGAGTCGTCACCCAGCTCGCGGACCTCACCGACCTCGGCTGGGACCTGTACTCCTTCACCGGCCTCGCCGTGGTCTACCTGTACTTCCTCACCCCCCTGATGGTCCTGGTGATCGTGCCCGCCCTGGACGGGCTCCGCCCGCAGTGGCGCGAGGCCGCCCAGAACAACGGGGCCACCGGACGGCAGTTCTGGCGCCACGTCGGCCTGCCCGTGCTGGCACCCTCCCTGCTCGGCGGGTTCGTCCTGCTCTTCGGCACCGCCTTCGCCGCCCACGCCACGGCCGCGGCCCTCGTCGGCGGCTCCGTACCGCTGGTCACGCTGAAGATCGCCGACGCCCTCTCCGGCAACGTGCTCACCGGCCAGGAGAACGTGGCGCTCGCCCTCGGCCTCGACATGATCCTGATCGCCGGCCTGGTCATGGCGGTCTACCTGCCCCTCCAGCGACGGAGCGCCCGATGGCTGCGATGACCCCGACCGCCCCCCGGGCGGACCGTGCCGAAGCGGCCCCCGGGGCCGCCCGCGCGCGGGCCCGCCGCCCGCGTCCGCGCATCTGGCGCGGAGCCGTCCTCGCACTCGCGGGCGCCTACTTCCTGCTCCCGCTCGCCGCCTCCTTCGTGTTCACCGTGCACGTGCCCGGCCAGGGCCTCACCTTCGAGGCCTACACCGAACTCCTGGGCGCCGAGGGCTTCTTGAGGAGCCTGCTCCTCTCGCTCGGCCTGGCCGCCGCTACCATCACGCTGTCCCTGCTGCTGGCGGTGCCGGCACTGGTCGCCGTACGGATCGGCTCGCCGAGGCTGCGGCCCGTGGTGGAGGTGATGTGCATGCTGCCCCTGGTCGTACCGCCCATCGCCCTGGTCACCGGCATCACCACGGTGCTCCGCTGGGGGCCCGAGCACCTCTCGCGGACCCCGCTGTACCAGACCTTCCTCGCCGTCCAGAACCCGGACTTCCCCGTCGTCCTGGTCCTCGCCTACACCGTGCTGGCCCTGCCCTTCGTCTACCGCTCGCTCGACGCGGGACTGCGCGCCGTCGACGTCCCCACCCTGGTCGAGGCCGCCCGCAGCTGCGGAGCGAGCTGGCCGCACGTGGTCCTGCGCGTACTGCTGCCCAACCTGCGCGCCTCACTCGCCGGAGCGGCCTTCCTCACCCTGGCCCTGGTCCTCGGCGAGTTCACCATCGCCTCGCTCCTCGGCTTCCAGCCCTTCGCCGTGTGGATCGTCTCCATCTCCGGCGCCCAGGCCCGCATGTCGGTGGCCGTCTCCATCCTCAGCCTCCTCATCACCTGGCTGCTGCTGCTCGTCCTCTCGCGGGCCGGCACGAACCCCTCCTCGGTCTCCGCCGCCCCCGCCACCTCCCGCAAGGAGTCCTGACCTCCATGTCCACGACCCTCACCGCGCCGCGGAAGCCGGCCGGCCCCGGCCCCGCCGCCCCGGCGGGTGCCCGCGTCGAATTCCGCGGCCTGCGCCGGGCGTTCGGCTCCACCGTCGCGCTCGACGGCCTCGACCTCACCGTCGAACCCGGCGAACTCCTCGCCCTGCTCGGCCCCTCGGGCTGCGGCAAGACCACCGCACTGCGCGTCCTCGCGGGCTTCGAGACCCCGGACGACGGCGAAGTCCTCGTCGACGGCGAGGACATCACCCGGGTGCCGGCCAACCGCCGTGACGCCGGCATGGTCTTCCAGTCGTACAGCCTCTTCCCCCATCTCACCGCCCGCGACAACGTGGCCTTCGGCCTGCGCCTGCGCAAGGTGCCCGCAGCGCGGCGCCGCGAGCGCGCCGCCGAACTCCTCGACCTGGTGGGCCTGCCCGACCACGGCGACCGCTATCCGCACCAGATGTCCGGCGGCCAGCAGCAGCGCGTCGCCCTCGCCCGCGCGCTCGCCCTGCGCCCCCGCGTGCTCCTCCTGGACGAGCCGCTCTCCGCCCTGGACGCCAAGGTACGGGCCAACCTGCGCGAGGAGATCCGCCGCCTGCAGCTCGACCTCGGCATCACCACCGTGTTCGTCACCCACGACCAGGAGGAGGCCCTGTCCATGGCCGACCGGGTCGCCGTCCTGAACGCGGGCCGGCTGGAGCAGTGCGCCGCCCCCGCCGAACTGTACGAACGCCCCGCGACCCCCTTCGTCGCCGAGTTCGTCGGCACCATGAACCGGCTCCCCGGACGCCTCACCGACACCGGCCTCGTGGACGTCGCCGGCATCCGGCTGCCCGTCGACGGTCCCGTCCCGGCCACCGCGGACGTGGAGGTGCTGGTCCGCCCCGAGAACCTCACCGTGACCGCAGACCCGGAGGGCGGCGCCACCGTCGCGTCCGCCTCCTTCTTCGGCGCCGTCACCCGCCTCCACCTCGACCTCGCCGACGGCACCCGGGTCAAGGCCGATCTGCCGTCGCGCGACGCCGGGGACCTGGCCCCGGGCGCGCGGGCCGTCGTGGGACCGGCCGAACGGCCCGTGCTCGTCGTGGCGAGGACCGCGTGAACGCGCCCGCCGCCGTGCTCTTCGACATGGACGGCACCCTCGTCGACACCGAGGTGCTCTGGTGGGAGGCCACCGAGGAGACCGCGGAGCGGCTCGGACACCGCCTCGGCCCCGCCGACGCCCCCGAGGTCGTCGGCCGCGCCGTCCGGGACACCGCCGCCCACCTCGTACGGGTGGCGGGGCGCGGGGAGCCGGCGGAGGTCGCCGCCGAACTCACCGGGGGCTTCTTCCGCCGGGTCGCCGCCGGGGCGCCCCTGCGCCCCGGCGCCCAGCGGCTGCTGACGGCGCTGGAGGCCGAGGGCATCCCCTTCGCGCTGGTGAGCGCGTCGCCGCGGGTGGTCGTGGACGAGGTGGTCGGGGGCGCGCTCGCACACGTCCCGTTCGCCTTCACGCTCTCCGCCGACGACACCGCACGGACCAAGCCGCACCCCGAGCCCTACCGCGCCGCCGCCGCCCGCCTGGGCCTCGCGCCCGCGAGCTGCGTGGCCGTGGAGGACTCCCCGGACGGCGCGGCCTCCGCCGAGGCCGCGGGCTGCGCGCTGCTGGTGGTGCCCTCGCTGCTGGACGTACCGCGCTCGGCGCTGCGCACCTTCGCCGCCTCCCTGGAGGAGGTCACCCCGGAGCTCCTGCGCGGTATGACCGGCGCAGGGCCCGCGGATCAGGCCGACAGGACGAGCAGCTCCAGGATGCCCTCGGCGTAGGCCCCGGAGACCGACCCCGGCCCGGTCTCCAGCACGCCGACCAGCAGCGGCAGGCCGGTCCGTACGTGGGCCGCGACCTGCCCGTACAGGCCCGCCCCGTACGCCTCCCCGTCGTCCTCGGCGCTCAGCAGGGACAGCAGGGTCCACAGCAGCGCCTCGCGGGTCGTCAGCCGGGGCGGGCCGGCCGACCACACCGCCATCAGCACCGCGCAGGCGGCCGGCGCCGGGGGCCACAGCCGGGTCCCGGTGAACACGTGTCCCTGCAACGCGTGGAACGCCGCCGGATGTCCCTCGGCCGCGTCCCACAGGGCGTCCTCCAGGTGTTCCGCCGAGCGGCCGCAGCCGCAGGTCACGGACGCCCAGTCCTGCCGTGCGAGCTCGGCCCGCACACCGTCCGGCACCAGCGGGCTGCTGCGCGGCTTGTCCTTCCCTCTCATGGGGCTCCTTTCACGAGGCCCCAGTATGGGAGGGAGCGGGGACCGGGTCGAGCGGGGCCGTCGCCGCTCCCGTCCGCAGGGGCGGTCCAGGGCGGTCCAGGGCGGTCCAGGGCGGTCCAGGGCGGTCCCGGTCCCGGGAACGAGGCACCGCGGGCAGCGGACGCACCCCTCACCCGCCGGCCGCGCCCGCCGGAACCGTACCGCGGGCACCTTCGTCTGAGACCCGTGTGGATGAAGCGAAGAATCCCGGCCCTGCTGCTCGCCCTGCTCGCCGTCCTGGCGGGTTCCCTGATCAGCCCCGCCTACGCGTGCGGCTGCGGGGCGATGGTCCCCGACGAGGCGTCCCGGATCGGCGTCGACCGGGAGGCCTCGGTGGTGCGCTGGGACGGCCGCAGCGAAGAGATCGTGATGCGGTTCACCGTCGGAGGTGACGCCCGCCGCGCCGCCTGGATCATGCCCGTCCCCGGCCGGGCGACCGTGGGCCTCGGCGACGCCGGGCTCTTCCCCGCGCTCACCGAACTCACCCGGCCCGTGCACCGCACCCGTACGTACTTCTGGCCGCGCGACACCGACTGGCCCTTCGCCGACGACCGGGACCGCCTCGTCGGCGCCGCACCGCCCGGCGCCGCCCCCTCGGTCGGTGTGGTCGGCCGCGAGCGGCTCGGCGACTTCGACGTCGCCCGGCTCACCGCCACCGACCCGGACGCCCTGCGCACCTGGCTGGAGACCAACGGGTTCAAGCTGCCCGACCGGCTCGCGGCCGAACTGAAGCCGTACGTCGACCAGAAGTGGGAGTACGTGGCCGTCCGCCTCGCCCCCCGCGACCAGGGCCGGCCCCTGAGCGGTGAACTGGACCCGCTGCGGATCCGGTTCGCCAGCACCCGCCTCGTCTACCCGATGCGCCTGTCCCGGCTGGCCCGGACCCCGCAGTCCCTCGGCCTGTTCGTACTGGCCGCCCACCGGATGGAGCCCGCCTCCGCGATCGGCGGCGCCACCCCGGAGGTGACCTTCGCCGGACGGATCACCCCGAAGGGCCCGCTGGCCGCACTCGCCGGCGACCAGCCGGTGTTCCTGACCGCGATCGACCAGCGGTTCCCGGAGCCGGCCCGCATCGACGGGGACCACGAACTGCGCGCCACCGCCAAGGACACCCCCTACCAGCGGGCCGTCTACCGCTACGAGGTCCTCACCGTGGGAGGCGTCCCGGTCTGGCTGCTCAGCGTGGCGGGCGCCCTCCTGACGGTGGCCGCCGGCACGGCGCTCCTGATCCGACACCGCCACCGCCACGCCCACCGGGCCGGCTCCGCCTGACGCCCCCGACTGACGCCCCCGCCGCCGGGCCCGCTCCGCCCGCCGTCCCGGGGACTCACTCCGGCGGCAGGATCACCGTGACCCCGGACCCGGGCGCCGAGCCCATCGCGGCGAGCGCGGCCGGGGCCCCAGACAGCGGGAGGGAACGGGTCACCAGCAGGTCCGGGCGCAGCGCGCCCGAGCGGACCAGTTCCAGCATCGGCGGGTAGGCGTGGGCGGCCATCCCGTGGCTGCCCAGCACCTCCAGCTCCCAGCCGATGACCCGGTCCATCGGCAGCGCCGCCGGCCCGGACCCCGCGGGGAGCAGCCCGACCTGGACGTGCCGTCCGCGCCGGCGCAGCCCGGCCACCGACGCGGCGGCCGTCGCGGGGGAGCCCAGGGCGTCCAGCGAGAGGTGCGCGCCGCCGCCGGTGAGCTCCCGTACCGCCCCGGCCGCGCCCGCGGGCCCGGCGGCCCGGGGATCGAGGGCGTGGGCCGCGCCGAAGGAGAGGGCCAGTTCCCGTGCCGCGGGGGCCGTGTCGACGGCGACGACCCGCGCGCCCGCGGCCGCCGCGATCATCACGGCGGACAGACCGACGCCGCCGCAGCCGTGGACGGCGACCCACTCGCCCGCCGCCACCCGGCCCCGGGCGACCACCGCCCGGAACGCGGTGGCGAACCGGCAGCCCAGGGCGGCGGCCGTGGCGTACGACAGCTCCCCGGGCACCGCCACCAGGTTCACGTCGGCGTGGTCCAGGGCCACGTACTCCGCGAAGGAACCCCAGTGCGTGAACCCGGGCTGCGTCTGGCGGGCGCACACCTGGTGCTCGCCGGCCGCGCAGTCGGCGCAGGTGCCGCAGGCGCAGACGAAGGGGACGGTCACCCGGTCGCCGGGCCGCCAGGCGGACACCCCGGTGCCCACCGCCTCGACGACCCCGGCCAGTTCGTGCCCGGGGACGTGCGGGAGGGTGATGTCGGGGTCGTGGCCCATCCAGCCGTGCCAGTCGCTGCGGCACAGCCCCGTCGCCTCGACGCGCACCACGACCCCGCCCGGCGCCGGCGCCGGATCGGGCACTTCCCGGACCTCGGCCGGCTCCCCGTACCGTTCGAACACCACCGCGCGCATGGGACCGCCCCTCTATAGACCGCCCCCACGCTACGCCCGCCGCCGGGGGATCAGCCCGCCGCCCGGCGCAGGGCCAGGGCCGCGAGGGCCTCGGGGGCGCCGGCCTGGCCCCGGATCCCGGGGAAGGCGTTGACGTCCACGATGAGCGGGGCGCCGCCCGCGGTGTCGATGACGTCCACGCCGTAGACGTCCAGCGCGAACACCTCGCCCACCCGGAGCGCCAGTTCGGCCCAGCCGTCCGGAAGTCGGTCCAGGCTCCGCGCCGGTTCCTTTCCTCCGGCGGCCAGTTCGGAACGCCGCAGGCCCGCGAAGACCCGGTCCCCGATCACCCACAGCTTGTGGTCCCAGCCGTCGTTGGGCGCGAACGCCTGCACCACGACCGGCTCCTCGCTCCAGTCGCCCACCAGCTCCGCCAGCCGCGAGGGGCCGTCGAGGCGGGCGACCAGGTCGTGCTTGTGGCTGCGCCGGCTCTTGACCACCATCGGCCACGGCAGCCCGGCCGCGGTCTCCAGCCGCGCCGCCGCGGCGAAGGTGCGGGTGGGGGCGAAGGGCAGCCCGGCCCGCAGGGCGAGCTCGGCCATGCCGGTGCGGTCCTGGCAGGCCTCGGTGGCGGCGGCCGAGTTCAGCACGGGCGCCCCCCGCCGCTCCAGTTCCCGGGCCAGGGCCAGCGCGGACGGGGTGCGCGCCTTCAGCAGGTATACGTCGGCCCGCGCGCCGGCCGCCGCCGCGGGTCCGGCGGCCGGATCCAGCACGTCCACCGTGTGCCCGCCGGGGGCCAGCGCCGCGACGGTGGCCGCCAGCAGCGGGTGCCCGGCGTCCGGAGTGATCAGGCCGATCCTCACGCTCCGTCCCCCGCCCCCGCGGCCACCTGGAGCGGGATCGTCACGGGCAGCACGAACGGCGCGGCGGGCGGGCACTCGCGCCGGCCGCCCGCGCGGGCCAGCGCGAGGACGGCACGGGCCACCCGGGCCGCGGCGTCCGGTACCTGGCGGAAGCTCGGGAAGTCGTTCACGTCGACCACCACCGGCCCGTCGGGACCCAGCAGGACGTCGACCCCGTACAGGTCCAGCCCGTACACCTCGCCCACGCGGGCGGCGATCCGGGCCACCTCGGCCGGCAGCGGCACCTGCCGCTCGCGCACCGCGGCGTCCGGGTGCAGGGGGGAGCAGCGTTCGGTGGCGAAGAGTTCGCCGTCGACGCAGTACACCTTGATGTCGGTGCCCGCGTTCGGGACGTACGGCTGCGCGATGAGCATGGTCTCGCCCGCGAGTTCCGGGAGGAGCGCGGGGAGCCGGTCCGGTGAGGCCAGCAGGTGCACTCCCCGCCCGGAGCTGCCGTCGGCGGGCTTGACGACGAGCGGGTACGCGCTGTCGGGTATCTCCGCGAGGAGTTCGGGCCGGGCGACGGCGTAGGTCTGCGGCTGGGGCAGGCCCCGGGCGCTGCCGATGGCGGCGGCCAGCGCCTTGTCCCGTACGCCGCGGATCGCGCGGGCGTCGTTGACCGTGGTCATGCCGGCGGCGGCCGCCGCTTCGAGGAGGGTGAGCCCCGGTCCGCCGGACACGGTCTTCAGCACCCACGCGTCGTGGGCGCCCGAGCGCACGACCTCGTCCATGCGCAGCAGGGAGCCTCCCGGACGGACCACGTCCACCCGGTGTCCCCATGCGGTCAGTTGCCGGATCACCTCGTTCGGCATGCCGTCACGGCGGTAGTGCTCTTCCACCAGGAAGCAGAGCCTCATGACCTTCCCCATATTCCCCGGACGCCCCTCCGCCGATCCCGTCCGGCGAGCTGTGACGTCACAGGATGCCATGGCATAGCCCCGAAACCGCTCCAGATACAGCCTTAGTGGGCGCTACAGAGCGTGATATTCGACAAGAGCTTTCCTAAACGATCAGCAATCCTCTTATAGTTGTGCCTCGTTGCCACAGGAACCCTCTCTTCCATTTACGCCCGGTTTGAGGCTTTGACTAATGACGGCGTCGCCCTCCCCCCTTCGCCCCTCCGCGCTCGCGCTGCTCGTCACCGCGGCGGCCACAGGTACTTTCTCCATGGCGGCGGTGGCCGCGGCCCCGTCATCCATCCAGGTTCCCCTGGGATGGTTCTCGGCCTCCGGATCACTCCTCCTCGCCGTGGCCGCCTGCGCCGTCACCTGGTGGGCGCGCAGCGCCCGGCAGCTGCGCGGCCGGCTCTCCGAGGTCACCCGTGACATCGCCGACCGCGACGCGCACATCGCCCGGCTCACCGCCGACGCGGCCCGCGAGACGGCGGCCCGCACCGCCGAGCGGAACCGGCTCGTCGCGGCGCACACCGCCGAGATGGACCACCTGACCACCGCCCGCGCCGCCGAACTGGACCGGCTGACGGCCGCCCACACCGCCGAGCTCGACAGCATGGCCGCCGACCACCGGGCCACCGGCGAACGACTGGCCGAGGAACTGCGCCTGGCCCGGTCCGGACGGGCCGCCGCCATGGCCGCCGCCGCCAACGCGGCCGGCCGCATGCAGGCGCTCGCCACCGGAATGCTGGCCGACCTGCGCGAGATGGAGCACAGGCACGCCGACGAGGAAGTCCTCGGCGACCTGCTGCACCTCGACCACCGCACCGCCCAGGCGGGCCGCCTCGCCGACTCCATCGCCGTCCTCACCGGAGCCCGCTCGGGCCGCCGCTGGGCCAGGCCGATCGTCATGGAATCGATCCTGCGCGGCGCGATGGGACGCATCGGCGGCTACCAGCGCGTCCGCCTGCACTCCACCTGCGAGGCGGCCGTCGCCGGACACGCCGCCGAGGGCGTCATGCACGCCCTCGCGGAACTCCTCGACAACGCGGCGAACTTCTCGCCGCCGACCGCCGAGGTCCACGTCTACGTGGAGGAGGTGCCCGCCGGGATCGTCATCACCGTCGAGGACAGCGGCCTCGTCATGAGCGAGATCCAGCTGAGCCGTGCCGAACAGGCCGTCACCGCCGAGTCCCTGGACCTGGCCGGACTCTCCGGAACCCGCCTCGGCCTCGCCGTCGTCGGCCGCCTCGCCCGCAAGCACGGGCTCACGGTCTCCTTCCGGCCCTCCGCGCGCGGCGGTACCGGCGCGCTGATGATGCTCCCGCAGGACCTGATCAGCCGCACCCCGGCCGAACCCGTCCCCGCCCCGCCGCTGATCAGCGCCCCCGAGCCCGGTCCCCGGGCCGCCGCCGCGCCCGCGCAGGCGCCCGCCCCGGAGCCCGAGCCGGTCCACGACGGCGCGGACACCACCCACGACCCCGAAACCACCGGTACGACCCCGGTGCTCGGCGAGAGCGGACTGCCCCAGCGGCGGCGCGGCCGGACCCTGGCCGCCGCCCACCCCGAAGGACCCGACGCCGCCGGCGCGGCGGCCCGTACCCGGGCCACCCCCGGCAGCGCCTCCCAGTCCGCCGCCCGCTTCGGCAGCTTCCGCCAGGCCGTGCGCGGCACCTCGGCGCAGCAGCCCTCGACACCCACGCACCCGGAAGGCAACACCCCATGACCGGCTCCACCACCGACGAGACGCTCAGCTGGCTCCTGGAGGGTCTCCTGGAGCGCACCCCCGGCGCCCGGCACGCCCTCGTGCTCTCCCGCGACGGCCTCAAGCTGTGCCGCACCCCCGAGCTCTCCGTCGACCAGGCCGACCAGCTCGCGGCGATCGCCGCGGGCATCCAGAGCCTGTCCCACGGGGCGTCCATCGAGTTCGGTGACGGCAGCGGCGGGGTCCGTTCCGCCATGGCCGAGTTCTACGGCGGCATCCTCTTCATCGTCGAGGCCGGCGAGGGCGCGCACCTCGCCCTCGTCGCCGCCGACGACGCCGACGCGGGCCTCGTCGGCCACAACATGTCCGAACTGGTGGAGCAGCTGAGCGAGCATCTGATCGCCAGGCCCCGGGGATGAGCCGCGGCAGGCCGGGCCGGGACGACTCCCCGGACCGGCTCTACACCCTCACCGGCGGCCGCAGCAGCTCCGGTTCCGACGCGTTCGACCTGGTCACCCTGATCGTCGCCGAATGCGATCCGGTGCCCGGCATGCAGTCCGAGCACGCCGCGATCCTGCGGATGTCCCGCTTCCCGACGGCGGTCGTCGAGATCGCGGCCGAGCTGGGCCTGCCGGTGTCGATCGTCCGGATCCTCCTCGCCGACCTCCACGGCACCGGCCGCATCAGCGCTCGGCACCCCCGCGCCTCGACGTACCGCCTTCCCGACCTCGACATCCTGGAGCAGGTGCTCGTTGGACTCCGCAACCTCTGACCCGGGCGAACCCCGTCAGGCCCTCAGCAGCACCGCCGACAACGGTCTCAAGATCGTCATCGTGGGCGGTTTCGGCGTCGGCAAGACCACCATGGTCCGCTCCGTCAGCGAGATCCGCCCGCTGAACACCGAGGAGACGATGACGAAGGCCGGTGAGGCCGTCGACGACACCGAGGGCATCAACGCCAAGACCGCCACCACGGTCGCCTTCGACTTCGGCCGCATCACCCTCGACGCGCACAACGTGCTCTACCTCTTCGGCGCCCCCGGCCAGGAGCGGTTCTGGTTCCTGTGGGACCGGCTGTTCTCCGGCACCCTCGGCGCGGTCGTCCTCGTCGACACCCGTCGGCTCGCGGACTCCTGGTACGCCATCGACCGCCTCGAACACCACGGCACGCCCTTCGTCGTGGCCTGCAACGACTTCGGCGGCCCCACCCACACCCCGGAGCAGGTCCGCGGCGCCCTCGATCTGCCGCCCGAGGTGCCGTTGCTGTTCTGCGACGCCCGCTCCCGCGAGTCCAGCAAGCACGTGCTGATCTCCCTCGTCGAACACCTCCGGCACCTCCAGCGCGCACGACACCCCCAGACGGCCCTCCAGCCCCCGATCCCGGAGCCCACCCCGTGACCACCCCCGAGCCCCAGCCCGTCTACCTCGGCGGCCCCCGCTTCCAGACCGAACCCACCGAGCTGTACCGGGAAATGCGCCGTGACCACGGCGCCGTCGCCCCGGTCGTCCTCGACGGCGACGTCCCGGCCTGGCTGGTCCTCGGCTACCGCGAACTCCACCAGGTCACCAGCGACCCCCAGCTCTTCTCGCGCGACTCCGACCTGTGGAACCAGTGGGACCGCATCCCCGCCGACTGGCCCCTGCTCCCGATGATCGGCCGCAAGCAGCCGTCCATCCTCTACACCGTCGGCGAACGCCACCGCGAACGCGCCGCCGTGATCTCCGACGCCCTGGAGGCCGTGGACCCCTTCGAACTCAAGGGCCACGCCGAACGCTTCGCCGACGAGCTGATCGACCAGCTGTGCGGCAGGGGCGAGTGCGACATCGTCGGCGAGTACGCCATGCTCCTTCCGCTGCGCGTCCTCGCCCGCGTCTACGGCTTCTCCGACGCCCAGGGCCCCGGCCTCGTCACCGCCATGAACGACATGATCAACGGGCGGGAGGGCGCCCTGGACGGCCAGCGCCACCTCGGCGAGTCGATGTACGCGCTGCTCGCCGCCAAGGCCGCCGAACCCGGTCACGACGTCGCCTCCCGGATGCTGGCCAACACCGCCGGCTTCACCCTCGACGAGGTCGCCCAGGACCTGATGGTGATGATGGCCGCCGGCCACCAGCCCACCGCGGACTGGATCGGCAACTCGCTGCGCCTGATGCTCACCGACGACCGGTTCGCCGCCTCCCTGGCCGGCGGCCGCCACAGCGTCGGCGAAGCCATGAACGAAGTGCTCTGGGAGGACACCCCGACCCAGAACGTCGCCGGCCGCTGGACCACCCGCGACACCAAGCTCGGCGGACAGCGCATCGGCAGCGGCGACCTGGTCCTGCTGGGCCTGGCCGCCGCCAACGGCGACCCGAACGTCCGCACCGACGCGGGCGCCCTCACCGGCGGGAACAACGCCTTCTTCTCCTTCGGCCACGGCGAACACCGCTGCCCCTTCACGGCCCAGGAGGTCGCCGAGGTCATCGCGCGGACCGGCATCGAGGTCCTCCTCGACCGGCTCCCCGACGTCGACCTGGCCGGCCCCGCCGAGGAGCTCACCCGGCGCCCCTCGCCGTGGCTGCGCGGACTGACCGCGCTCCCCGTGACCTTCACTCCCACCCCCGCTCTTGGAGCCACCCGATGACCTGCCCGATCGACCACACCGGCCCCGCCCCCCTCGTCCTCGACCCGTTCGTGGCCGACCTCGACGCCGAGAGCGCCGCCCTGCGCGCCGCGGGCCCGCTGGTTCCCGTCGTGCTGCCCGGCGGCGTCGGCGTGTACGCCGTCACGCACCACGCCGAGGCCAGGAGACTGCTCACCGACCCCAGAGTGGTCAAGGACATCAACGTGTGGGGGGCCTGGCAGCGCGGCGACATCCCCCTGGACTGGCCGCTGATCGGCCTCGCCAACCCCGGCCGCTCCATGCTCACCGTCGACGGCGAGGAGCACCGCCGCCTGCGCACCCTGGTCGCCCAGGCCCTGACCGTGCGCCGGGTGGAGAAGCTGCGCGCCGGCATCGAGGCCCTGACCTCGGAGATGCTCGACAAGCTGGCCACCCTCCCGGCCGGCGAGAGCGTCGACCTGAAGGCGCACTTCGCCTACCCGCTCCCGATGAACGTCATCAGCGAGCTGATGGGCGTCGACGCCGCCGAACACCCCCGGCTCAAGGCGCTCTTCGAGAAGTTCTTCTCCACCCAGACCCTGCCCGAGGAGGTCCCCCGGATGATGGCGGACCTCGGCGCGCTCTTCTCCCGCATCGTGGAGTCCAAGCGCGAGACCCCGGGCGACGACCTCACCAGCGCCCTGATCGCGGCCTCCGAGGACGGCGACCACCTCAGCACCGAGGAGATCACCAACACCCTCCAGCTGATGGTCGCCGCGGGCCACGAAACCACCATCAGCCTGATCGTCAACGCCGTCGTCGCCCTGGAGACCCACCCCGAACAGCGCGCACGCGTCCTCGCGGGGGAGGTCCCCTGGGAGAACGTCATCGAGGAGACCCTGCGCTGGTCCACCCCGACCTCGCACGTCCTCATCCGCTTCGCCACCGAGGACATCGAGGTCGGCGACCGGATCCTGCCGAAGGGGGAGGGCCTGATCGTGTCCTTCGGCGCCCTGGGCCGCGACGAGGCCCAGCACGGCGAGACCGCGGGGGAGTTCGACATCACCCGCACCCCCAACCGGCACATCTCCTTCGGCCACGGCCCGCACGTCTGCCCCGGCGCGGCCCTGTCCCGCCTGGAGGCCCTGGTGGCCCTGCCGGCCCTCTACGCCCGCTTCCCGGACCTGAGCCTGGCCGTCGGCCGCGCGGAGCTGCGCAACAAGCCGATCCTGACCCAGAACGACCTCCACGACCTGCCCGTGAGGCTCTCTGCTACCACGGTCTGACCCGGGATACCACCACCAGCTGACGCCGGGTGACCGGCCGCGGACTAGATTCGGCGTCATGAACACCACACGCCGCCGCACCGCGGCCGCCGCCGCCCTGTTAGCCCTGCTGCTGCCGCTCCCGATCACAGCCGCCTCCGCCGCGCAGGCGGCACCGGCCGCTTCGGAAGCCCAGCGCGCGGCGCTCGAACTGCCGTCGGCCACCGGCCGGTTCGCGGTCGGCCAGGAGGACCTCCACCTGGTCGACCGCAGCCGGACCGATCCCTGGGCCCACTCCGGGCCACGCGAGCTGATGGTCACCCTGCGCTATCCGGCGCAGCGCGGCACCGGGCGCGCACCCGCGCCGTACCTGAGCACCGAGGAAGCCCGCCTGATCCTCGCCGACAGGGACCTGGACAAGGTCATCGACCCGGCGGTCTTCGCCGCCACCCGGGCGCACGCCCGCACCGACGCCCGGCCCGTCCGGGGCCGCTACCCGCTCGTCGTCCTCTCGCCCGGCTTCACCGTCCCGCGCGCCACCCTCAGCTCCCTCGCCGAGGAGATCGCCTCCCGCGGCTACGTGGTGGCCGCCGTCGACCACGCGTACGAGAGCGCCGCCACCGCCTTCCCGGGCGGCCGCATCCTCACCTGCCTGGCCTGCGACCAGACCCAGGGCCCCGGCGGCCGCGAGGCCGTCACCGAGGTCCGCGCCCGCGACACCTCCTTCCTGCTCGACCGCCTGACCGGGCGTCATCCGGCCTGGAAGAACGCGGATCTCATCGATCCGTCCCGCATCGCCATGGCCGGCCACTCCATCGGCGGAGCCACGGCCCTGCCCGCGATGGCAGCCGACCCGCGGATCCGCGCGGGCATCGACATGGACGGCACCCTGCCCGAGCCCTACCCGGCGGCGGGCATCGGCGGCCGGCCCTTCATGCTGCTGGGCTCCGCCGCCAGCGTGCCCGGGGACGCCCCCGGCAGCTGGTCCGGCCCGTGGCCGCACTTCGACGGCTGGAAGCGCTGGATCACCCTCGACGGCACCGACCACTTCGGAGCGACCGACTTCCCGGCCCTGCGGGACCAGCTCGGCCTGCCCCACCCCGAGGCCCCCCTCGCCGGATCCCGCGCCGTCGAGCTGACCCGGCGCTACGTGACGGCCTTCCTGGACCTCCACCTCAAGGGACGGCCCGCCCCGGCCCTCGACGGACCCTCCGCCGAAGCGCCCGAAGCCCGCTTCCACAACCCGTGAACGGCCCGCCGCACCGAGGAGCGGTGAGCGGACCGGCGGAATCGGCGCGGTGACGCGGGACCGGGGTCCGGGAGCGGGCGATGCTCCCGGACCCCGGCACGGCGGGCCCGAAGGCCCGCTTCCCGGGCGTGCCCCCGCTACACCGGGACGGACACGAACGTCCGGCCGGACTCGTTCTCCACCAGGACCTCCCTGACGTTCGCCGGGTCCACGGCCGCGGAGCCGTCCAGCGACGCCCCCTTGCCCTCACCGTGCTCGGCCGTGCCCACGACCCAGCCGCCCGCGGTGGAGCGCGTACCGTCCTTGGCGACCACCACCAGCCGGCACCGCTCGCCCGCCGGGATCCCGGTCACCGCCGCGTGCACCCGCACCCACTTCGCCGCGGGCGTCACCTGCACGTTCATCCGCGCCCCGGTGCCCCGGTCCGTCGCGGAGGCCACCCTGGTCCCCGGTACGGGCGCCGAGGGCACCGCCGACGCGGTCGGGGACGGCGGCGGGGGCAGCGCCCCGACCTGCTCCCGGTCCCCGCCCAGCTGCGTTCCGGCCCAGAACACGGCCGCGAGCGACGCCGCCACGGCAAGACCCGCCAGCCCCACCCGGCGCCGCGCGGAGGCCGCCCGCTCCCCGCGCACCTGCCGCAGGGTCCGCTGGAGCAGCAGATCGCCGCCCTGCGGAGGCCCTTCGAGGAACGCCTCCTCGGGCACCTCGCCCAGTACGCCCTCCATCTCGCGCAACGCGGCCACCTCCTCACGGCACCGCACACAATCGCCGACGTGCTCCTCGACACGCCGTACGTCGTCCTCGTCCAGGACACCGAGCACGTAAGGGCCGAGCAGTTCCTCCTCGTGCCGCTGCCGGTTCACGCCACCACCTCCCGCAGTCCGCCGGGCTGCTGGGGCGGCCGGCCTGATCGTCTGTTCCCGGCGCCGTCCCCGGTGCCGTCCGCGAACACCTCGCGCAGGGCCTTGAGCGCGTAGTGCGAGCGGGATTTGACCGTACCGGCGGGAATGCCGAGGCGGTCTGCGGTCTCGGCCACACTGCGCTCGCGGTAGTACAACTCCGTCAGCACGTCCCGGTGTTCCGGCGTCAGCCGGTCCAGCGCGCCGAGCACCGTCATGGTGTCCACCACCGCGTCCGCGTGGTCCCCCTCGACCGGGGGAGCGGCCGCAGCACCGGAGACCTCCGGCGGCCGGGCGGCCTTGGCGCGGTACCGGTCCGTGATGATGTTGCGGGCCACCGTGAGCAGCCAGCCGCGCACCGAGCCCTTCCCGTTGACCAGGACCTCGGAATGCCTCCAGGCCCGGATCAGCGTCTCCTGCACGACGTCCTCGGCGGCGGCCCGGTCCCCGGTCAGCCGGGTGGCGTACGCGAGCAGGGCGTTGCCGTGCTCCTCGTAGACCGACCTGATCAGTGCCTCGTCGGTCGAGCCCCGCCGAGTGCGGGGCCACAGTGGTCCGGCCATCTCACCCTCTCCGTCCGCCTGGTGTTACCTGGTGCGGTCGGAACACGCCCCGGGCGCACGTCCGGTTCACGTGACGTACGTCACTCAGGTCCGGCAGTCCCGTCCCTCGTTGAGGCAGGCGACGACCGCGTCCATCTGCGCGTCCGTCATCACGTCGACGAACATCGCGTGGTCGGTCCGCGGGCTGTGCCGCTGCTCCGGGAAGGAATCCAGCGCGATCGGCACGCCCGGGGCCACCGCGTAGGCCAGCGACAGGCGCAGCTCGGGCACCGGGAAGGTGCCCTGCGGGCACACGCCCCCCGGGGAGGGGAACAGCAGGTGGGAGCGGTGGTCGGGGGCGGTGGTGTCCAGCCCGTTCCAGCAGCTGGGGAAGACGAGCGTACGGGTGACCAGGGAGCCGGCCGGGCAGCGCGGGTAGTCGGTGGTGGACCGGTCGGGGAACCCCGAACAGCCCCAGCGGGCCCGGACGTCGGCGCGCGCCCCCGCCGTGTACGCGACGGCGTCGCCGGTCATCGCGCGCAGGAACCGGGGCATCGGAACCACCTTGCTCACCGGGCTGCCGCGGAACTCCACGGTCACGGAGGCCTCGGGCAGGATCTCCCCGGTGTTGCCGTGCCCGGCCGAGTGTTCGTGCGCCCCGCTCCCCGGGCGGTCCACCCGGCGCAGCACCGGCCAGTAGTAGGTGGAGCGGTCGCCGCCCGCGCAGCTCGTGGCGGCCCCGGCGAGCGAGGCGTCGGTCGACAGGGCGTCCGTGGAGAGGTTCCCCACGTAGGCGTGGGTGTGGTGGGCGCCCGCCCGCAGTCCCGGCGAGACCACGAGGTTGTCCTCGTTCCAGTGGCCCTCCTCGTTGCGCCCGCAGTCCACCGTCACCGAGCCGGGCGAGCCCGCGGCCCCGGCCGGGGCGGGCCCCCGCGGGCCGGGTGCGACCTCGCGTATGTCCACGGTGGCGCCCGCCACGGAGGTCTGACGGGATCCGGCCGCCCGGGTGGCGCCCAGCACGGCGGCCGTCAGCCCGGTGCCCAGCACCAGGCAGACGAGCAGCGCCAGCAGTCGGTGTTCGTTGCCCATGGCGGTCACGGTTGCCGGTGCCCGGCACGGCCGTCAACCGGGCATCCCTACGAGGGCCGGCGCCGCGGCTCGTACGGGTCGTACGGCATCGCGGCTCAGGGCGCCGGCCCCTCCCCGGCGCGGAGCGGTCCGTGCCCCGGAGCCGCCCTCCGTCCCGCGCCCCACGGGCACCGGGGCCCCGGTGAGTTGGCCCGTCCGGTCCTTGTCGGGCCGCACCCGGGCCGCGCAGAGTTTGCCGTATGACACCGGAAGAGCTCCTGCACTCCCTGGCCCGCACCCGCGTCTCCCTCGACGGCGAGGAGGTCACCTACTGGTGGTCCGGCGACGTCCATTCCTGGGCCCCCGGCGAGCCCTACCGCCGCCTCTTCGGCTTCGAGGGCGTCAACGTCGCACGCCTGGAGACCGAGAACGCCGAGGACGGCGGGGCCGGCGGATACCGCATGCTCTCCCGGGAGGCGGCCTTCTACCTCGACCCGGGCACGCGCGAGATCCTCGAGACCTGGCAGGGCAAGACCGTCGTCCACGTCTGGAACGACCCGGCCAACCAGAGGTGGCGGCCCTTCCCCGTCCCCCGGACCGAACTCGGCGACCAGGTCTGCTTCAGCCTGGAGATCCCCCTCTCCTACCCCTCCCCGCTGCCCGTGGCCGACTACCCGCTGAACTCCGCCGACGACACCTACCGGGCCCTGGAACTCTTCCAGTTCTTCACCCCCGCCGCCGCCCTCGCGGGCGACGCCCCGAGCGTGCCCGCCACCATGTCCTGGACCCGCCAGTCGCCCTGGCTGCCCTGGATGGAGCAGGGACAACGCCCCGGCGGCCTCACCTTCCACTGCCGCGGCGTGAAACTCGGCTCCTACGCCGAGGTGCCCGAGCGCACCCGCGCGTACATCGCGGCCCGCCACCCCGAGTTCGCCCGCGCCCCCGAGAAGTGGACCGAGCCGAACGAGACCAGCTGGACCCACTTCCGCAGGCTCAACCCCAGGTGACCCGCGGCGTCCCCGGGGCGCGGCGGGGGAGGGGACGGGGCGGGGGAGGGGGGGCCGACAGGGTCCGGACAAGGGTTTTCCCCGTATCGGGTTCACCCCCGCGTTGCCTACTGTCTGCCCACCGGCGATCTTCCGCATCCCGAACGGCCCCCGCACCAACCCCACATGGTGTGAAGCCCTACGCGGACGCGCGGATCGCGGGTACGCAGTTGTCCGGTCCCACCGTCGCGGCCGGACGACGCGGCGTGCGGCGGCGGCCGGAGCGGGCCTGACCAGCCCGCCCCCGGCGCCGCGGCCGCCGATCACCTCCCACACTGCACCGACCGGCCGCTCCGGCCTGCCCGGAACCGGCCCGCGAAGGGGAACACCGTGCACGCATCCAGACGTCGGCTCATATCCGTGGCGGCCATCTCCGTCACCCTGCTGGCGGGCTCCGCCACCGCCTCCGTGGCCGTGACCGGGGGGAACGACCCGGCCCGCACCCTCCCGGCCGCCGCGGCCCCCGCCGCGCCCGCCGCCGCCCCGGTCGAGAACCTGATCGTCGGATACAAGTCCACCGCCTCCGAGGCCAGCTCCAACACCGCCGCAGCCGACGACGCCGCGGCCAAGGGCAAGAAGGCCGGCAAGAAGGCGAAGTTCGACCGCCGCCTCGGCACCGGAGCCGCCCTCGTCAACCTCGGTGGATCCGTCGCCCCCGCCGAAGCGGCCGACGTGATGGCCCAGTTCCGTGCCGACCCCGACGTCGCCTACGTCGAGCCGGACTCCCGCGCCTACGCGATGAGCACCCCCGACGACACCGAGTACGCCAAGCAGTGGGACCTCTTCGAGCCCACCGCCGGCATGAACGTGCCCGCCGCCTGGGACAAGACCACCGGGTCCGGCGTCACCGTCGCCGTGATCGACACCGGCTACGTCGCCCACTCCGACGTGGCGCCCAACATCGTCGCGGGCTACGACTTCATCAGCAGCTCGACGGCCGCCCGCGACGGCAACGGCCGCGACAACAACCCCGCCGACCAGGGTGACTGGAGCGCCGCGGGCGAGTGCGGCACCGGCTCCAAGGCCAGCGACTCCTCCTGGCACGGCACCCACGTCGCGGGCACCATCGCCGCGGCCGCCAACAACGCCAAGGGCGTCGCGGGCATCGCCTACAACGCCAAGATCCAGCCGGTCCGCGTGCTCGGCAAGTGCGGCGGCGCCACCTCGGACATCGTCGACGCCATCACCTGGGCGTCGGGCGGCTCCGTCGCCGGCGTCCCGGCGAACGCCACCCCCGCCAAGGTCATCAACATGAGCCTCGGCGGCTCCGGCGCCTGCACCGCCACCTACCAGAACGCCATCAACGCGGCCGTCGCCCGCGGCACCACCGTCGTGGTCGCCGCAGGCAACAGCAACGCGGACGCGGCCGGGTTCTCCCCCTCCAGCTGCAACAACGTGATCAACGTCGCCGCCACCAACCGCACCGGCGACCGCTCCTTCTACTCCAACTTCGGCGCGATCATCGACGTCGCCGCCCCGGGCGGTGAGACCCGCCGCGCCACCGACACGCCCGGCACCGTCACCACCCCCGAGAACGGCATCCTCTCCTCCCTCAACGCCGGCACCACCACGCCGGGCGCCGAGATCTACAAGCCGTACCAGGGCACCAGCATGGCCGCCCCGCACGTCGCGGGCCTCGCCGCGCTGCTCGTCGCCGCCAAGCCGTCGCTGACCCCGGCCCAGGTCGAGGCGGCCATCAAGGCCAACGCCCGTCCGCTCGCCGGCACCTGCACCGGCGGCTGCGGCGCCGGCCTCGCGGACGCGGCCGCGACCGTGAACGCCGTGACGTCCACCCCCGCCACCCCGGCGTTCGAGAACACCGCGGACGTCGCCATCGGTGACAACACCACCGTGGAGAGCCCGATCACCGTCTCCGGAGTGACCGGCAACGCCCCGGCCACCCTCAAGGTCGGCGTGAACATCGTGCACACCTACATCGGTGATCTCAAGGTCGACCTGGTCGCCCCCGACGGCTCCGTCTACACGCTCCACAACCGGGCCGGCGGCGGCACCGCCAACATCAGCCAGACCTACACCGTCAACGCCTCCTCCGAGGTCGCGAACGGCACCTGGAAGCTGCGGGTGAACGACAACGCCGGCGGCGACACCGGCAAGATCGACTCCTGGAGCCTCGGCTTCTGACCGGTCCAGGTCCTCGACGGAGCCCCCCAACTCCGTTCTGACGGACCGATGGTACGGACCAAATCCCAGCACGCGGGCCTGCCGGTACCTCCCGTACCGGCAGGCCCGCCGTGCTTTCCTGTCCACCCACTGAATTCTGCGTCACAATCCGGGTCCGTCCGGCGGCTGACCTCGTATTGTCGCGTCTCACAGGAAAGGCACAGAACTGGGGCGCGAAAGGCTGGTGGCTGTGCGTGGCGGCGACGGGGCACGCTGACACCGGGGTGGGACACACCAACGTCGGACAACGCGAACTCATCGAGGCGGTCCACCGTGCGCTGACCACGCACGGCAGGGCCGTGCTCACCGGACCCGCCGGAGCGGGCAAGACCGAGGTGGCGCGCGCCGTCGCGGCCGCCGCCGCGGGCCGGCGCGAAACCGTCCTGCGGCTCGCCCCCGAAGCCGCCGACCAGGCGATACCCGAGGCAGCCGCCGCCACCCTGCTCGCCTCCGTCCCCCGCTCCGCCCTCGAACGCCTCGCCGGGCCCCAGCGCACCGCCATCGCCCTGCTCCGCCGCGAGGCCGACGCCCCCGGAGCGGGCCGCGACCACGTCGCCCTGCGCCTCGCCGTCGTCGAAGTCCTGCGCACCTTGTCCGTCCCGGGCCCGGTCCTGCTCGTCCTCGACAACGCCCAGTGGCTCGACGCCGAGAGCACCGACCTGCTCCGCTTCGTCCTGCGCCTGACCCCGCCCCGCGTACGGGTCCTCGTCGCCGAATGCGTCCAGGGCGGCACCCCCGTCGCCGAACCCCTCTGCGGCCCCGGCACCCCCGTCGTCCGCGTCCCCCCGCTCGGTGCCGACCAGGTCGCCGAGCTCCTGCTCCGCCACGGCCTGCCCGCCCGCCTCGCCGGCCGCGTCCACCAGGCCAGCGGGGGCAACCCGCGGCTCGCCCTCGCCCTCGGGCACTCCCTCGCGGAGGCCTGCGGCGGACCGGGCGGCGCCGCCCACCACGCGGACACCCCGCCGGTCTCCGGGCAGGCCCGCGAGGTCGCCCGCCGGCTCCTCGCCGAAGCCCCCGCCCGCGCCCGGCGGACCCTGCTCCTCGCCGCCCTCGCGGCCCGCCCCACCACCGCGCTGCTGCGCCGCGCCGGACGCCCCGATGCCGAAGCGGAACTCGCGGAGGCCGAACGGGCCGCGCTGGTCACCGTAGGGGAGGACGGCGCCGTCACCTTCACGGCCGGCGCCCTGCCGACCGCCCTGGCCGCCGACGCCGGCTGGCCGGAGCGCGCGGCCGGACACGCCGCCCTCGCCGCCGCCGTCGACGACCCCGTCCAGGCCGTACGCCACCGCGCGCTGGCCGTCGACACCCCCGACGCGGACCTCGCCGACCGGATCACCGACGCGGCCGCCGCGTGCCGGCGCAGGGGCCAGCGGGCCCTCGCCGCCGAACTCGGTCTGCTGGCCGCCGAACGCACCCCCCTCGCCCTGCCCCGCGAGGAACTCGCCCGGCTCGTCGCCGCCGCCGAGGACGCCGGCTGGGCCGGCCGCGCCGACCTCGCCCGCCGCGCCACCCGCGCCGTCCTCGCCCGTGACGCCTCGCCCGCCCAGCGGGTGCGCGCCCGGCTCGCCGTGATCGACGCCGCCGGGCAGGCCCTCGCCGACGCCGACGAGACCATCGCCCACGCCCTGGCCGACGCCGCGGGCGACCCCTCGCTGCGGGCCGCCGTCCTGCTGCGGATCGCCTGGAAGCACAACATCGGCGACGGCGACCCCCTGCGCTCCCGCGACGCCGCCGCCGAGGCGGGCGCCCTCGCCAAGGCCGGCGGGGACCAGGTCGCCGAGGCCATGGCCCTGACCGTACGGGCCCGCATGGGCCGCATCCTCGGGGACCCCGACGCGGAGGACATCCTCGCCGAGGCCCTCTCCCTGCCCGCCCCCGAGGTCCCCCTCGGGATGCGCAACGCGCCCCAGTACCTGGCCGTCCGCCACGCCCTCTTCGACGACCGGCTCGCCGACGCCCGCCGTCAGCTCCTCGTCCTGCTGCCCGCCGTGCAGCGCACCGGATCGGCCGAGGACGTCTTCGAGGTGCTGCGCAGCCTCACCGAGGTGGAACTGCGGCGCGGCCGCTGCGTCGCCGGGTCCGCGCACGCCCGCCGCGCGCTGGAGCTGACCATCGAGGCGGGCCTGTCACCCGGACCGGCCTGGTACGTCGCCGCGACGGCCGAGGCCGCGGCCGGCAGCTTCGCCCGCGCCGCCGGATACGCCCGCCGGGGCATCCAGGCCTCCGAGGAGGAACAGGACCAGGTCTTCCTGTCCCGGGCGCTGTACGCCCTCGGCACCGTCGAACTGGCCACCGGGGAGGCCGCGAAGGCCGTCGCCACGTTGAGCCGGGTCGCCGCGCTGGAGGAGGCCCAGCAGGTGGTGGACCCCTCGGTCCTGCGCTGGCACGGGGAGCTCGCCGAGGCCCTGGTCGCCGCCGACGATCCCGTCGGGGCCGGGGAACTGCTCGACCGGGTCACCCCCGTGGCCCGCTCCCTGGGGCGGACCACGGTGATCGCGGCCCTGGACCGGGCCCGGGCCCTGTGCCGTTCGGCACAGGGCGAACCGGAACCGGCCGTCGCCCTGCTGGAGCTGACCGCGCAGCGGTTCGGGGCCCTCGGGCTGCCCCTGGAACAGGGCCGCACGCTCCTCGCGCTGGCCCGGGTGGAACGCCGGCGCCGGCGCCGGGCCCCCGCCCGTGCCGCCCTGTCGGCGGCGGCCGAGGTCTTCGCGGGGGCCGGGGCCAAGCCCTGGCTCGGCCTCGCCCGCGAGAGCCCGGCCGAGACCGCCGCCCCGCGCCCCGCGGTGGCGGCCCTGACCGAGGCGGAGGCCAGACTGGCGCTGCTCGTCGGCGGGGGAGCCAGCAACCAGGAGGCCGCGGCGAAGCTCTTCCTGAGCGTGAAGACGGTGGAGGCCCGCCTCACCCGGATCTACCAGAAACTGGACGTCCGCTCCCGCGCCCAGCTGGCCACCGCGCTGCGCGGGCACTGAGCGGGTCACGCCCCGGGGCGCGACCCGCCCGGTGCCCGCGGGGTCCGCGTCAGCAGCCGAGGTTGTTGCCCGGGGTGACGCCCAGCAGCTGCGTGAAGCTCTGGTACTTGCTCACCCGGCTCTGCACCTGCGCCGGGTTGCCGCCGTTGCACTCCAGGGACCCGTTGATGGAGCGGATGGTCTCGCCGAAGCCCGCTCCGTTGACCATGGCGGCGTGGGCGGTCATCGTGCCGGGGCCGTTCTGGGTGTTCCAGTACCAGAGTGCCGTCTTCATGGCGACCGCCGGATCCTGCTCGACCAGGTAGGGGTTGGCGAGGAGGTTGATGCCCAGGGCGTCGCCCGCCGCCTTGTAGTTGAAGTTCCAGCTCAGCTGGATGGGGCCGCGCCCGTAGTAGGCGGCCTGGCCCGCGGGACAGCCGTAGGGCTGGGAGGCGTCGCAGTAGTGCGGGTAGTTGGCGGTGTTCTGCTCCACCACGTACACCAGCCCGCCCGTCTCGTGGGAGACGTTGGCGAGGAAGGCGGCCGCCTCGCGCCGCTTGACCGTGTCGTCACCGGTGTTGGCGAAGCCGGGGTAGGCGGACAGGGCCGCGACCAGGCCGTTGTACGTGTAGAACGGGTTCCGGTTCGGGAACATCTGGTTGAACTGGGCCTCGCTGACCACGAAGCCGGAGGGGTTGCCGGTGCCGGGGTCGGGGTCCGTGCCCCCGCCGCCCCCGCAGGCACCCTGGTCCGACCACACGCCCCACTGGCCGGTGGTCCCGGGAGTCTCGCCCTGGGTCCACCACTTCGCCTGCCAGTTGTGGCCGTTGTACGAGGCGCTCGCGCCGCCCGTGTAGACGGCGGAGGAAGCCCAGGCCGAGGCGCAGGCGGGGGCCGCGGCGGCGGGCGAGGCGGGCAGGGCGACGGCGAGGCCGAGCGTCACGGCTGCGGCCGCGGCGAGGGAGAGGGTACGGCGGCGTAGGGCGCGTATCACGTAACTGCTCCTGAGGTGGGGGGAGTCGTCGCGGGGGGTGGGGGGCGACGGCTACCGCCACTGAAGCGAAGATGGTCTGGACCTGTCAAGGTCTAGACCAAAGGTTTCCGGGTTGGTGCGGGACTCCGGAAACGCGGGAACGGCGTGACGACCGTGTCCGTCACGCCGTTCCGGATGCCGCTGGGGTCAGCTGCCGGCGGACAGGTTGCCGGACAGGACCGGGATGTTGTCCACGATGTGCGACAGCGACTCGTCGCCCTTGGCCTGGGTGGAGTTCTCGGCGCACTGCTGGTTCTGCGGGTTGGACAGGACGTTGATGTCCTGGACGCCGATGTTGAGGGCGGCGAGGACCGACTGCACGTTGACCTTCGCGGGCAGGCCGATGCAGAGCTTGTTCAGTGAACCCTGGACCGCGCTGAGCTGCGGGCTCATCGCGCCCTTGGTCTCCTGGTTGCCGTAGACCTGCGAGGCGCCGTTGCCGTTGACGGTGTTCACGCCGTTGTCGTTCCCGATCGCCATCGCCGGGGAGGCCGCGAGGGCGCCCGTGCCCAGTACGGAGGCGGTGACCGCGGCGGTGGCCATGAACTTCTTGAGCATGGTGGATCCTTCTGTCGCATGAGCTGTCCCCGGCGGGACGTCCTGATCAACTGCCCCCGCGTCCAGGGGTTATCGCCGATCACCCATGCGGCCCAATGATTCGCGCCGTGGCCGGCCGGCCGCCGGGGGCCGCCCGGGGCTCCAGGCGGCCCCCGGCGCGCTCCCCGACGGTCCCGGGTCGAGCCTGCCGGGGCCGGGGAAGGGTCCGGCCCCCGGCGTCAGCCGGTCTTGCGGCGGACCTTCTTGTTCTTGCCCCCGGCGCCGGCGCTGGAGCCCTGCACCTTCGCGCGGCTCTGGTGCGACTGCTGGGACTGGGCGCTCGCGGCGTTGCGCGCCAGCGCCTCGCGGAACTTGCGCTTGGCCTCGTCGGCCGGGGACTCGTCCTGCGGGACGTCCGCCGCGGCCCCGTCCGTCTGTGCCCCGTCCGCCTGCGGGGTCTGTGGTGCGTCAGCCATCGGTGTGCCTCCTGGAGTGATCACGTCCGCCCAGTCTGTCAGCCAGGCCGTTCGCGGGCCATCGGGTTCGCGCCGGGGCGGCCGGTCAGCGGGGCGGGGCGGGCGCCCCGGCCCCGCCGCCGGCGCGGATGGCGCGCAGCGCGGCGGTGTGCAGGGCGTGCGGATCGCCGTGGGCCACCGGGCTGCCGGTCAGCGTGTACCACTCGTCCGCGTCCGTGTACTGGACCGCGAACCCGACCGTGCCGTCCGCCCCGCCGGTCGTCCGCAGCGTGAGCGGGCCCGTGATGACCCCGACCTCGTCGGTCATGGCCCCGCCGGGACCGGCGAGGACCTCGTCCTGCCAGGTGCGTTCGGGCCCGGTCACGAGGCGCAGGTGTCGATCATGGTGGTGAGCACGGCCCTCTCGCCGTCGGTGACGGTCAGCCCGTAGTGGGACTTGACGGTGGTCCAGGCGCGCCCGTACTGGCACCAGCTCGACTTGTCCGTCGGCTGCCACAGCTCGGGGCTCTGGTCGCCCTTGGAGCGGTTGGAGGACGCCGAGACCGCCAGCAGCTGCGGCCGTGTCAGGTCGTTGGCGAAGGCCTTGCGCCGGGCCGCGTCCCAGGCGGCGGCGCCCGAGCGCCAGGCCTCGGCGAGCGGCACCATGTGGTCGATGTCCAGCTTCGCGGCCTCGGTGACGGTCGCCCCGTCGTAGAGGCTCTTCCAGCGGCCCGTCAGGGCCCGGCACTCGGCGTCCTGCGTGACGTCGGTGCCGTCCCGCTTGAGGACCACCTCGCGGGTGTCGCACTTGTTGCCCTGCTCCGCCCAGTGCGTGAACTTGTCCCGGCTGTACCCGGCCATCGTGCCGGGCTTGCCCGTCGTCAGCGCCGCCAGCCGGGTCCGGGCGACGGCCGCGCTGACCATCCCGGGCAGCACGTCCGCGGGGGCCGGCTGTCCGGCGGCCCCCGAGGGCGCCGGCGGGGCGGAGCTCGCGCTCCCGGTCGCGCCGGTGGCCGGGCCCGGTCCGGGCGTACCCCCGGTCTTGCCGTCCCCGGAGGACCCCGGCCCACCGCATCCGCTGATACCGAGCAGCACGGCCGCCACTGCCACCGCCGCGCCGCGCACACCTGACTGACGACCCATGACCCACCCCGACGAGACTCCGCACTGACCCGGGAAGACTACCCATAACCGGACAACCAACCCCGCACCGGGCGGTGCGGAGTGTCCGGGCGGTCGAACTACGCCGTGTCCTCGGGACCACCTCGCCGACCGGATGGGGCCGGCGAGGAGAGGCGGCGTGGTGCCGGCCCTCCGGATGAGGAAGTCGAGGCGCATAGAGGGTTCCGCTGCCACCCGGCAGCAACGGTTATGGAACTCCGGCAGCCGGAGCGGGAGCAGGGGCGGCCGCCGCTCGACCGCTCGCACCGGTCGATGACGTCGGCCGAGGCGGGCCGGGCCGATGAGGCTAGGTGCGCAGGGTCCGCCATTCGCGGGGGTGCAGCGGG